>NZ_CAMLOV010000004.1 GCF_946481715.1 uncultured Mucilaginibacter sp. | reverse complement strand
TGCAGATCTCCTTTGGCGGTAACTTCCAGGTCGATGCCGCCGTGGCGGGCTATCTGATCCAGCATGTGATCGAAGAAGTGCAGGCCGGTTGAGACCTTTGCTTCGCCGGTACCATCCAGGTTTAATTTGATGTAAATGTCGGTTTCTTTGGTGGTGCGGCGGTGTTCAATAATGCGCTCGCCGAGTTTTAAAAACTCATAGATATCTTTCCACTCGGTGGTTTGCAAGGCAACTACGCCGGCGATATCGTTATCCAATTCGGGTTGAAATTCCCCATCGCCCAGGCCCGATTTATTGTTGATCCAGATGGCTTTTGCGCCCAAGTTTTTAGCCAGCAGTACGTCGTTCTTCCTATCGCCAATGGTGAAGGAGTTTTTGAGGTCGTATTTTGTTTCGTCGAGGTATTGGGTCAATAAACCTGTCGCCGGTTTGCGGGTAGGGGCGTTGTCTGCAGGAAAGGTACGGTCGATAGCCTCGTAAGTGAAGTGTACACCCTCGTTTGCAAAGGTTTTGATGATGAGGTTATGCACCGGGTAAAAGGTATCCTCGGGGTAAACCGAAGTGCCTAAACCATCCTGGTTGGTTACCATTACCAGTTCGTAATCCAGCTCGGCGGCAATTTTTGGCAGGTATTGCAGCGCACCCGGGTAAAAGGTAAGCTTGGCGAAGGAATCTATCTGCTCATCAGGTGTTTCGTTGATGATGGTGCCGTCGCGGTCTATAAAGAGTATTTTTTGCAGCTTGCTCATTTGTAGTGCTGTAAAGTGTCTATTAATGTCTTATTTTCTTCGGGTGTGCCAATGGTGATGCGGAGGCAGCCCTCGCAAAGCTCTACATTGGTGCGGTTGCGTACGATTATGCCTTTATCTACCAAATATGTGTAAATGCCGGTTGCATTAGTGGTTTTCACGAGCACAAAGTTGGCATCCGATGGATAAATATCAAGTACGAAAGCCATCTCTTTTAAGGTAAGGACCAGTTTGTCGCGCTGGATGAGGGTTTCCTTTATCCATTCGTTTACCTGCTGCACGTTCTGCAGTGCCTGCAGTGCTAATTGTTGCGATGCCTCGTTTACGTTATAAGGTGGCTTTACCCGGTTCATTACTTCGATGATTTCCTCGCTGGCGAAGGCCATGCCTACGCGGAGGCCTGCTAATCCCCATGCTTTTGAGAGGGTTTGCATCACCACTAAGTTGGCATATTCCGTAAGTTCCTGTATAAAACTTTTTTGGCGGCTAAAGTTGATATAAGCTTCATCTACCACCACAATACCATTGAAGTTGGCCAGCAGCGTTTCAATATCCTCGCGGTTGATGGAGTTGCCGGTGGGGTTATTAGGCGAGCAAATAAAGATGAGTTTGGTATGCTCGTCAATTGCTTCGGCAATACCCTCCAGGTTGAGTTGATACTCATGAGTAAGCAGTACTTTTTTGGTTTCTACATCATTAATATTTGCCGAAACCTGGTACATGCCGTAGGTAGGCGGACAAATAATTACATTATCCACGCCCGGGTTGCAAAAACTGCGGAACAGGATATCGATAGCCTCGTCGCTGCCGTTACCTACAAATATATTGCGCACCGGCAAGCCTTTTATTTCTTTCAGGCGCATTTTTACGGCATGCTGCATCGGGTCGGGGTAGCGGTTGTAAGCAGCAGGCAGCGGCGAACCAAAAGCATTTTCGTTCGCATCCAAAAACACGCTGGCCTCTCCCTGGAACTCGTCCCTTGCGGAAGAGTAGGGGGTTAGGTTTTTGATGTTTTTGCGGAGTAGGGTATTTATATCGAACATGTTATTCTGTATTCGGATTTGGCAACTTTCATAGGAGTTGCCAAATCTTGTTTAATTATACGGTTTAAACTCTTTTGAAAATTTCGACACTTTTTCTTTTCCGTCCTGGAAGTAAATGGTGTCTTTCTTTAGGTACGGATACCAAAAATAACCGCTATCGTCGCTTCCGATATCGTCATTAAACAGGTAATGGCTTATTGTTTTTTTGGTAACCGGATTGTATTCTGCGGCGGAAATGCTGTTATTTCCGGCCGTGTCGATTTTCTTTATCTGCCAATAATAAATTTTGTTTTTGATAACATAAGGTGACGAAAAATAATCACTGAAATTAGGGGCCAACGTTGAGAAATCCTGTTTTTTGCCGCCAGTGAGCAACTTATATTCAGCAAAAGTGGCACTAATTGTTTTTGTATAACCAGCTGGGGACGATTGGAGTTCTTCTTCATCCGCTTTTGCGCTCTTCACAACCTGGAAAAAATACATGCCATCAATAACTTTCCGAATGCCAAACCCTTTTTCTATCGTGTCTAACAAAGCGCCGTTTCGAAACACCACGGCATAAGTGCCGCCTATTACTACAGCATCTGCATAACCTGTATCTGTTGCTATAAAACCATCTATGAGTTTGTAGGGCTTAAATACTGCCGATTTGCTGGTTGTATCTACCCTCGATGCCTGCAGCTTAGGTACAGAATCAATTGCCGTATGGTTAACCTTGCCACGGCAGCCAACAATTAAAACAATGCATGTTATGTAAAGGAGGGCCTTCATTTTAGTTAGTTATTTATTATTAAGGCGGATCGACACCGCATTCCTATGCGCGTGCAGCCCCTCCATATCCGCCAGTATCTCTACAGCCGGGCCTATGTTTTGTATGCCTACTTCCGTTAAAAATTGGAAAGTGATCTTCTTTATAAACGAATCTACCGATACACCCGAATAAGCCCTTGAATAGCTGCTGGTTGGCAGTGTGTGGTTAGTACCCGATGCATAATCGCCCACGCTTTCGGGGGTTAAATTACCCAGGAATACCGAGCCGGCGTTGATGATCTTAGGTGTTAAAGTTGGCCACTTTTCAGTTGCTAAAATCAGGTGCTCTGGCGCATATTCGTTGCTGAAATCCATTGCTTCAGTCAAGGTATTGGTGATGATAATGTATGAGTTATGTATCGCCTGGCGGGCAATTTCAGCACGGGGCAGCACAGCTAATTGCTTTTCAACTTCTTTTAGTGTTTGCGCCGCAATGGCTTCCGAAGTGCAAACTAATATGGACTGGCTATCTATCCCATGCTCTGCCTGGGCCAATAAATCGGCAGCAACGTACGCAGGTTTGGAGGTTTCATCAGCTATTACCAATACTTCTGATGGGCCTGCTGGCATATCAATAGCAGTTGTTGTAGTCGACTGTATGATGGTCTTGGCCTTGGTTACAAATTGGTTGCCAGGCCCAAAAATCTTATCAACCTTAGTTATCGTTTCCGTACCATAAGCCATTGCCGCAACCGCCTGTGAGCCGCCCACTAAGTACACCTTATCAATGCCCAGCATCAGCGCAACGTATGCGATAAAAGCATTTACCTTGCCGTTTTTCTGTGGCGGCGAACAAACAACTATTTCGTTACAGCCCGCTATCCTTGCCGGGATGCCCAGCATCAAAAAGGTAGATGGCAAAACGGCTGTGCCGCCGGGGATATAAAGGCCAACTTTTTCTATCGCACGTAATTCGCGCCAGCAGGTTACGCCGGGCATGGTTTCTACCTTATCCTCGGTTTTTAGCTGCGCTTTATGGAATTTGTAGATATTGGCATAAGCCGTTTGCAAAGCCTCCTGCTGATCTGGCGAAACAGCCGCTGCAATTTCCTGCAGTTCGGTTTTATCCAAATAAAGTTTGTCCAATTCTACCTTGTCGAACTTGTGTGCGTAATCAAACAAAGCGCGATCGCCGTTTTCTTTTACGTGTTCTATAACATCCTCTACCAAAGCACGTATTTCATTCGCCGGGTCAACGTTGCGTTGCACGAGCTTTGTTATTTCGTCCTTACTTAAATCCGTGTAATTGAAAATTTCCATTTAGCCCCCTCTAAATCTCCCCCGGTAGGGGAGACTTTAATTTTATAGCCTCCAATTCACTTAAAGTCCTCCCTTCCGGGGAGGATTTAGGTGGGGCTCTTCTATAATATTATCTTCTCAATCGGCATTACTACAATGCCTTGCGCGCCGGCTTGTTTCAGCTGGCTTATGCGGTCCCAAAAGTCGCGTTCGGGTATAACGGTGTGTACCGCCACCCAATCCGCCTCGGCCAATGGCACTACCGAGGGGCTTTTTACGCCCGGCAATAAAGCGATCACGGCATCCAGGTTATCGCGTTTTACATTCAGCACCACGTATTTAGTTTCCTTTGCACGTAATACCGACTGAATACGTTGTATCAACTCCTGAATCAAGTCGTTGTTTTCGCTGCCTTTGCTGCCAATTAATACTGCCTCGCTGCTCATCACATCAGCAAAAGGCTTTAAACCATTGCTTTTTAAGGTGCCGCCGGTTGATACCAAATCGCAAATAGCATCGCTTAAACCCAGCCCCGGAGATATCTCCACCGAACCCGAAATGGTGCGGATATCGGAGGTAATGCCTTGCTCTTTCAGGTATTTACCTAAAATAACGGGATAGGTAGTAGCGATGGCCTTACCGTTTAAATCGGCAAGGGTAGCTATGTTGTTGTTGTTTGGTACTGCTATTTTAAGCGAGCATTTACCAAAACCAAGGCGTTGCAGGTAAGCAACTTCTACTTCGGTTTCTTCTATCACGTTCTCGCCAACAATACCCAGGTCGGCTATGCCATCCTGAACGTATTCGGGGATGTCGTCATCGCGCAGAAAAAGGATTTCTAAAGGGAAATTGGATACGGGAGAGATAAGCGAGCTCTTGTAATTTTCAAAATTAAGGCCGCAATTCTTTAATAATTCAACGGATTTTTCGTTGAGCCGACCCGATTTTTGGATCGCTATTTTTAGTGTTTTCACAAAATGAGTTTAAGGTACTATAATAAAATGGGGCTGTTATTTCGCGTAGAAACATACATTATCTATTCATCACCGGGCGGTGATGGTGCATATGCAGATGATGTTGTTTGTACAAGTCCATTTTTTGTATAGTAATACTATAGATTAGCGGTGCAAATATAAAGAGTTGGTTGGGAAATAAAAATTTTTTTGTCTGAAGTCCGAATAAACCGCCAATTAAAAAATTAGCCGGCCAGGAGTTTGCTTCTAAAACTGCTGTTTAATTTAGCTAAATGCCAGATATAAAATACCTTGTATGGGCGGATTGCTTCCCGGAGTGTTTATCTTCAGTTCAGTTATTATTTCAGCGATGGTTTACCAACCGCTCTTCAAGCCCTCTTTCAAAGCCGCCTGGTAGTTCTCCAGGTCGAAGGAATATAAATAAGGGGCCTTATGTGCACCGCCTTTGCGTGTTTGCGGTAGTTTATTTAATATGCCAAATCCCAGTATCCGGCGCTGAAAGTTGCGCCTGTCCAGTTTTTTGCCCAGGATGGTTTCGTAAAGCTTCTGCAATTCGGGCATTGTAAATTCTTTAGGCATCAGGTTATAACCAATAGGTTGGTAGCTCAATTGCAGGCGCAGGGTATCCAGGGCAGTATTAAATATCAATTCATGGTCGAGCAAAAAAGGCGGCAGGTCGTTCAGGTCGCGCCAGGCGCATAACTCGCTGAATTCGTCCGGGCTGGGTATGGCATCAAAAAAATCTACCAGCGCATAGTATCCTATAGATATAAAACGGTGCGAAAAGAAGTTTTTCTCCTTGGGTAAAATATCGTTGTATTGCTCGTTATGCAGCCGGTTTCGGTCCGGGTCGCCAAATACGTGGAATTGTTTCAGGAAAACTTCTGCAACGCCGGTACGGGTAGCTAAAATACGATTAGCCGCTTCATCTATCGGCTCCCTTTTTTGCACAAACCCACCAGGTAGCTGCCAGCCGTCCTCATTTTTGCTTTTTAGCATAAGCACTTTCATTTGCCCTTCGTGGAAACCAAATACCACGCAATCAATGGAAATATGATCGAGGTAAAGCTCTATGGCACCGGCAGAAAATTGTTCCAGTTGTTCTTTATTCAGCATTTATACTATTATACAAAAATACTTTGAATGTTTAAATTTAATATCTACAATTGTGTACCAATTACACCCATTGTTTACATTTTTTTAACAACCAATTATAACCAATAAGTTTAATAAACTTTAATAATGGAGAAATTAACATTATTTATTGGTGTTATAGTAAACATATAAACCCAGGTTATTCCAATGAAAAGTTTTTTTACAAACAAACCCTTCTTTAAAATAGCGGCTGCCGCAATTTTGGTTTTTCCGCTGGGCAATGCCATGGCGCAAACTCCATCTGCCGATGCAAAAATGAATGCATTTGTAAGCGGGTTGATGAAGAAAATGACTGTTGACGAAAAGATTGGCCAGCTTAACCTGGTTACCAGCGGTATGGCCGTTACAGGTTCGGTTACTAACAATGGGGTGGATAATGGCATAGCCAAAGGGCAAATAGGCGGTATATTTGGTTTGTACGGTGTAGAGAATGTACGCAAAGCGCAGGAACTGGCGGTGAAGAACAGCCGCCTGCATATACCTTTAATATTTGGGCTTGATGTAATACACGGGCACCGCACTATTTTCCCGATACCATTGGGCATGTCGGCAACGTGGGATTTACCTCTGATACAAAACGCCGCACGCATTGCCGCTAAAGAGGCAACTGCAGAGGGGCTTAACTGGGTGTTTTCGCCGATGGTAGATATTGCGAGGGATGCCCGCTGGGGCCGTATATCCGAAGGGAGCGGGGAAGACCCATTCCTGGGCGGAAAAATTGCCGGCGCCATGGTAAAAGGCTACCAGGGCACCAGCCTTAAAAATGCAGATGCGGTAATGGCCTGCGTAAAACACTTTGCTTTATACGGTGGTGCAGAAGCAGGCCGGGAATACAATACCGTTGACATGAGCCGCCTGCAAATGTACCAGGATTACCTGCCGCCCTACAAGGCTGCGGTTGATGCCGGTGCGGGTAGTATCATGAGCTCTTTTAATACCGTTGACGGAATTCCTTCTACGGGCAACAAATGGCTGCTTACCGATCTGTTGCGCAAGCAATGGGGCTTTAAGGGTTTTGTGGTGAGCGATTATACATCGCTTAGCGAAATGAGCAACCACGGGCTCGGCGACCTGCCGCAAGTGTCGGCCATCGCCTTAAAAGCAGGCCTTGATATGGATATGGTAGCCGAAGGTTTTTTAAATACCCTTAAAAAATCATTACAACAAGGTAAAGTAACGCAGGCGGAAATTGACCTTGCCTGCCGGCGCATACTGGAAGCGAAGTATAAACTGGGTTTGTTTGATAACCCCTATAAATCGCTAAACGCTGATAACGAAAAGAAAGATGTGTTTACCGAGGAGAACCGCAAAGCGGCGCGTACCGCTGCCGAGCATTCTTTTGTGTTGCTGAAAAATGCTAACCAAATATTACCGTTAAAAAAATCGGGCGGAACAATTGCAGTTGTTGGCCCATTGGCTGATAATAAAAGGGACATGCTGGGTACCTGGGTTATTGCCGGCGAATGGGAAAAATCGGTTAGCGTATTAGAAGGTATAAAACACGTGGTTGGTGATAATGTAAAACTGGTTTACGCAAAAGGCGCCAATATTACCGATGATACCGAATTTATGAAACGCCTTAACTTTGGCCCGGGCATGGTTAGCTTGGATAGCCGCTCGTCGGCCGATATGATAGAAGAGGCTGTTAAAACTGCTAAAAAGGCAGATATTATAGTAGCCGTAGTGGGCGAGAGCCAAAGCATGAGCGGCGAATCGTCGAGCCGCTCGGACATTGATGTGCCTGAAAGCCAAAAAAACATGCTGAAAGCTTTGGCGAAATTGGGCAAGCCTATTGTAATTGTATTATTTAACGGCAGGCCGCTCACGCTAACCTGGGAGAATGAAAATGCCACTGCTATATTAGATGTGTGGGCGCCCGGTACCGAGGCCGGCAACGCTATTGCCGAAGTATTATTCGGCAACTATAACCCATCGGGTAAGCTTACCGCAACCTTCCCGCGTAGCGTTGGGCAGATACCTATATACTATAACCACAAAAATACCGGCCGCCCTTATAGCGATGGCCCAACTAAATTTAAATCGAATTACCTGGATATTTCCAACGATCCGCTTTACCCTTTTGGATATGGCTTAAGTTATACCACGTTTAGCTATAGCGATATAAAACTTAATAAAATAAGATTGAAAGGTAGCGAAACTTTAACAGCCACAGTTGCCGTTACAAACCAGGGCTCGTATGCAGGCGAAGAGGTTGTACAGCTTTACATCAGCGACCCGGTAGCAAGCCTATCGCGCTCGGTTAAGGAGTTAAAGGGCTTCAAAAAGATAAACCTGCAAGCCGGCGAAACAAAAGAGGTGGTTTTTACCATTACACCCGAGCAACTTAAATTTTATAACAGCCAGCTAAAATATGATTGGGAGCCGGGCCAGTTTATTATACAAATAGGCACAAACTCTGCCGATACCCGTACCGCCAAAGTGGATTGGGTAAAGTAGGCCTAATGTAAAAATTGTTAAATAACAGTTATACAAATGATAAGCAAATGTGCCGTGGAGCTATTTCACGGCACATTTTTTTTATAAAACCATTAAAACGGCGAGTGGGGCAAGCCCGGCGAAAAGCTCGGTTAGCACCACTTGGGCAGGTTAGTAAAGTTTGCACATTATTAACATAAGCGTAATAAAAAGATAACGCAGCGGTAATAAGGCTAACCCCTGCACCCGTAAATTTGGCCGATAACTTTCAAAAAAAACCAGCTAAATGTCAAATCGGTGCATCCATTAAACAAAAAGGCGATTATTTGTGATTAAAATCACTTTATAACAACTTTTTTACATTGCTAAGTTTTTATAAAACAGGCAGTATTGTTAAAATCTATTTAAAAAGGTTTTTAAAATTTATCAATTATTATGAAAAACTTCTTAAAAAATAAATAATTCATAATTCTATAATTTTGGCTTGTGTAACCTATACACTCTATTTATATTAGATGCATTACCATTATAAACTTTTCCAGGCATGGAAGAGCACAAATTTTTCAAAGGCCAAAACGTGATCACCTTTCGGGGCGGATCACTAAAAATGCAAACAGGTAAATAATTTTTAAGCAGGACTTAGCCGCTATATGATAAAACTTTTACATTTTTTTCTTTTTGAATACTTCACGTATAAAGGGAATCTCACCCCTTTCTCTAAAAGGAATTTGTTAAAGCCTTCCTATGCCGCTACCTCTGGCAATTATTATCACCGAACTTAGTGTCGAATTAAAATCTTAAATCAAATATATTAATCAACTAAATCTCAATCTCATGTTTAAAAGTTTACTCCTTAAAGGAAGAGTACTTTGCCTGCTATTATGCTGCATGGTTTCTTCACTGGTAGTTACCGCCCAAACAAAACGCACAGGCCGTGTTATCGGCAGCGATGACAAGCTGCCCGTAGTAGGTGCCACCGTGCGTATTAAGGGCACTACTACCGGTACACAAACAGACGTTAACGGCCAATTTACCTTATCGGTATCCAGTGGCAACGTTTTGGTAATTTCTTACCTTGGGTACACCACCCAGGAAGTTACTGTTGGCGCCAGCGACAACATCAGTATTACACTACAGGCTGGCAACAACACCCTAAACGAAGTAGTAGTAACAGGTTACACCTCGCAACGTAAAAAAGACATTTCCGGTGCGGTTGCAACGGTTGATGTGGCACAGGCAATTAAAGTGCCTGCAAGTAGTTCAGATCAATTACTGCAAGGCCAGGCATCAGGTGTTACCGTTGTTACCCAGGGTTCTCCGGGTGCAGGTGCCCAAATCCTTGTTCGCGGTATCTCTAACTTTGCAAACTCTTCACCACTTATCATTATTGATGGTGTACAGGGCGGCGACTTAGGTAACGTTAACCCTAACGATATCGAGTCTATCTCCGTATTGAAAGATGCGGGTGCTGCGGCTATCTACGGTATTGCCGGTGGTAACGGTGTAGTTATCGTAACAACCAAAAAAGGTAAATCAGGAAAATCCAGCTTTACATATGATGGTTACTACGGTACACAAAGGCCTTTAGGCGGTAACCCTTTCAATGTATTAAATGCAAGGGATTATTTAGCCCTGGTTAAAAAAGTTGACCCACAAAACAGCTTGTTTTTAGCTAATGGCGGCATAGCAGCTTACGGCGCGCAAGGCCCGGGTGTAAAAGGCAACTTTGCAGCTGGCGACCCGAAGGTAGACCCGACCAAATATAGGTTTGACGTGTTTAATCCAAACAACGATTACCTGATTCAAAAATACGATAACGATCAGGGTACCGATTGGTTTCATGCTGTGTTCAAGCCGGCTTCTATGCAACAGCATACTATCAGTGCACAGGGTGCAAATGATAAAAATGCATACTACTTCTCTGCCGGTTACCTTAATCAGCAAGGTACTCTGATGAATACTTACTTTAAAAGGGCTACAACACGTATTAATACTACGTTCAATATCAAAGACCACTTTAGGGTAGGTGAAAACGCTTCATTATTTTATACATTGTCTCCAAACGGGCAAGGTAATATCCCGGGTGGTAACCAGGGTGAAGGTAACTCCATATCTGAAGTTTACCGTATAGAGCCACAGATCCCAATTTATGATATCTCTGGCAAGCAGTATGGCGGTACATGGGCAGGCCCAACCTCTTTAGGTAACGCGGTTAACCCGGTAGCTACACAGGACAGGCAAAAATACAATACCGTAAAGAACTGGAATATCCAGGGAACTGTGTTTGCTGAGGCCGATTTCTTAAAGCATTTTACTGTTCGTACAGCTTTTAGCGGTACTATAAACAACCAGGAAAATTACGCAATAGGCTACAGGCCTTATGACAGTGGTGAAGGCCACGGTGGTACTGAAAGCTTTAACGAAAACGCCAGCTACTATAATAATTACAACTGGAGTAATACTGTAGTTTACAACCAGATTTTTGGTAAGCACAGTATTAATTTCCTGGCTGGTTACGAGCAAAGGGAAGAGTTTGGTCGTGGTGTTGGTGGCAACGTGGTTAGTTTGCCATCGCTTGACCCGGCATTTGTTACCCTTTCTGGTGGTACTGGCTCGTTAACAGCTTACAGCTACAATGCACAACCTATTACTCACCAGTCTTTCTTTGGTAAATTAGATTATGTGTATAACGATAAATACATATTATCAGCTACTATACGTCGTGACGGTTCATCAAGGTTTGCACCTGGCCATAACATCGGTTATTTCCCGGCTGGATCAGTAGCCTGGCGCGTAACACAGGAAGACTTTGCTAAAGGTATCAACTGGTTAAATTCGTTAAAATTACGTGCCAGCTACGGTGTAGCAGGGTTTGATAATAACGTATCTGCTTCAAATGCTTTCTCTCTGTACAACCTGGATAAAGGTTCATCATTCTATGATATTACTGGTTCAAGTAACAGCATACAGCAAGGTTTCTTTAACTCTACAATAGGTAATGCTGCTACAACCTGGGAAAGGGATTATATTGCCAACGTTGGTTTTGATGCAACGTTATTTAACAAATTAGATTTGTCGATAGAGTACTATCAAAAAAGGTCTACAAACTTATTGTTTAACCCTGCATTACCTGCAACAACAGGCGGCGCCTTACAACCATCTATTAACACAGGTGAAGTGCGTAACAAAGGTATAGATGCATCGGTAGCATACCGCGACAAAATCGGTAGCGATTTAGGTATCACGGTAGGCCTTCAATTCACTTCATACAAAAACGAAATATTTGATATACCAAGTCCATTTACTGTTGTTGGTAGCCGTATCGGCGATATCTCCCGCCAGGCAGAAGGGCATCCGGTGGGTTCATTCTATGGTTATGATGTAATTGGTTATTTTGCCTCTGCTGCTGATGTAACCAGTTCACCTACACAGGCTGATGCAGCACCAGGCCGTTTCAAATACCGTGATGTTAATGGCGACAAGAAGATCACAAGCGATGACCGTACTTATTTTGGTAATCCAAACCCTGACTTTACTTACGGTTTAAACTTAGGCTTAAACTATAAAGGTTTTGATTTGAGCGCCAACTTCTACGGTTCTCAAGGTAACGATAACTTTAACTATGTTAAATACTGGACTAACTTCTATAGCTCGTTAACCGGTAACAAAGGTAACGACTTGTTATACAACTCATGGAGCCCGACTAACCTGAACCCTAAAGCGCCTATTGCCGAAGCTGCAAGTACCTTTAGCAGTGCAGGTGTAGTTAACTCTTACTACCTCGAAAATGGTTCGTTCTTAAAAATGCGCCAGGTACAAGTAGGTTATACCTTTAAAGGTGGCCTTAAACAAATCGGTGCTGATAAATTAAACGTTTATATACAAGCTGTAAATCCATTCACAATTACAAAATACACCGGCCTTGATCCTGAATTGCAGGCTGTTACTGGCAACAGCAACGGCGTGGATTTTGGTAACTATCCAAGTTCCGAGCGTAAATTCATCCTGGGTGTGCGCGTAACATTTTAATTAGAAAGAATTTAAAAGTTTTAAAGATGAAAAAATTAAGTAACAAAATTATTATTGTGGGGTCCATAGCCACGCTTGCCTTCTCTGTGTCGTGTAAGAAGTTTTTGGAAAAAACCCCCACAGGTTCGCTAAACCAAATCGTTTTGGCGAATAAGGCGGGTGTTGATGGTTTATTGATCGGAGCTTATGCACTCCTTGATGGCGTTTACAACGGCCAGGCCGGTGCTACATGGTCTACCGGTACCGACAACTGGATCTATGGTAGTGTTGGTGGGGATGATGCGCACAAAGGCTCTACCCCGGGTGATCAGCCAAGCGCTGCGGATATTGAGGCCCGTACGCAGAATGGCGTAAACGATTACCTTGACCCGAAATGGAGAATGAACTTTGCTGGCGTACAACGTGCAAATGATGTGATCCGCGAAATTCCTATGGTAAAAGATGGTTCAATGTCTGCAGATAACATTGCCCAGGCAACCGCCGAAGCTCGTTTCCTGCGTGGATTTTATCACATGGAGTTAGCCAAATTATGGAGGAATGTTCCTTACGCTGACGAAAGCATCACCTACGATGCCGGTAACTATACTGTTGGTAACCCTGGCCCGATATGGGACAAAATTGCTGCAGATTTTGCAGCTGCCGCAGCGGTATTGCCTGAAACACAGCCACAAGTTGGCCGTGCAAACAAATGGGCAGCTAAAGCTTTCCAGGCAAAAGCGCTGATGTACGATCATAAGTACCCTGAGGCGTTTACTATCTTAAAAGATATAATTGCCAATGGTAAAACAGCAGGTGGTGCTAAGTACGCTTTGGTACATTATGCCGACAACTTTAACCCATCAAAAAAGAACGGCCCTGAAGGTGTATTCGTAGTACAAACATCTGTTAAAGACGGTGCCAACGGTTTAAATGGTAACGCTGGTAGTACACTTAACTTTGCCGCCGGCGGCCCAGCTTCATGCTGCGGTTTCTTCCAGCCATCGTTTAGTTTTGTGAACGCATTTAAAACAGATGCAGTTACAGGCTTACCTTTAATAGATACTTACAACGATGCAGATTTGAAAAACGACCAGGGTATCAGCGAATCAGCTGCTTTTACACCGTCAACTGAAACAATCGATTCACGTTTAGATTGGTCTGCCGGCCGTCGTGGTATCCCTTACCTTGACTGGGGAATTCACCCGGGAAAAGCATGGGCTCGTGACCAGGATGATGGTGGCCCATACAGCCCTATCAAAAACGTTTACTACCAGGCAGCACAGGCTACCACTTCTGATACTTATGGTGGTTGGGCGGCTAACCAATCAACATCTAACAGCTACAACGCTATCCGTTTTGCCGATGTGATACTTTGGGCTGCAGAATGCGCCGTTGAAGCAGGCGATTTTCCGGCTGCCATGGCTTACGTAAACCAAATCCGTACACGTGCAGCTGATGCAACCGGTTGGGTGCATACTTATGTTGATGCATCTAAACCTACGGGCGGGTACACAAGCACTCCTGCAGCTAACTACAAAGTTGGTTTGTATACTATAGCTTCATTTACCGATAAAGCAGCTGCGCGTAAAATTGTGTACTTCGAACGCAGGCTTGAATTTGGTATGGAAGGCCACCGTTTCTTCGACTTACAACGTTGGGATGCGATAACCGGCGGCCCAATGGGTGCCGGCTATATGGGAGCGCAGATCAACTTCTATCTTGCTCACGAAAATGCCGTGCCAAACTTCCCTATCCTGTTGTTAAAACAGGCTAAGTTTACAGTTGGTAAAAACGAGCTTTATCCAATTCCTCAGGCTCAGATTGATATCACTGCAGGTAGTATCAAACAAAACCCTGGTTATTAATACTTAACCGGTAATTTATACAAAGAGGAGGGGGTTTTTACCTCCTCCTCTTTTTTTATAATCATATATTTGTGTACTATTGAATTTCATGAGACCTATCAACCCAATATTGTTTTTGCTGTTTTTTGCAGCACTTGCCTCGTGCAAAAAAACTACTACCCTTTTCGAGAAGGTAGATTCATCGCACTCCGGTATAAAATTCAATAACGAAATTGTAGAGAACGACTCTATCAACCCGCTGGACATGTTGAATATTTATAACGGCGGGGGCGTGGGCATAGGCGATTTTAACAATGATGGCAAGCAAGATATTTATTTTATTGGCAATGCCGTGCCAAACCGTATGTACCTTAATAAAGGCGATATGCAGTTTACCGATGTTACCGAAAAGGCTGGCGTAGGCGGCAAAGGTGGCTGGGGCAGGGGAGTAGCTGTGGTGGATATTAACAATGACGGCCTAACAGACATCTATGTATGTAATACCCTGCTAAAAAGCGCCGAAAAGCGCATGAACTTGCTTTATATTAACCAGGGGGTTGATAAGGATGGCATACCAAAATTTAAGGAAGAAGCAAAGGCCTACGGGCTCGATATAAACGTACACTCAACCATGGCATCGTTTTTTGATTACGATAACGATGGCGACCTGGATATGTACCTCACCGTTAACGAAGCCCAATCTACCGATAACACCAGTGCATTTAGGTACCTGGCTACAGATGGCACAGGCCGTAGCACCGGCAGGATGTACCGTAACGACTATAACACCGTACTTAAACACCCTGTTTATACCAATGTTTCTAAGCAGGCAGGCATATTAACAGAGGGATACGGCCATGCCGCTACCGTTGCCGATATAAACCGCGACGGATGGAAAGATATTTACGTAACCAACGATTTTTTGCCCAATAACATTTTATACATCAATAACCACAACGGCACCTTTACCGACCGTACAAAAGAATATTTTAAACACACTGCCACCAGTGCTATGGGGCAGGATATACAAGACATTAATAACGACGGCCTCGCCGATGTTTTTGAACTGGATATGGACCCCGAGGACAACTACCGAAAAAAAATGTTTATGCCAGGTACATCCTACCAGTTATACCAAAATTTTGACCATTACGGATACCAGTACCAATATAACCACAATACATTACAACTAAACCAGGGCCCGCGCCTTGGCCAAAACGACTCGACAGGTGCACCGGTATTTAGTGAAGTTTCGTTTTTGAGCGGCGTTGCCCAAACCGATTGGAGCTGGGGCCCTATGATAACTGATTTTGATAATGACGGATTTAGGGATATAGTAGTAACCAACGGTTATCCGAGAGACGTAACCGACCACGATTTTATCGCCTTTCGTAACGAATCGTATGCGGTTGCTACAAAAAAACAGGTGCTCGACCAGATACCTATTGTGAAGATACCCAACTATGCATTCCACAACAATGGCAATCTGGGGTTTGAAGACGTTACAAAAACCTGGGGGATGGATATAGCCTCCTTCTCTAACGGTGCGGCTTATGCCGATCTCGACGGCGACGGCGCAATGGATATGGTGATCAACAATATTGATGACGAACCCTTTCTCTACCGCAATACATCGCGCGATAAAGACAAAGATGACAACCATTACCTGCAGGTACAGTTTAAAGGAGATGCCAAAAATGTAAGCGGTATAGGAGCGTGGGCAGATATTTACTACGATAAAGGCAAACACCAGGTGTATGAGAATACGCCGTTCAGAGGATATCTATCAACTATTCAAAATATTGCCCATTTTGGTTTGGGGAAAATAAACCACCTTGATTCGGTGGTTATTAAATGGCCCAACGGTAAACAGCAACTGCTTAAGAATGTAAAAGCCGACGAAACCCTGGTGGTTAACATGGCCAACGCAGGGCAAAATTACACATTAGGTACGCCGCCAATAAACACATCATCGTTGTTTACCGAGGTTACCCGGTCGGTAGGTGTCAATTACATTCACCAGTCCGACGATTTTATCGACTTTAACATCCAGAAATTATTGCCCCACAAGTTATCCGAGTACGCACCCGCTGTAGCGGTTGGCGATGTAGATGGCAATGGCTTTGATGATATGGTTGTTGGGGGTACTACTAAATACCCGGCACAAGTATTTTTACAGCAGGCAACGGGTAAGTTTAGCCAACGCAGCCTGGTTAGCGGCATAAACCCTACCGACAAGTATAAAGACGAAGGGTTGCTGTTATTTGATGCAGATGGCGATGGCGACCTGGACCTGTATGTTGCAAGTGGCGGCTACGAAGACGAACCGAACTCAAAATCGTACCAGGACAGGGTATACGCTAATGATGGCAAAGGCAATTTTATGCTGCAACCAAATGCTTTGCCGGCAAACTTCACAAGCAAGCTTTGCGTTAAGGCAGTTGATTATAATAAAGATGGCTCCTTAGATCTGTTTGTATCGGGCCGGGTTGACCCATGGAACTACCCTAAACCGGTATCGAGCTTTATATTGCGCAACGAAAGCAGAAACGGGCAGATAAAATTCACCGATGCTACACCGGCCGCGGCCAAAGAGCTTAACAATATCGGGCTGGTTTGCGATGCATCCTTTACTGACTACGATAGCGATGGCTGGCCAGACCTGGTTATTACAGGCGAATGGATGCCAATTACTTTCCTGAAGAATGATCACGGCGTATTTAAAAATCAAACGCCTGCGACCGGTATAGCTGATAAACTGGGTTGGTGGAATACCATTGCGGGAGGAGATTTCGATCATGACGGCGACGTAGATTATATTGTAGGCAACACCGGCACAAACACCTTTTACAAGGCCAGCCAGGAGTACCCAATGTACATTACTGCCAAAGATTTTGATAATAACAACAGCTTTGATGCCTTTCCCTCGTTGTTTTTAAAGGATAAGGACGGGAAGATGCAGGAGTTCCCGGCACATACACGCGAGGATATTGTGAAGCAGATGATTAGTATGCGCGTAAGGTTCCAAAACTATAAATCATTCGCCTTAGCTACCATGGATTCGGTACTAACGCCTGAAATGCGCAAGGGTGCTTTACGCTTAAAAGCTAATACGCTTCAATCGGCTTATTTGCGTAACGATGGGGGTGGCAAATTTACCCTGTTGCCATTGCCGGTAGAGGCACAGATATCGCAACTGAGCGGTATGGTAATAGATGATTTTGATGGCGATGGCAACCTGGATGTTGCTTTAAATGGCAACGATTACGGCACTGAAGTAAGCACAGGCCGTTACGATGCATTTAACGGTTTATTATTAAAAGGCGATGGTAAAGGCGGCTTTAAACCCTTAACCATTTTGCAAAGCGGGCTTTACATACCCGGCGATGGCAAAGCCCTGGTAAAACTGCGCGGGGCAGGCGGCCGCTACCTGCTGGCAGCAAGCCAGTATAAAGGTGCGCTTAAAATATTTCAATTAAATAAACCGGTGCAGGCAGTAGCCCTGCAGCCGATGGATATGTTTGCCACCATCAGGTATAAAAACGGGACAACTATAAAACAAGAATTTTATAATGGGCAATCGTTCTTGTCACAGTCGGGCAGATTTTTTAATATTGATGGCTCAATGGCGTCGGTAACCGTTACTGATAATGTTGGCCACAAACGAAATATACCTGTTAACTAACCTATTACCATTTAAATTATGAGATACTTTAAAGCATTATTTGCCGCTGCCCTTTGCTTCGCTATGTTTAGTTGCGGCAATAAAGCCACCATCCCCCTGAAGAGCGACGCAGATGTACTGCACGAAAATGTAGACCAGCTAACGCAAGTGATTATATATGATGTATTTACACCACCGGTTGCTGCCCGTATATACGGTTATACCTCACTTGCGGCTTACGAGGCCATGCGGTACTCTAATCCTAAATACAACTCTATTGTAAGCCAATTAAAGGGCTTCAAAAAGATGCCGGAACCGGAGAAAGGGAAGAAATACAATTATGCCCTTGCGGCTACAAAGGCTTTTTTTACGGTAGCACACAAGGTGACATTCTCCATCGATACCCTAAAAAAATACGAAGACAAAGTATTTGCGATGTACAAAGATAACCTTGATACGGCAGAGTTCTCTCGTTCGGCAGACCTTGGCGAAAAAATAGGTAAGGCCATATTGGCTCGCTCGGCATTTGACAATTATCCCCAAACACGCGGCAAACCTCGTTTTTTAGGCAGTAACGACCCCGGCAAATGGCGCCCTACCGCGCCTGATTACCTGGACGGCGTAGAATATTGCTGGGGTACTATGCATACATTTGCCATAGATACATCTACCCAATTTAAATTGCCGCCGCCACCTGCTTACAGCGAGGACCGTACCAGCGAATTTTTTAAACAAAATGGAGCTGTTTACGAGCAAAGCAAAAACCTTACGCCCGAGCAAATAGAAATAGCCCGTTTTTGGGACGATAACCCGTTTGTGATACAGCATAATGGGCACATGATGTTTGTTAACAAAAAAATAACCCCCGGAGGGCACTGGATAGGTATAACTACAATTGCCTGCAAAAAAACGAAGGCGGATGGGGTTAAAACAGCCCAGGCCTATGCCTTAACCTCTATAGCTTTGTTTGATGCCTTTATTGCCGGTTGGCAAGTTAAATACGATACCCGGTACATACGCCCGGTTACTGTCATAAACGATAAGATAGATCAAAAGTGGCTGCCAATGCTGCAAACGCCCCCGTTTCCGGAGTACCCAAGCGGGCATAGCGATATTAGCGCGGCCTCGGCTGTAATACTAACCCACCTGTTTGGGGACAATTTTGAATATGACGACACCAGCGACCTGCGCTACATAGGTATGCAACGCCACTTTAAATCTTTTATGAAAGCCTCGGATGAAACGTCGATAAGCCGTTATTATGGCGGCATACACTACTTAAACAGTGTAAATGCAGGGGCTGAACAAGGAAAGCAGATTGGCGAATATATCTGGAATAAACTTAAACTGACCAACTAATAAAAAAAGCGTTATTTCAATATCAAAAATGAAAAGGACCTTCTTGCTTACTTCCTGTATACTTTTGGGAGTTTTGATATTATCGATAAGTACAATACTAAATAGTTGTAAAAGCAACACAGGCAAAGCGTACGTGTTAACCGGCGATACCATTTCAGATGGCAAGGCACTGGTGCAAACCCATTGCACAAAATGCCATGCACTTGTACCTGTAAATGCACTTACCAAAGATGTTTGGACGGTGCATACGCTGCCCGCTATGGCGCAGTTTTTCGCTATAAAAACTTACGGGATAGACTATTACAAAGAAGATGGCGACACCAGCGGTATGTCGCTTGCCAATTGGGCGGCTATTGTGGCCTACTATAAAAAAATGGCACCTGATACTTTGGCAGCAGCAAAATCACCTGCACCATTAGCAAAGGATTGGGCTGGTTTTACATTGAGAAAAGCAGCGCACAGCAACGATATATGCTTTACCACCATGATAACTGCCAACCCAAAAACCGGCAATATCTATACCGGCGATGTGGTATCGGGCAATTTAACCGAATGGGACAGCCAGTTTAAAATTGTAAATGCCGTTAAATTACCGTCTGCTGCGGTAAACCTTAGTTTCTTGAAAGATTCTGCCGGGATACAGCAAGCCATTGTATCGTGTATAGGCAGGCTGGACCCAATAGACTTTCCGAACGGGAGGGTGTTTAAAATAAACCTGTCCGGTAAGCCGCAACTTAATCAATTAGCAACAGAATTGCCCCGGCCGGTACAAACCTTAAGTGCCGATTTTGATAAAGACGGGCAACAGGAGGTTGTTATTTGTGGGCAGGGTGGGGTAAAAGGCGGCGTATACCTGTTAAAAATGGATGCCGCGCGCAAAACCTATAAGCAAACATCTATTACTGACAGGCCCGGTGCTGCGCAAGCAATAACGGGCGATTTTAACAAGGATGGGTGGATTGACGTAATGGTGCTTTACGGAGCCGTTGATGAAGGGCTTGCGATGTACCTCAATAACAAAAAAGGTGGGTTTGACGCGAAGGAATTGCTGAAATTTCCGCCGGTAAATGGTTCAACAAGTTTCCAGTTGGCAGATATCGACCACGATGGCGATATGGACCTTGTTTATTCTTGCGGCTACAACTTCCGCGATTCGCGTATCCTGAAACCATACCACGGCTTGTATATTTTCGAAAATACAGGCAATTTCAATTTTAAGCAAAAATGGTTTTATCCCATTAATGGCTGCACAAAAGCTGTAGCTGCTGATTTTGACGACGATGGCGACCTGGATATTGCGACCGTTGCTTTTTTTGCCGATATGAAGAATGACCCTGCCGAAGAGTTTATATATTTTGAGCAGGGTAAAAACATGCAATTTAAGCCTCATGCCATGCCGGTTAGCCAAAACGGACGGTTCATGAGCATGGATGTTGCCGACATTAACCATGATGGCAAACCGGATATTTTGCTGGGCAACTATGCCAGCGGTTTCTTATTCCAGCCAAACTTTACACCCAACTGGGACGAGCATACGCCATTTATAGTGTTGGAAAACCACACAAAGAAATAGTGCCTGTCAATAAAGCATTACCGGGGAAGAGGTTGATTGATGTTAAAGAAATACAAGGTATCTGCAAATAAATTAGCTTTGATTATAGCTGCGGCCACTACCGCAGCTATACTTTGTTTTAATAGCTGCGATACCACCCCGGTGGTAAATACGGCCGCCGGGAATTTGGCCCGGGGGAAAGCCCTGTCGTTGCAATACTGTAAAAGCTGCCACCAGTACCCCGATCCATCTTTGCTGGATAAAACCACATGGGAAACAGGTATAATGCCGCAAATGGCCCTTAGATTAGGCATACAGCAAGAAATGGGGCAGTATTATGTAGACAGCCACTCGGCCATGAACCTAACTGATTGGCAAAAACTCCGCGATTTTTACCAGGGTGCAGCGCCTAAAAAATTAACGCTGCCCAAGCCTGATACAACTACCGATTGGGGCATATTTAAGTTGCGGCTTCCTGTAAAGGTTAACCGCACAGGTTCGCCCGCCATGACAACCATGATAAAGCTTAACCCCTATAACAAGCTTTTATACACGGCGGATGCGGGCAACAACCTATTAACATGGGATGCCAACCTAAAGCCGTCTTTACTGGCAAAGGTAGGGTCGCCGGTATCAGATGCAGTTTTTACCAAAGAGAATACCGTATTTACCGGCATAGGCGTGCTGCCGCCTAATGATTATTTAAAGGGGACACTGGAGGAATTGAGCCTTGCTGAAAAAGGTAGGAAGCCAACCCTGCTTGCTGATAGCCTGCCACGCCCTGTGTTTACCGCCGCGGGCGATTTTAATAACGACAGGCTTACAGATTATGTGGTATGCGGATATGGCAACACCATTGGCGGCTTGTTTTTGGTAGAACAGCAAGCCAACCATACTTTTAAAAAAAAGGTGATAAGAGCCTTGCCGGGCGCCATCCAGGTTGAAATAGGCGATTTTAATAACGACGGCTGGCAGGATATTATGTGTCTTTTTGCCCAGGGCGATGAAGGCGTATGGATGTTTTTGAATGATAAAAAGGGCGGTTTTACCACGCGGAACCTGCTGCGCTTTCCGCCGGTGTATGGCACCAACAGTTTTCAATTAGTGGATGTAAACAAGGATGGTAAAAAAGATATTATTTATACGTGTGGAGATAATAACGATTACAGCAGCATATTGAAGCCTTACCACGGCGTGTATGTATTTATCAGCCAGGGGAACTGGAATTTTAAGCAAAGCTATTTTTACCACATTAATGGTGCATCAAAAGTGATGTCGGCAGATTTTGATGGCGATGGCGATTTGGATATGGCAGTGATAGCATTCTTTGCCGATTTTAAATATAATCCTGCCGAAGGCTTTACCTACCTGGAGCAAGCAACCCCCGGCAGGTTTAAGCCGCGGCGCTTGCCCATCAGTAAGTATGGACGCTGGATAGCCATGGAAGTGGCCGATATAGATCGGGATGGTGATCCCGATATTGTGCTTGGCAATTTCTCCATCTACGGCGATAAACTAATCAATCAAAAAGGTTTTAAACCCAATTGGGATATGTACAACCCGATTATTGTGCTGGAGAACAGGAGGAAGTAGTTGATGTTGATAGTTCATGGTTTATTGTGATCGCTCGTGTTTGACTATTTGTCGACAACTATTCTCACTTACAACGAGACCACACCGACTATAAACTATCATCGATGAGCCAAACCGATGTACGAAACTGTACGTAGTACTGTCCGTTATCGCACACCTTCAAAATGAAAAAAGCCTCATTTGTTATTGAAACACGGTTTTTATAGGTGGCATTGGCTTTGCCTTATTTGGCAAGCTAATTAACTCACCGCTTGTTATGATAAAAAACCTGTTTAAAACCGCATGGCGTAATGTGTACCGTCAAAAATCGTACACATTGATCAACATTATCGGCCTGGGCTCGGGCATTGCCGTTTGCCTTGTTATTTTTGTGCTGATACAGTTCCACACCAGTTTTGATAATTTCCATGCGAAGAAGGATAGGATATACCGTTTGTTAACGGAATATCACCACGCCGATTCTAAAGACATATTTTACGGCAAAGGCGTATCATGGGCCGTGCCACAGTTTCTGAAACAATATGTGCCTGATGTAGAGGATGTTGCGCCGGTATTTAATGCCAGGCAGGAGCAAATGCAGGTGTTGAATGCTGAAGGGCAAGTGGTAAAGAAATTTAAAGAGACACAGGGCGTATTTGCCACAACACCGGCTTTTTTTCGCATTTTTGATTTCCCGATGCTGCAGGGCAGCCCTGATGTACTTAAAGACCCCAACATCGTTTTGCTGAGCGAGGCAACAGCCGAGCGTTACTTTGGCGACTGGCACAAAGCCATCAACCAGTCCATCAAATGGAATAACCAAACAACCATGAAGGTGGCCGGCATTCTGAAAAACAGCCCTCTTAACACAGATTTTGATTTGCAGATAGTATTTTCCCTCGGAACGGGTTGGACCGAGCGCATGGTGAAAGAGCGTGAGTGGAACGGTACAATGGGTAGCTTTGGTTGCTATGTACTAACGCCCCCCGGTATGACAGGCGACTACCTTACCGCCCAAGTACGCGCAATGGTGAAAAATAACCACGAGCCAGGCAACAACGATAGCGAAGTAGCCCAGACGCTGAGTGCTGTGCACTACGATACCAAGGCCGGCGATTTTTCAGATAAAAGCATCAGTCCGCAAATGATAAAGATGTTATGGATGATAGCGTTGTTTATCCTTGTTATAGCCTGCGTAAACTTTGTGAACCTGGCTACCGCGCAAAGCGTAAGCCGTGCCAAAGAGGTAGGCATACGTAAAGTGCTTGGTGGTAACCGCTGGCAGCTGCAAATGCAGTTCCTTGCCGAAACGCTGGTAATAGTTCTTGTGTCGGTGTTGCTGGCGGCAGGCATCAGCGTATTGGCTGTACCGATGGTTGGCAAAATTATGGAGTTGCCTTTGACTGCCGGCATGATGTTAAGAGGGCAGGTAGCTGTATTCCTGGCGGTATTAACATTAGGGGTAACTATTGTGGCCGGATTCTATCCTTCGCTGGTATTATCAGGGTTTAACCCTATAAATGCACTTAAGAGCAAGCTGTCATTTAAAACACCCAAAGGGATTTCGTTAAGGCATGCACTGGTGGTGTTTCAGTTCATTATAGCGCAGGGGCTTATCATTTGCACCATCATTATTGTAAAGCAGATGAACTATTTTACGCATGAAAGCATGGGCTTTGCCAAAGATGCCATTGTGAATATACCATTCCCGGGTGATAGCGTAGGCATAAGTAAACTGGACTACGTGAAACAGCGCCTCGCCGGTATAAAAGGAGTGGAGCTAACGAGCCTTAACTCGAGCAGGCCTGCAGATGGTGATGAAAACTGGACGAACTTTATATTCGAAAATTCGCCTAAACGCGTAGATTTTTATTCGATAATAAAGATGGTGGATGAGCAATATGCCCCCCTTTACAAACTTAAATTTGTTGCCGGGCATAACATGGCTCAATCCGATACCATCCGTGAATTTTTAGTGAATGAGGCCTTAGTTGCCAAACTCGGCATTAACCAGCCAGAAGATGCTTTAAACAAGCAAATAGCGTTTAACGACCAAGTAAAAGGCAAAATAGTAGGTGTGCTGAAAAACTTTCATAACCGATCCTTTAAAGAGGATTATGCGCCGCTGTTGATTTCGTCTGATAAAAAGCAGTTTTCACTGGCCAGTATTCAATTGTCGGCCTCAAGTTTTAAAGCGACTTTGCCCGAGGTTGAAAAAGTATGGGGCGATGTTTACCCCGAATTTGTATTTGAATATGAGTTTGTAGATGAGCAGCTGGCAAGCTTTTATAAGCAGGAAAATCAATTGAGCAGTATTTATCAAAGCTTTGCCGTGGTTGCTATTTTACTAAGCTGCCTAGGCTTGTATGGCTTAGCATCATTTATGGCGGTACAGCGCATTAAAGAGGTGGGTATCCGCAAGGTATTGGGTGCTTCCGTATCAGGCATTGTTTACCTGTTCTCCAAAGAGTTTGTGGTACTCATCGTTATCGGCTTTGCCATCGCATCTCCCATTACCTGGTATTTGATGAATAAGTGGCTGCAGGATTACACCTATAAGATAACCATCCATTGGAGCATATTTGCAGTGGCCGGAGGGATAGCGGTTTGTATAGCCCTTGCAACGGTAAGTTTTCAGTTGGTAAAAGCCGCTTTGGTAAATCCGGTGAAGAGTTTAAGGAGCGAATAAGAAATAAATATTAAATTATATATTTGATTATGAGTTATTTGCAATAAAACAGGCAATTTAAATAGTACTATGTATTGCATAATACCATGTAATGTTTATTTTTGTTTTGTAATTAAAATAAAGCAAAATGAATATTTATAAAAAAATGCAGTTAGCAGTGCTTGGCATAGCACTGGCGGCTATAACCACATCCTGCCGCCACGGGCGCAGCACAACCATTGTTGAATCGGAAAACGGCGATACCAAACGGATAGAATATTCGGGCAAGGTAGTTTTTAGTAAAGACAAAACCGGGATAGATTATATCTCCGAAGGCGGCTATGTGAAATTTGAACGCAACGGCAAAAAGATTGAGGCAGAAAGCAAAAAAGGCAAGATAGTTTACGGCTACGACGGTGGCTATGGCACAACCAAGCTAAATGCGGATGCCAAACAATTGTTAGCAGAAGCCGTGCAAGAGATAACCCGCCAGCAGGAGAAGGTAGCTGCAGATAAGAAAAAATAGTAAGGATCAGAATTTGCAGAATTAAATGATTTTCAGAAGTTATTGCAGTGCCTAAGCACCAGTTAATAGTTAATACGTCTGCAAATTCTGTTCATTCTAAAATTCTGTAAATTCTGATTCTGACTACTTCACCAAATCCATCGTATGGCTCAACTGTTCTACACCGCCGGCCCAGCTTTGGTGGCCGGGGATGATGTATTTTGCATGGCCGTAGTATTTAATAACGTTTTCTACACTGGCCGCCCATTGTTTTAAATTTGCATCGCCAACAAAGCCTTTACTATCGGTTTCGAGGCTCTTAACAAAGCAGCCTCCATGCAGCACCAAATCGTTAGCGAACCAAACTACGATGTTATCCTTTGTATGTCCTTCGCCGGGATAATAGGTTTTAAGGGTTACGCCGCCTACGGTAAAAGTGGTATCGCGGGTAAATGTAAATTCCGGGAGTTTATTATGTTCTGCCTTGGCAAGTTTGTAGGTTAGGGCACTGGAGTACGTTTTGGTACCTTGTTTTTTCAGGACGTCGAAACCGATAACCCGGTCATCATGAAAATGAGTGGCAATGCAAAGCACTATCTTTTTATGGTAGGTTTTGTAAAGGGTATCAATCAGTTGCTGTGTTTGGTCTTCGCCCCAGGGGGTATCTATCAGAACAATTCCCGCATCAGTTACCACAAACAAACTATTCGACGGAAAGAGTTCAGCATCTTTATCAGGTAAACCATACGAGGTGCACACGTAATAATTTTTTGTAAGCGGCGTAATGGTGATCTTTGGCTCCGGCTTTTGAGCGAAAAGGCTCGCCGAAGTAACCAAATAAAAAGCAAAAAGTACAAATCTTTTCATCCTACAACTTTCCAACTTTAAAACCTTCCAACCTTTCAACACTTACAATTCTTCCAGCATCTCCAAACTAAACTTATCCAGTCCGCTTACTACCAAATCCGCTTCGGTAAGCATTTCCGCTGAGCCAATGCCTACAGCCTTCATGCCGCCATTGAGTGCTGCTTCTATACCGGCAACGGCATCTTCAAACACTACACAGTCGGCAGGGGATACGCCTAATGCTTCCGCACCTTTTAAAAAAACTTCCGGGTCGGGCTTGGCTTTGGTAACGCTATTGCCGTCTACCACAACATCAAACAATGGCGTAAGCTGCAACTTGGCAAGTATGATAGGAGTGTTTTTACTTGCCGAGCCAATAGCTGTTTTTATCCCGGCATCGCGGCAGCTCTGTACAAATTCGCGTGCGCCGCTCAATATCTCATCCGGAGTCATTAGGTTGATCATATCGGTATACCAAAGGTTTTTGCGGTTGGCCATTTCCTCTTTTTCAACTTCGGTTGCACCGGTAACCAGCCCCCAGCCCAATACCAGGTCCAGTGAAGCCATACGGCTTACACCCTTTAATTGCTCGTTCTGATGCTCGGTAAAATCGAAGCCCATTTCGTTTGCAAGGCGTTTCCAGGCTTTATAATGATAAACGGCGGTATCAACAATAACGCCGTCGAGGTCGAATATGCAGGCTTTTATCTTGCTCATGCCGCTAAGTTAAACAGCCGCTTGTTAATAATCATTATAAATAATTATCAACATTATTTGGATTAATTATAAATAATGCCAACATTTGCATTGTAAACATGGTTAATACTACTCAAACGCAAGAGCTTTCTACCTGGACTGACGTATTTAGCACCAAACAGGGCGCTATTTACCAGTGCGATGAAGAGCGTTGCTGGTATGTAGATTTTGCTGGAAAAGTTGCCAAATTTGATTACCGGTGCCTGCTAAAGTTAAAGAAAGCCGTTTACCATGTAGATATTGAGGACCGACTGCTCAACAGCGGCAGATCTCCGGATGTAGAGATCATCTTCATTTGCGCCTGCGACCATACTTATGTGCTCAACCTGTTGCAAATCATCGCCCTTAAAGAGATACTGGAAGGCACTTTTGTAATGTTCCAGCTTAACCACATCATACAGGATACCCTGTACCGCCTTCCGTTTTAGTAATTTAGACTGAATTCATATTGCTTTTATTTTCTTTACTTGCTCATTTATAGCGGTATTATTGTGTAGCTAATAAATCGGCACGTTTGTTGCCTTTGGTTATTTGCTCATAAACCATCAGAACATGAAAGATCTTATCCGTATCAAAAGCCTGATCTCTGCAGAAGTAGAGTCGCTTTTAAATCAGCAGGTAAAAAAGGAAGCGTACTCGTCTTCGGTATATTTGGCCATGGCATCATGGTGTAACCGTAATGGTTACGACTATTCTTCGGAGTACTTTTTTAAACAAGCCGAAGAAGAGAGGCAACATCAGTTAAAATTCTACAAATACATCCTGGATATGGGCGGCAACGCAATATCGCCCGACGTTACCGGCATTAAGCAGGAATATAACTCCTTCCGCGAAGTGTTTGAAGAAGCGTTAGACCAGGAGATCAGCGTTACCCAATCCATCAAAAACATTTACGCCCGTTGCTTAAAAGAGCAGGATTTTGTAACCAACGAATTCCTGAACTGGTTTTTGAAAGAGCAGCGTGAAGAAGAATACAAAGCACGCCGTGCGCTGGAACTGTTTGAAGTTATTGGCGAAGAAGGCACCGGCAGGTGGCAGATAGATAAGCACGTTGGCGGTATAAAATACGATAACGAAGCGTAGGTATCAGCTTATCCCATAATATTGCAAAAGCCCTTTCCATTGGAGAGGGCTTTGTTGGTAAAGCTTATTTTAGCCTTTCTCCTTTGGAGAAGGGTTGGGATGAGGCTTCCTCAATCTCCCAGCAATTTTAAAACCTCTTTAGGCGAATACTCTTTTAACCACGTATTTCCCGGCGATAGGGTACAAACCGGTGCGTAATCGCATCGGTCTGTACATTCTATCCTAAATACTTCAATATCATCTTTAGCGTGTTTGGCAAACTTATGAGCAAGCTTATACATGTCTTTTCCGCCCCGTTTTGCGCATTTGCTGCCGGTACATACAAATAAAACCTTATCAGGTACGGTAAACTTGCTCATTTTGCTCTTTTTTGTTCCAAATAATTCAACACACAAATAACGCGTTTATTTTTTATTTATACTTTTATGATGCTATAAGCACAAATTGATATCACTATGAAAGGCATCGAGATCATCTCTATCCCCGTAACTAACCAGCAGGCAGCCAAGGAGTTTTATTTAAAAATGGGTTTCATCCTGATAGTAGAAGCACCTTACGAAGGCGGAGCCAACTGGATCCAACTGGGTATTCCCGGGTCCGAAACTACTATTACACTGGTGAACTGGTTCCCGCAAATGCAACCCGGCAGCATCCGTGGGTTGGTGATCAAATGCGAGGACCTGGATAAAGACATTGAAGAGATGACCGCCCGCGGCATAGTGGTTCAGCCCGCCCAAAAAATGCCCTGGGGCCGCTTTGCTACCGTGATAGACCCTGATGGCAATGCGATGAGTTTGCATGGCAAATAAATGAACATGAATTTCGAATGACGCGAATTTCACTAATGCTTATTGGTGATTTAACCGCAGAGTGCACAGAGATTTGCAGGATTGTGAGCGCAGAGTTTCACAGAGCCATTCAAATTCTCTGGCCGATAAAGGTTCTGCGAAACTCTGCGTTTTTCTCTGCGTCCTCTGTGGTTAAAATAAAAAACCATGCATAATTTTTACGATGTTTAGCCCTATGCTCAAAAAGTATTTATTCTTTTGTCTTTTCCTCTTTGCTCTATTTTCTGCTTGTAATAACGAAGAAAAAAGTACTAATACAGATTACACCTATAAAGTTGTCGGCGTAAAAGACGGCGATACCATGGTGCTGCTTTCGCCCGATAATAAAACTACCACTGTGCGCCTTGCAGAAGTAGATTGCCCCGAGAAAAGCCAGGCTTTTGGGCAGGCGGCAAAGCAATACACCTCAAACCTGTGCTTTGGTAAACAGGTAAAGCTTATAGGCACCACGCAAGACAGGTATGGGCGCACGGTAGGGCAGGTAGAACTGACCGACGGTACCAACGTAAATTACGACCTTGTGAAAAATGGTTACGCCTGGCAATACCGCGCCTACTCTAAAAGCATGCAACTGGCAGAATTGGAGCTAAAAGCCCGCCAAAACCGCCTCGGCTTATGGCAGGACGGGAACCCAACGCCGCCCTGGAATTTCCGCAAGGATGCCAAAACGCATCGCGCGCAAAACAAAGCAGCGAAGCCTAAGAAGGCTAAGCGGCATTATAAAAAGAGGAAGCCAAAATATGCAGACACGCTGACTTTTTAAATCGCCCGCATTTACCTATCTTGCTTACCCATTCCCACCTCAATGAATATATTTAAGGCAATCTTTTCCATAGCAATTACCGCAGCACTTATTTGGGCACTGCAAACAAAATTTGGCGATATACCGCCTATGGGTAAGTTCCTTAACCCGGCTACAGGTTTTTGGCAAAACGCCGAAAGCAAAAATATAGACGCAACTGAGGAACTAAAATTAACCGGGCTACAGGGAAAGGTGACCGTAAAATACGACGAGAACCGCATCCCCCACATTTTTGCCGAAAACGACCACGACTTGTACTACGCACAAGGCTATATCACCGCCCGCGACCGCCTTTGGCAAATGGATATACAAACCCGCAGTGCATCGGGCAGGCTGGCAGAAGTAGTTGGCGCAAAAGCCCTGGATGTTGACCGCTATCATCGCCGCATGGGCATGGTGTATGGCGCCGAAAATACGTTGAAGGGTATGATGAAGGACCCGGTGATGAAGATAGTTATAAACGCTTATACCGACGGCGTCAACGGGTACGTGAAGGGGCTTAGTAAACGCGATTACCCGATAGAGTACAAGCTGCTGGATTACGCGCCGGAGGAATGGAAGCCCATTAACTGTGCGTTCCTTTTAAAATTAATGTCTGAAACACTTGCCGGCGGCACCAACGAATTGGCCATGACCAACGTGCTGAACAAATTTGGCGCAAAAGTAACTAATGATCTGTTCCCCGATTATCCAATGCACGAAAGCCCCATCATCCCGGTAGGCACCAAATGGGATTTTAAACCACTGCCCATACCTGCACCGCCTGCAGCCTTTAAAACACAGACGCTCACGGGCATGAAAATAAAGGAAAGGGTAGAAGGCATAGGCAGTAATAATTGGGCCATCAGTGGCAGCAAAACAGCATCAGGCTACCCTATTTTAGCCAACGATCCGCACCTCGACCTTACATTTCCATCTATATGGTACGAGATGCAATTATCCGCCCGCGGCGTAAATGTTTATGGGGTTTCGCTGCCGGGTGCGCCTTGCATCGTCATCGGCTACAACAAAAAAATAAGCTGGGGCGTAACCAATGTGGATGCTGATATTTTAGATTGGTACCAAATTAAGTTTAAAGATGCTAACCGTAACGAGTACTGGTACAATAACCAGTGGAACAAAGTTACTTACCGCGTAGAAACCATCCATATAAAGGGCCAGCGCGATATTACAGATACCGTACGTTATACCCGTTTTGGCCCCGTGGTTTATGACAATGCCGGACTGGCTAAAGGGCATGATAACATCCCGGTTGGCAATGCGCTTAAATGGATAGCGCACGAAGAATCAAACGAGTTTAAAACCTTTTACCTGCTCAATCGCGGCAGCAATTACACCGACTACCTCGAAGCACTAAAGTACTTTAGCGCCCCGGCACAGAACTTTGTATTTGCCTCGGCCGATAATGATATTGCCATCACCCCAAATGGCCGGCTGCCTTTAAAGTACAAAGAACAGGGCAAGTTTTTGATGGATGGAAGCGACCCGGCAAACGATTGGCATGGCTTTATCCCCTTTGAGCAAAACCCCACCGTTAAAAACCCGCCGCGCGGCTTTGTAAGCTCGGCCAACCAAAGTTCTACCGACCCAAGTTACCCGTATTACATTAACTGGCAGTTTGCAGGTTACGAACGCGGAAAACGTATTAACGACCGCCTCGGTGCTATGCAGAAAGCAACGGCAGACAGCATGCGCGTATTGCAGACCGATGCCTACAGCATCCGCGCCCAGGATATTTTACCCGCGATGCTGAGATATTTGGATGCCAGCAAACTGGACGAAAATCAACTGGCTGCCCTCAATACCCTCAGGAAGTGGGATAAGTTTTTCGATGCTAATTCCGAAGGCGCGTCCATATTTACCGGCTGGTGGAACCATTTTTACCAGGCTACGTGGAATGACAACTTCTCTGACAAGGATATGCCCCTCAATTGGCCATCAATGGATAGGACAGAAGAGTTACTGCTGAAAGAGCCTACCTCCGTTTGGTTCGATAACAAAAAAACGCCCCTGACTGAAACGGCTACAGACGTACTCAGCCGCAGTTTTAATTTAGCAGTAGATGCCCTGATAAAAAAACATGGCAAACCGGGCAACTGGCAATGGGGCAAGGTAAAGGAGTTTGAGGTGCGCCACCTGGCCAACCTGCCGGGCTTTGGCTCTGGTAATTTCGCTTCAGGTGGTACTGGCTCAACCGTAAACGCCCTTATCGACGGGCATGGCCCTTCATGGCGCATGGTGGTACAGCTTGGCCCTAATGTAAAAGGCTTTGGCATACTGCCCGGCGGGCAAAGCGGCAACCCCGGCAGCTTTTTTTACGATGATATGCTGCAAACATGGAAAGACGGTAAGCTGAAAGAGCTGCTTTACCTGCAATCGCCAACCGAGAAATCAACCCGCATTAAAACAACCTTAACCCTTAGCAAATAAATTTATGTTATTCGCATTGATACTTTTATTATCGTTTGTAAGCGGCTTTATTTTGCCCTGGTGGGCAGCCTGTATTTTTGCGTTTGCCTCGGCAATACTTTTGGGCAAGGCTTCCGGCCATGCGTTTTGGTCGGGTTTTGGCGCATTGGCATTGGCCTGGCTGGCATTGGCCTTACTAAAGAGTTTGCCCAACGCCAATATACTTGCCACCCGCGTAGCACATCTGTTTCAATTGCCGCATTGGTTGTTGTTGCTGTTGGTAACGGTTTTGATCGGTGGATTGATAGGGGGCATGTCGGCACTGTCGGGATTTTTAGTGAAGAGGGTGTTTGAGAAACCGGTATAGATAATATACAGTTTTGGCAATCCGGACCATCTTCTTGAAAGAAGATGGTTTTTATAAGTGCCTCGCCGTTCAGGTGAGGTTAAGCAGATGCTTATCACAAATTCCATTTCACCCTATACAAATGTTTACCCTAAACTCACGTTAGTTAAAAACTTCCCAGTTTATTAAAGCCCCTGAGTTAATCCTGCTGTCTTTTAGTATGGCGTGATAAATGTATTATGATTGTTTACATAGATACAGGCTCAGCCTTTTTAAGCAAATGCGAGTCCAGTCTGGTCTTTTGCTGCAATTCTGCCAAAAATACCCTTAAGTCAGATTTTTGTTCCTCGCTTAGCTCGGCAAGTGTCAATACATCAAAACTGTTAGGCTGTGGAGTTTTAATAGCGTTTATAATGCACCATTTTAACAGGGAGAGCCGGTGCTGCCCATCAGTAAAGTTGCCGTTGATAAATGATACAACGTTACCGTCAAACACATCGCCGTTTTTTTGCAGCAGGTTTTTTGCGATGCTAAAATCTAAAAAGTTACGGTTAGTAAACTGAATAGCGGTATGGTACTGCAAATCGGCACTGGTGTTTATCTCCCTTAAAAAACCAACGCTCACCAGCTCGTGATAGGCATGGCTATATTGCTTTACAAGGGCGTTTGCTTTCAGCTTATCTATCTCGTAAATATTGTTTTTAAAATCTAAATGGCTTACCAGGGCGTTCAAAAGCAAAATCTTTTCGGCAGAGTAAGGGCCCAGGTACAACTTGTTTAATACAAAGGTTGATATCAGTTCGTACAGGCAAATGTGGTTGATATCGCAAAGCGAGAAATTTTCTTTATGCTCTTTATAGTAAAACTGAAAATATAAAGGATGGTTAAAATCCCCGGCAATATCAAAGGCTAAAAAGCTTTTTATAGCAGGGTTTATTTTAAGGCACAGTTCTTTTATTTCGGGCAGGCTAAATAGCGGAACATTGATATCCACGCCCTCGGGGTTACTTGCAAAGCCGGTGTGCCATTTAATATTACTGTTTTGCAGCAGGTGCTTATTATTCATCCACGTGGCCGAGCGCATGGTGAGTATCAGCTTAAACCAGGGTATGTTTTGGTATAATGCGGCAATATCCAATACCTGGTTTACCAGCAAATTAAATGTTTCTGATTTGTAGGAATGCTCGTCGAGGCCATCAATGATCAGGAAAAAATTGCCGGGTTGATTGTCCCCGTTGTCTAACAGCGATTGAATATCCTCGTTTTTGGAGTAACCCAGCAAAGCCAGCAGCCAGTCATTAAGGTCGCGGCCGCTCAAAAAAACGTTCATCAGCGCACTGCTGCTAAAAAACAATACAATATCATTGCTTTCGCCTGTGGAGCTGAGGCCCATAGTATGCTCTGCCCAATGGCAAAGCGCAATAGTTTTGCCATAACCGGCGGGCGACGTTAATACAGTTGCGTTATAATTGCCAAGTAAAAACTCGTTGAGGTGTTGGTTTATAAATTGCCTTTGTATGGTTTGGTTATAAGGTATACCCGATTTGTTTTTTAAAGCCTGTAACGTAAAATGGGTTATTTTGGACGCGTTTTTTTTAAGGCCCTCCCAATTTGTGTTTGCTCCGGCATTATTATTTACCTGCCCTTCCTGCTGTTGGCAAAAATCATCCCAGCCGCCATAACCACAATATTTGGCCATGGCATCAATAGTGAATAACGATGGGCGGAATTTACTATGCGCAAAGCCGTAAACCCGTTTTAGCGTGGTTTCGCTAATACTTTGCCTGGTACTGTTGAAGATATTTACCGAAATTACTTTACAATTGCCGGGTGCTATGCTTTTAAATCCCGACTTAACGAGGACTGATGATTTAAGTATTTCGAGGTGATGGTTTAAAAATGCACTCATGAAAGCAAAAATTCATCCTGGGAACGGTAATAGGTGTTAAACAATAACTAACTGGATGCACTGGCGAACGGTAAGCTCTTTTGATACCGAGCCTGCGGAAATATTTTTGCCCGTTTTATATTCTTCTGCAATTAATTGCAATTTATATTCGAGCTGTCTGCAAAGCTCCTCATCGCTTTCATAACCAATGGAATGGAGCGGCGTATCTGTTAATAAATTATATGCTTTTGCGGAAGGCTTACCGCAAATAGCTAATATATCGAACTTGATCTGATTACTTATATATACAATATCCATCCTGCAACTTTAACCAAGAGTTTATTACGTAAATATAAACATTAAGTTGTACTTAATTTTGCTTGTATATTTGATATGCTCCCGTTGCGTTGTGTATTAATTAAAGATGATGTTTTTAGTAAACTATAGAGAACGTAAAATTTCCCTTGAGTGAATATTATAATTTAAAAGTTACGAAAAGAGGCTTGGCAGGTAGTTCTACCTGTTTTTAAAATCGGGTAGTATTACGGGTTAAAAAAGCATCTCGAACAGCCCCGTTTTGATAGCAAAAAGTACCAGCCCGGCAGTGTTGCGGCAATTTGTTTTGATAAGCAGGTTATTGCGGTGGCCCTCTACGGTGCGCACGCTTAGAAATAGTTCGTTGGCTATTTCGGCATTGTTGTATTCCCGGCAAATAAGCAATAGAATTTGCTTTTCGCGTCGGGTTAACGATATGGTGAGCGAATTTAAAATTACCTGCGACTGGCTTTTATGGTTGGCACTGTTACGGATGGCGTTGAGGGCATCGTTATTAAAATAAAAGCCGTGCTTGTGCACCGTATTAATGGCCATTATCAACTCGTCCTTATCGCAGTTTTTGGCAAGGTAGGATGCCGCCCCTGCGTTTATCATTTGGGTAATAAGCGCCTCGTTTACGTGTACCGATAGTATCACTACCTTTATTTCGGGGTAATGCTCGTGCAGGGCTTTGTTCAATTGTATCCCGTTCATGCCCGGCATATCCATGTCAATCACCGCAACATTAACCGGCGAATCCATGTTTTTTAGGAAATCCAAAAAGCTCTGCCCGCCGGCGCTATCGTTAACCAGCCTAAAATCGCCTACCGAATTGATGAGCAAGGCCAGGCTTTGCCTAAACAGATTTTGGTCGTCAACAATTGCAACGTTTATTTTGTCCATATTATTTAATGCTCAAATTAAGGGATAGTTTATTTGGATATGAAACCCCTGGCCCGGCTGTGTGGTAATAGCATAAGTAGCGTTAATGTTAAGCAGCCGGCTTTCGATATTCTGCATGCCCATGCCCCTGGTGGCCTGGCCTACCGTTGCCGATAGCCCTTTACCGTTATCGCTGTAATTGATGCCTATGGCCTGTGGCTGCTGTAAAAACGTGATATCGGCACTGCTGGCTCCCGAGTGCTTGATAGTGTTATTCAACAACTCTTCTAAAACCCGGTATAGTGCGGTGGCTGCGGTAATATTAAGCTTTTCCAGCGCTTGCTCAGCCTGGTTAAGTACATTTATTTTAAGCTTGCCCGATTGATTGATGATATCGCTATGCTCGTTTATGGCAGCGGCAAGCCCATAATACCCAAGCGTGGCCGGCGACAGGTTGTGCGATATATGGCGCACATCCTTTACAATTTTATCGATAGTGCTCTTGCTCGATTTTACAAAGCTGAGGTAGTGCTCATCTTTATGATCAACAGGCTTGAACATCTCTATTAGCAGCCTTAAGCCCGAAAGGCTGGTACCAACATCATCGTGCAGGTCTTGCCCTATGCGTTTGCGTTCGGCTTCCTGCGATTCTATTACGGCGCCCAGCAACTCTTTCTGGTGCGCAATTTGGGCTTGCTGAAACTGCTGGCGCTGCCGTAGCAACCTGTTTTGGTTACGGATATTAAATAGGATGAACGATACCACCAGGATGAGGGCACCGCTCATGCCCAGGATCATCTGGATGTAGATATTGTCTGTTGTGGCCTGCATTTGTTGAATCCTATCGCAAATAAAACATATTCTATTGCTAAAACAGTAGCATATCCTATAAATATAATCATTTGCATAGTGCCGGCTACCGTCATCATGTTAAAGAAAATGAACATAAATAACGAACTGCTATAATAAAGCAACACGCCGGCGGCAATCCAGTTGCTGGCATAGTCGGCCCATTTATGGTCAAGGTCGTTATTGTTTTTAGCGAAAAACAACATGCAGCAGGCAATGAGGATCAGTGCATCTACCGACCGGGAGTAGCCATCTAATTGCTTAAAGCTTTGGAGGAAAAGCGTATTGCACAAGCAGAAAAGCGCAAACGCTACGGCAACACCGTACATAATATACCTTATACGTTTGCTAAAAAATTCGGCAAAAAAGGCGATAACAAAGGCAAACTCAAAAGGAGTATAAATATGGAACAGCCAGAGCGTAGGCAAATGGTAAACACGCGCCATAACGGCGGATGTAGTGTTCATAACCACCGAAAAAATAATGAAGAACAGTAGTATTTTAAATGCCCGACTTAAATGCCGGTAGTTAATAAATGCGTAAACGACAGGGATTAATGCGGTGGAAGGAGCGATGAACGTGAGGTAGATAAAGAAAAACTTTTCCATTGATGTTTATAAGCCTTAAAGATATTAAAGCTTATAAACATCTGCGGAAGAAATTTCAATTAGCTTTCTAAAGTAGGGCCGCCGCCGGTTGGGCAATAAGGAGGGCAAGGGGTAAACATGTCTACGGCACCGCTCTTTTCGCCGGGCAGGGTAAGCACTTCTTCGCCGTCAACAATCGCTACCATTACCATTTTGGCCGTCGTCATGTCGCCTACATCTTCAAGGGCCATATAAGTCCTTATGCCTTCCAGGCCGGGGTTGTTGGTAAGCAAAGTGTTTACGGACGCGATAGGGACAAAAAAAGATCTCACCTGAAATACATCTTCTGAAGTTGACAGGTGGCTGCGCCAATTTGCTGCCCATGCTTTTCCGGTTGCTAAAGGGATGGTGCCATCCGGGTCGTTAGGTTGATTGGTTTGTTCGCTCATAATGATTGTTTAAAAATTAATATTAAGGGGTGGGTTAATAATTGCATGCCTTTAGGTTACAGAAATACATCTTATCGAAACCCGTTTTTTGGGTTTATACCGGCTGTAAATATATACTTCCTGCGGGCATTGCCTAAGCAATTTATCAAAATAGTATGCTGGCTTTTGGCTATAAAATATAATGAACAAAATGAATAAGCCGGGGTCTGGCCCAAAGGAATTGCCGCCGCAAACCAACTGAACAAAGTAAATAATGTATTTGGCGTTGTTGCAGAGTGCTTTAGGTATTGTAAGCCGCCTGCATGGTTTTGCATAACAGGCATGTGCTTTTATCGGTACCACTGCATTTGCCGCCGGCCCTATAAAACTTTGTGGCAAACAAAGCCGTAAAAAAGCAATAGCGGGCAACTGAATTTTATCCGGTTTAAAATTAAGCGTTATGAAAGTACATGCAATAACAACCACTAGGCCAAACCTAAAAACAAAGGGCTTCTCTACCCTGCACATCGAGATATTTATGATGATACTGGTAGGCAAAACAAATAAAGAGATAAATAGTGTATTCGGCTATACGCAACGCTCGCATGCGGTGGTAGACCATTCGCGCAAGGTAATGTTTAAGCTCCTTGCGCTGGAGAATTTGCCAAAACGCGAAAATTCTGAACAGGTGGTTTACCCGCGCAGTTACCAGTTTTGGTGGAAGAAACTTTTTGATAAACACCAGAAAGCTTTAATGGCCATGGCTATTTCGCCGGAGTTTTATGATTAGGTGAATTGGGGGGATTTATGCGTTTTTATACCTGTATTTAGCTGGACTATAGTGTTTATCTTTATTGGCCTATCTAATTGACGCGCCCAGTGCCAAAATTTGAAGAGTGATATCAAATCTTAACACTTAAAAATGCCTGCACCCGAAGTTACCTACCAGCGCGAGGAAGCACTGGATCCCGAAGAATTTATTGACGTATTAAAACGCAGTACCCTTGCCGAACGCCGCCCCGTAAATGATATGGCCCGCGTAAAGCTGATGTGCCAAAACGGCAACCTTATTATAACCGCCCGTATAGCGGGTAAACTGGTAGGCATAGCCCGCAGCCTCAGCGATTTTGCCTTTTGCACCTACCTGTCCGATCTGGCGGTAGACCAGGCGTACCAGCGTATGGGCATCGGTATCCGCCTGATAAAGGAAACAAAAAGGTATACGCCAACTGCCAAACTGATACTGCTTGCTGCACCCGCTGCGGTAGACTATTACCCAAAAACCGGGATGACGCGTTTTACGCACAGTTTTTTGCTGGATAATATTGATGATTTGAAGGTTTAATACTTAATGCCATTAAGAATGCCTGTACCCGACGTTACCTACCAGCGCGAAGAAGTGCTGGACGCTATAGAATATATTGATGTAATGGAACGCAGCAAGCTGAGCGAACGCCGCCCTATTAACGATATGCCACGTATTGAAGCGATGTGCCGGCACGCAAACCTGTTTGTAACTGCCCGTATAGATGGCAAGCTGGTGGGCTTAGCCCGCAGCTTTACCGATTTTGTTTTTTGCACCTACCTGTCCTGCCTTGCGGTAGACCAGGCACACCAGCGCCGGGGTATCGGTATCCGCCTGATAAAAGAAACAAAAAGGCATACGCCCCAGGCTGAACTTATACTGCTTGCTGCTCCCGCCGCCGAAGCCTATTACCCCAAAACAGGCATGACCCCCTTCACCCATACTTTTTTGCTGGATAACATTGATGATTTGAAAGTTTAAATACATTTGTATATAAACCAACTCAATGAAAGCCTTCTCGTTTGCCACCCTTGCCGTATTGTGCTTTGCGTCCTGTTCGGAAAAAAAAGGCGATACGAACCAATTGTATTCGTACGATGAAAATGCCGAAACCCAATGGAGCAGCCCCGAAAACCTGAACGGCCAACACGGGCAGGGCGGCAGAGAAAATAATACGGCTAAAGGCCACCCTGCAGATTCTATCCCCGCCGGGGCCACAAAAAACCTGCTGGACATACAGGGGCAAGGCGTTATCAAACGCATTTGGATCACCATAAACGACCGCTCGCCTAAAATGCTGCGCTCGCTTAAAATAGATATGTTTTGGGACGGGGAAACAAAGCCGGCGGTATCGGTACCCTTTGGCGATTTTTTTGGTGCAGGGCTTGCCAAAACTACCACTTTTGAGAACGAACTATTCGCCAGCCCCGAGGGGCGCTCGTTTGTTTGTTATATACCCATGCCTTTTAAAACGGGGGCCAAAATAGCGGTGACGAACGAGTCGGGTACTTCGCTGCACGATATTTACTTTGATGTGGATTATATCTTATCGTCCGTTACCGATAACAGCCTTTACTTTCATGCCTACTGGCACCGCGATACTTCTACCGTTTTAGCTAAAGATTTTGAACTGCTGCCCCAGGTAAACGGCAGGGGCAGGTTTTTGGGTGTGAATGTAGGGGTGAATGCTAACCCGGCGTACCGAAAATCCTGGTTTGGCGAAGGCGAAGTGAAGATGTATGTAGATGATGATAAGGCATACCCCAGCCTTAACGGCACCGGTACCGAAGATTACATTGGCACGGGCTGGGGGCAGGGTAAATATATCAACAGGTTTAGCGGCTGCTCTGTTGCAAACGATACCCTTCTGCAGTGGGCTTTTTACCGCTACCACATCCCCGACCCGGTATTTTTCAAATCAGGTTTACGGGTTGCCATGCAGCAACTGGGCGGTGCCATGCGCGATAGCGTGGCCCAATACCAAAAGGAAGGTGCGCCGCTTATCCCCGTTACCATATCGGCAGGCAAGCTGTACCATTACTACAAACCCAGGCAGGTGCTTGATATGGGTAAACCCGGCCTGCCCAACGGCTGGACAAATTTCTTCCGCCGCGACGATATCTCTGCCACCGCTTATTTTTACCTGGATAAACCCGGTGGCAGCCTGCCGGCGATTCAGCCGGTTGCTGTCCGTGTTGCCAGATTGAGGGAGCGCAAGATCGATTAAACCATAAATTGATGATGAAGAAAAGTCTCTTATTTATTTTACTGTTTGCTGTCGCGAAGGTTGCCGCAGCGCAATTTAGCGTCAGCGCCGATAAGCATTACATCCTGAAAGCAGGCAAGCCCTTTTTTTGGCTTGGAGATACCGCCTGGGAGCTTTTTCACCGGCTGGATAGGGAAGAGGCCGGCAGATATTTAAAACACCGCAGCGGGCAGGGTTTTACTGTTATACAAGCAGTGGCATTGGCAGAACTTGATGGCCTGCATACCCCGAATGCCTATGGCGAAAAGCCGCTGATGGATGACGACCCCGAACGGCCAAACGAAAAATACTTTGCCCACGTAGATTATATTATTGATAAAGCAAATGAGTACGGGCTGAACATTGCGCTGCTGCCCAGCTGGGGCGATAAGGTATTTAAAGATAAATGGGGCAAAGGGCCAGAGATATTTACTGAACGGAACGCCGCCGTTTATGCCACCTGGCTGGCAAACAGGTATAAAAACAAAACCAATATTATTTGGGTACTCGGCGGCGACCGCCAACCACGCGGTGAGGCTGATATTGCTATTTGGGGCGCCATGGGCAAAGCCATTATGAAAATAACCGGTGGCAAGGCGCTCATCAGCTACCATTGCCAGCCCAACCAGCTTGGCTCGGCGGAGTGGTTTAGGGCGGAGGACTGGTTCTCGTTCAATATGTTTCAGAACGGGCATTGCAGGGATAACCCGGTTTACGATAAGATTTTTGCCGGGTACAACACGCTGCCCTTAAAACCCGTGTTGGATGCCGAACCGATATACGAGGACCATCCCGTTTGCTTTAACGTAACAGACCTGGGCACATCAAGCGCTTATGATGTGCGTAAATACGCCTACCTCGATCTATTTTCCGGGGCGTTCGGCCATACCTATGGCTGCCATGATATATGGCAAATGTATTCGCCAAAGTACGAGCCGCTGAACGGGCCGCATATGTTCTGGTACGATGCGCTGGACCTGCCCGGCGCCAAACAAATGAGCATCGTAAGGAAACTGATGGAATCGTATCCCTTACTTGAGCGGGTGCCCGATCAATCTATCATCATGGAAAACAACAACGGTCCGGCGGATAGGATACAAGCCACACGCGGTGCCGGTTACCTTTTTGTTTACACCGCCGTGGGCAAGCCATTTACGGTGGCTGCCGGGAAAATATCGGGAGATAAATTAAACGCTTACTGGCTGGACCCGCGTAACGGAAAAGTTATAGTGCTACAACAGGTAGCTAATCAACAAAACAATAAATTTACGCCACCATCCTCCGGTTACGGGCAGGATTGGGTGCTGGTTTTGGATGATGCCACTAAACAGTATAAAAACATATAACAAATGAGAAAAACCTTAATTTGCATACTGTGCAGTGTATTAACCCTTACCGCTTACGCGCAAAATAAAACCAAACTAAATTACACCATTGCCCCCTGGTTTGGCAATAAAAAGGCGGCGGTGAGCTTAACTTTTGATGACGGCATCCCCGGGCAATATGCCGTGGCCATACCGCTGCTGGATAAGTACGGCTTTAAGGGAACGTTTTTCATGTCGGTTTCTATAGTAAACAGCCAGCACATCAGTTGGGATATTATAAATAAAGCAGCCGTAGCGGGGCACGAGATAGCCAACCATGCCTTAACACATCCGCATTTCCCAAAAATGCCCCTCGATAGTGTTGCCTGGGAATGTGCCGAATCGAACAAGCAGATGGATGCTTTGCTGCCCGCGCAAAAAATGATCACCCATGCCTATCCCTTTGGCGAAGGCGGTGGCAATACCGAAAAGGACAAGGCCATCCGCAAAACAGTTGCACTGTATTTTATAGGCGCCCGTGCTACACAGAACAAGCCGTATTCGTACAACACTTACAATTTTGCCAAAACAAACGACGATTACTATAACGTAAACAGCCAGATGATTACCGATTCGGCATCCATGGCAAACTTTGGTAAGTACATCGATGAAACTATCGCTGTGGGCGGTTGGTTTTGCCCAACCTACCATGGCATCGAGGATGGCTGGATCATAACACCGGGCAAAGTGTTTGCGCAGCATTTAATTGAATTAGATAAGCGGAAAGACTCTGTTTGGATAGCACCATTTAAAAACGTAATTCAATACCATAAGGAGCGGAATTCGGCAACGCTTAAATTGATAGAAAAGAAGGCCTGGAGCTGGAAGCTGAGCCTTACCGATACCCTCAGTAACCGAAAAAACTATGACCAGCCGCTCACCATCAACCTTGGCACCAATAGGCTGTTTGCCAAAAGCATCGTGCAAAATAAAAAACCGGTGCCTTTTAAGCAAAAGGGAGACATCATTATTTTTGATGCCATCCCCGGCGATGGAGTAATAGAACTGGAGTTTGAGCATATATTTGCGCCGCGATAGTTGGGTATGTATTATCAACCCTTTCCTGTCCTTCAGTGGAAAGCATCATGTATTCATCCTTTCTCTTTTTTATCCCCGCTATTATTTCACCTATAGCCTTATAAAAAAATTACTGAAAACCCATGTTATCATCACAGTGCAGGACAGTTGTTGCATTCATCTTTTCTACATTAGTCGCACCATATATAAAACCGACTTTTAACCTATAGTTCATGTTGAAAATGTACCGAAACCAACCTTAATGTGTTTGTAACGCACATTAATAACTACTTTTTGTTCGCCAACGTATAAATCCTTGCATGTCCTATTACCGCCAATTATTGAAAAAAAAATGAGAAAATTTTTACTCCTTGTTACCGTCTTTGCCCTAATTGCCGCTTTTGCACAGGCACAGGTTACCGTAAGCAAAATTTTATGCGAAAACCGCAGCAACCCCATCGGGCTGGATATTGTGCAGCCCCGTTTTACCTGGGAGATGGCATCCGCCGGGCGCAACGTTACCCAAACGGCGTACCAGGTAAGGGTAAGCACCTATCCCGATTTCAGGAAACCCGTATGGAACTCGGGCAAGGTAATGTCTGATTCATCGGTGCACGTAGCTTATAAAGGCAAGCCGCTGGCATCGCACACCAAATATTACTGGCAGGTAAAGGTGTGGGATAACGCCAAAAAAGCATCGGCATGGAGCGAAACCGGCTACTGGCTAACATCGCTGTTTAAGGCCGATGAATGGCAGGCAAAATGGATCGGCCCGGGTTTTAAAGAGGATAGCCTGCGCGCGTCGCCCATGTTCAGGAAAAGTTTCAGCTCGACAAAAAAAGTTGCTTCGGCAATTGCCTTTATCACTGCCCATGGATTATACGAGGCGCAAATAAACGGCCGCCGCGTGGGCGATGCCTACCTTACCCCAGGGTGGACCAGCTATAAAAAACGCCTTCAATACCAGGCCTATGATGTTACCGATATGATAGCCGCCGGCAATAACACCATAGGCGTTACGCTGGGCAGCGGCTGGTATCGTGGCGTAATTGGCTTTAACAACAACATAAATTATTTTGGTAAGGATATAGCACTGCTGCTGCAGTTGCACATCACCTATACCGATGGCACCGCGGAAGTAATTGCATCCGACGGCAGCTGGAAATCATCCACAGGGGAGATCACCTATTCGGAAATATACAACGGCGAAACCATCGATAACCGCAAAATAAAAAAAGGCTGGGCGCTAAACGGTTACAACGCCGCCGCCTGGAGCGGTGTACAGGTAGCGGATTACGGCTATAAGAACCTGCTGGCCACTTACAACGAGCCCATCCGCAAGCACGAAACTTTTAAAGCGCTGCGCGTAATAAAAACGAAAAAGAACGAGCATATAGTAGATTTTGGCCAAAACCTGGTGGGCTGGGTAAAAATACGGCTGAAAGGCAAAAAAGGGCAAAAGGTAACCATATCCCACGCCGAGGTATTAGATAAGGATGGTAATTTTTATACCGAGAACCTCCGCGCAGCAAAAGCCCAGGATAACTTTATTTTGAGCGGGGATGGCGTGGAAGTATTCGAGCCTCATTTTACCTTCCATGGCTTCCAGTTTATTAAGGTAGAAGGTTATAATGCCGACCTGAATCCGGATGATTTTACAGCCGTTACCCTGTATTCGGATATGAACCCTACCGGCTCATTCAGTTCATCAAATGCCCTTGTTAACCAGTTGCAGCATAATATACAGTGGGGGCAGAAGGGTAATTTTTTAGATGTACCTACCGACTGCCCGCAACGCGATGAGCGCCTGGGCTGGACAGGCGATGCGCAGGTTTTCTCACGCACGGCCTCGTTTAATATGAATGTAGATAATTTCTTCTCTAAATGGCTGAAGGATGTGGCTGCCGACCAAACCGACAAGGGTTCAGTACCTTTTGTAGTGCCTAACGTATTGGGTAATGGCGCGGCTGGCAGTGCCGGCTGGGGCGAAACGGCAACGGTTATCCCCTGGAATATGTACGTGGCCTATGGCGATAAACAAGTGCTGAAAGACCAATACGCCAGCATGAAGGCCTGGGTTGATTTTATGAAAAATAATGCGAAAGACGATCTATGGAACACCGGTTTCCACTTTGGCGACTGGTTGTTTTACAGCGTGAATGACGATACTGACGGTACATCCGCCGTTACCGATAAGTACCTGATAGCGCAATGCTTTTACGCATATTCTACCCAGTTACTCATCAACACTGCACAGGTATTAGGTAAAACCGATGATTACGAAGCCTACGGAAAAAACTTAAAGCGGATAAAGGATGCCTTTATGCGCGAGTATGTTACCGCCAACGGCCGCATGGTATCGGGTACGCAAACGGCTTATGTATTGGCGCTTAATTTTGATATGTTGCCCGAGGACCTGCGCCCGCAGGCTGCTGCAAGGCTGGCCGCCAATGTGAAAAGTTACAACGACCACCTTACCACCGGCTTTTTAGGTACGCCATACCTCTGCCACGTATTAAGCCGCTTTGGTTATACCGATGTGGCGTACAAATTATTGCTGCAGGATACCTATCCAAGCTGGCTGTATCCTGTAAAAATGGGCGCTACCACTATCTGGGAACGCTGGGATGGCATCAAACCAGATAAAACCTTCGAAACGCCAACTATGAACTCTTTTAACCATTATTCGTACGGGGCAATTGGCGATTGGATGTACCGTGTAATGGTGGGGCTTGATACCTATAACGATGCACCGGGTTATAAACACATCAAAATAATGCCGCACCCCGGTGGCGGTTTCACCAACGCATCGGCAAGTTTGCAAACGTATTACGGCACGTTGAGCTCATCATGGGCAATAAGCAATGGGCAGCTTAGTTTTGATGTGGTAGTACCCGTAAATACAACAGCTTCGGTTTATATACCTGCAAAAGATGCCGCCAGCGTTATGGACGACGGCAAACCGTTAAAAAACGGTAAACCGTACCAGCCGGCTAATAGTAAAGAAACTTATGTATTGGTGGAATTAGGATCGGGTACATATCATTATACTGCGCCGATAGAGGTGCTGAAGGTGGCGGTGAAATAAAAACCCCGTTATTGCGAGGTACGAAGCAATCTCCCTATAAGCAGTTGGCTATGCAAGACGGCTTGTATTACTTAGAGGTTGCTTCGTTTCTGGCAATGACGTAAAAAGGATTACAACTGCTTGGTAAATACAAACCCCACAACACCTTCGTTAAAGGTTGGCATGATCAAAGTTTGCTTATTAGATTTATCATCATGGAACAGTTTGTTCCTGAACAAGGGGTAGATAAGGTAAGCTGCTTTGGTAGAGAGGATGCCGAAACCGGCGCCGGCCACTATATCGCTAAACCAATGCTTGTGGTTGTATACCCTTAATACTGCCGTTGCCGATGCACAGGTATAACCAAGTATGCCGTACCAGGGCGATTTTTCGCCATACTCCTGTGCCATAAACTCTGCCGCTACAAATGCGCTGCCCGAGTGCCCCGAGGGGAAAGAAAGCCTGTCGGCGCCGTTTGGGCGAAGCCTGTCGGACGAGCGCTTCAATCCGTAGGTGGCCAAACCAAAAATACCTTCAGACATGCCTAATAATATCGACCTGTCGATAAAAGTGTTTTTGCCATGCACCCCGGCAAAGTTCAAACCGTATACCAGGGCAATAGGGGCGTACTGCAAGTAATTCTCCACAGGGTAAAGGTTGCCGGGGTGGTCTTTTTGGGCATCCCTGTCGATGCTAAAATCAAGGTCACGGATCGCTTTTACCTTAAACGACAAGGCCCCATAAGTAAGAAACACCGCCGGCGGAACGTAGGATTGCCAGGTACTTTCGAGGTGTTTAACCGTATCTGGCAATGCCAGCAAATTTGCCGAATCTGTTTTAAGGGAATCTTTTGTGCTTACTTTAATTTGTGCATTAACCGTGACGGAAATAATGCTGAACAGTATAATGATGGCCTTTTTCAAAACAGGATATATGCTATAAAGTAAAAATGTTGCTAATTAAAAAAACAATCTGTAGAAACCTTGTATGATGCCTACATATTACGTAAATGGACGTAAATTTTAACAATTTGTTTTAGATAAGTTAACATGAACGATGATTTGTCCCTTTAAGTATTTACCGGTAAAACATTTTATCCGGAAAAAATAAAATGTTAAAAATCACAGGCCAAATAAAATTTTTCTAAACAATAGGCCGTTAACTAAGTTATCTATGAGTTAATAACCACAAAAAATTCTTGATATACGATAAACACTTACGCATTAATCAATTAATCATAAACAGAAATCAAAAAACAGGAATAAGTATGAAAAGATCCATTTTTTTAGCAGCAGGTTTGTTAGTATTGAATTTAACGGCCAGCCGCGTATTTGCACAAACCACACAGGATACCACCAAGAAAACCACTACAACCACAACCACAACTACTACAACCGAAGGTGCGGCCGATGTTGTGGGTGCGCTGGGCAGTAATGCTGATTATAGCACTGCACTTGCAGCTGTTAAGGCTGCCAAACTCGATTCGGTTTTAAAAGTTGGGGGGCCTTACACCATATTTGCACCGCATAATAATGCATTTAGTGCTTTGCCTGCAGGCAAACTGGATAGCCTGATGAAAGACCCCGTTAAACTTGGTACCTTGCTTAAAGGGCATGTTGTAACCGGTAAGTACGGCAAAAAAGAAATTATTGCTGCATTAACAGCCGGCAAAGGTAAAGCAACCGTTACCACTTTAGACGGGCAAACACTTACCCTATCATTAGCCGGGAGCAAACTACAGCTTACCAATGCTGCGGGTAGCTCTGCCCAGGTAACCTTGTTTGACCTTATTGGGGCAAACGGCGTAGTAAACGGTATAAACGGTATACTATTGCCGAAATAAGTATTAGGGTAACTCCATATTGATTAGCAAAACCCGGCCCCGGCCGGGTTTTGTTTGTTTAACGCCTGTCCGCACCCTACCTTTGCCGCTAAACTTTAATACCATGCAGGAAAATACCGCCGCTTACTGGATACAGCAATTAGCCCTTCAACCGCATCCCGAGGGGGGGTACTACAAAGAAGTGTTCCGATCAGGCCAGCAGGTAACACGGGTGGGCGATAGCGCCGCTTTGCAGGCCTGTACCTCTATTTATTACCTGCTGGAGGGTGCAGATTACTCGGGTTTCCACAAAATAGCCTCCGACGAGATATGGTATTTTCATAAAGGTTCGCCGCTTATGGTGCATGTGATAAACAAAGATGGGCGGCATGAGTCCATAGAGTTATCCGACCAGCCGGGCGGCAATTTATCTTTAATTGTACCGGCCGGCCTATGGTTCGCAGCAGAGGTCCCGTCAAAAAAAGGTTATACGCTGGTAAGCTGCGCCGTGGCACCGGGCTTTGAATTTAGCGAGTTTGAAATGGCGGATAGGGCAGAGATCAATAAAACCTATCCCGGGAACGAGGGCTTGTTTGGGAGGTTGTGTAGATAGCGCCCATCGTCGTTCAGCGATTGCGAAGCAATCATTCACCACCACGTCATTGCGAGGAACGAAGCAATCTCCCGATAAGCAGAGCGGCTATGCAAGGTCGCGACCTGTCCTGCGGAGAGATTGCTTCGTTCCTCGCAATTACGCGGTTTAATTATAGCTGCCTTTGCGCCTCAATCTGCTTATCCTGCACCCTCCCCAAAAACACAACCATACAAATAGCGCCGATGGTGGCGAAGAGCATATCGCTTTGGGTATCCCATATATCGCCTTGCGTCCCCAAAAACGAGTCGCCGCTGGAGCCGGAGGTAACCGATACAAACCATTCAATGAACTCATAAGTTACGCTGATGCCCATGCAAACGCATACGGTTAAAAATGCTACCCAGCCCTTTTTGAGGATAACGCCACAACGGATAAACAGTTCGCGGGCTATCATAGCAGGCACAAAACCCTGTGTAAAATGCCCTACTTTATCGTAATTATTACGGGTTTGGTGGAAGGCATCGCGGATCCAGTTAAAGGCCGGCACCTCGGCATAGGTGTAATGCCCGCCGATAAACAAAATGTAGCAGTGCAGTAATATGGCCATGTAGGTGAGGTAAGTGAATTGAAAACGTTTATACGTAAGCATCAGCACTACAAAGCCAATGATGGCCGGGAAAACTTCCAGTATCCAGGTGAAATAATCGTGCGGGTTAATAGCAGATGCGATAAGCCCAAGGAAAAACAGTACGATTAGTACGATATGTTTATTCATGCGGTAAGTTATAAAGAAATACGGTAATAAACTGGTGGCATCAATTGCTGGTTAGCGCCCCTTTAAAAGAAACGGCCCCGGTTTGCAGTAGGTTCGCTTAATCAGGGAGCGGCATCTATAAATTGTAGAGTATTTTAAGTACTTTCATGTACCATTTAGCTCAAACTATGCAAATTAACAAACCCGTAATCCGGACGGCCTTATTACTATTATTTATTCTACTTCTCGAAACAATATTGTTAGGATACTTTGTCTTCAAGCAAGATAGTCCCCAAGATGCATTAACGTCCGCCTATGTAATCACCCCAATTATAATAGTTATCAATTTTATAATTGCTCTTTTGTTGTTTCTGATAAAACGGCAAGGAATGACATGGTTGCTGCTCCTCAACTGCTTATTTACTCCAATAATTTACAATCAACTGGAAAAGGCTTTTTACTTTCAGTATGAAAAGACCCACTTCGACACATACTATTTCGCTTACAAACATCGTTTTTTTGAAATAAGGTTGGAGCCGGCTTTACAATTTTACAGCTTTACAGATATAACCAATCAACGTAATGGTTCAACCTTTGCCTTTATCGGTGATTACAAAGTCAAGAACGACAGCATCCTGCTTATTGACAGTAATAGGCGACCTGTGATATTTAAGAATGCCCTTTATGGTTATCCAACCCCCAAAGATAAAATCCAATTAAAAAGAGATATCATGAAGTTCTAAAAGATTCGTTGCATGCGATAGCGCTTTAAAACCAGCTATTCTACGTATTTAAAGATCTTCCACAAAATTAACCGGTTGCCCGTCATCAAAAGCTACGTAAACACGCCGCCAGGGATCGTCGCCAAGTAGTTTCCATTTGTGGGCGGTGCCGGTGGTATCCATTGCAACCAGTACTTCGCCGGGGTTTAAAATAAAGGTTTCGCCTAAAGCAGTTTCAAATTCCAAAGTGCCGGTGAGGCAAATAACATACTGGCAGGCAGGTGCGTTGTGCCAATCGTAAAACGAATGCGGAGGTGATTCCTGAAAACGGATGCTTGAGGCCTGGTTAAGCACACCCTCGTGCGCTGTGCCGGTTTGGATATGCGAGTGCCCGTCCGGGCCGGTGTGTAGTTTGTAGGCTTTTATCATAAAAAATTTGGCCGCAGTGTTAGCTGCGGCCAAATTAAATGTTTAGGAGTTAATTGCCCCTATGCGTTTCAATAATTTGCGGTTCTCTCGTTTATGGATAAACCGGTTTACGATGGCATAAATCAGCGGCAAAATAAGCAGGGTGAGTATGGTAGAGGTAATTAAACCGCCTATCACCACCACCGCCAGCGGTTTCTGTGTTTCAGAGCCGATGCCGGTTGATATAGCTGCCGGCATTAAGCCTATTGCGGCCATTAGGGCAGTCATCACTACAGGGCGAACACGCGAAAGTACACCGCTCATGATGGCCTCATCCAGGTGTTTGCCTTCCTCCAGGTTTTTACGGAATACCGAGATCAAAATCACCCCGTTTTGGATACAAACCCCAAACAAGGCTATAAACCCAATACCCGCGGATATACTAAAATTGATGCCTGTAAGGTGCAGCGCCAGAATGCCGCCAATTAAGGCGAAGGGCACGTTGAATATAACCAGCGTAGCGTCTTTAGCGTTGCCAAACATGATATACAATATCAGGAAGATAACCAGTAAGCAAATAGGCACCACGTGCGACAAAGTTTTTGAGGCGCGGATCTGGTTTTCAAATTCGCCGTTCCAGGTGAAGGCGTAGCCCCTGTCCAGCTTTACCTGCGTGTTTATTTTTTGCTGCGCTTCGGCAATGGTGCTGCCCAGGTCGCGGCCACGTACCGAGAATTTTACGGCTATGTACCGCATATTATTATCCCTGAATATAAACGCAGGGCCGGTAAGCTCTTTAATGGCTGATATTTCTTTGATGGATATTTTAGATCCATTGAGCGTTGGCACCATCAGGTTCTCAATTTTATCGCGGGTATCGCGGTAATCCTTTTGGTACCTTATTCGGATATCAAACTTGCGTTCACCCTCGTACAACTGTGTTGCTGCTTTACCGCCTATGGCCATTTCAATCACCGCGTTGGCATCGGCCGTGGCAACACCGTACAATGCCATTTTACGCTGGTCCAGCTCTATCCTGAATTCGGGCTGCCCCAGGTTGCGGAGTACGCCAAGGTCATCTACCCCTTTTACTTCCTTTAAAACCTTCATCACGGCGTCGGCTTTTTTATCCAGCACATTAAAATCGGTACCGAATATTTTCACCGCCATGCTGGCGTTTACCCCTGCCACGGCCTCGTCCACGTTATCGCGGATAGGTTGCGAGTAATTGTAAACTATGCCCGGTAGTTTGCGCAGTTGCTGGTCCATCTGGTCTATCAGTTCTTCCTCGCTAATGCCTTTTGGCCAATCTTTTTTGTTTTTAAGGTCTACCTGTATCTGCACGTCAAAAAAGCCTTTGGGGTCGGTGCCATCATTGGTGCGGCCTACCTGCGCCAGTGTTTGTTTTACCTCGGGGAACTTCGCCAGTATCTGCATCATTTTTTGGTTGATGTTTTCTGCCTGGCTTAGGGATACGCTCATGGGCAATTCTGCCTCCACCCAAAGCGCGCCTTCGTTCAGATCGGGCAGGAACTCGGTCCCCAAAAACTTAGCCGAGAAGAAGGTAAGCGCCATAAACCCGAAGGCGGCAATGATGCTCAACTTTTGATTCCTGTAGGTGAACCTAAACATCCTCATAATGCTCTTTTCAAAAAAGATAACAATGGGGTTGTGCTTTTCCTTCACGTTTTTGCGCAGCAATATGCTGGATAAGGCAGGTACCAGCGTAAGGGTAAACAATAGTGCGCCTAACAAGGCAAAGCCCAACGTATAAGCCAGCGGCGAGAACATTTTACCCTCCACCTTTTGGAACGCAAAGATGGGTATGAGGCAGGTGATGATGATGAGCTTGGAGAAGAAGATGGCTTTCCCCATTTCGGCGCCTACGTTTTTAAACAGCCCGAGCTTGGCCAACCCATTAAATTTCTCCATGCCAACCTCTTTGGCCTTATGGTCAAGCGCTACAAAAATGCCCTCTACCATTACCACGGCGCCATCTATAATAATACCGAAATCCACCGCACCCATCGAGAGCAGGTTGGCCGTCATCCCCTTAATACGCATACATATAAAGGCGAAGAGCAGGGCTAACGGGATAATGATTGCCACCGTTAATGTAGTACGCCAGTCGGCCATAAACAGGAACACTATAACCGTTACCAGCACAATACCTTCCAGCAGGTTATGTATTACGGTTTCGGTACAAAAATCCATCAGGTTGGTACGGTCGTAAAAGGTATCTATCTTCACGCCTTTGGGTAAAACGTTGTCGTTTAGATCAGTAACCTTTTCGCGGATCTTACCTAATACCTTGGCCGGGTTTTCGCCCTTGCGCATCACTATAATACCTTCAATGACATCTTTCTGCGTATCGCGGCTTACCTGGCCAAGGCGCGGCAGCCCGCTTTCTATCACGTTGGCAACGTTACTAACCAGTATAGGTACGTTGTTTACATTTTTAACAATGATGTTTTGTATCTCGCTGATGTTATTGATCAAACCGATACCGCGTACCACAAATGCCTGGTCGTTCTTTTCAATCACATCGCCGCCCACGTTTATATTGCTGCGGTTAATGGCGGTAAAAACATCTAAAGACGTAAGCCCAAATTTTTGCAGCAAGGAGGGGTTAACGCTTACTTCGTAGGTTTTTTCCTCGCCGCCAAAGCTGTTTACATCGGCTACGCCTTCTATCGATTTAAACTGTTTATCCAGTACCCAATCTTGTATGGCGGTCAGTTCGTGGATAGATTTGGTTTTGCTTTTGAGGGTGTAACGGTAAATTTCGCCGGTGGGGCCGTAGGGTGGCTCTACCTCGGGTTTTACGCCGTCGGGGAGGTCTGCGTTGCTTAGCCGGCTTAGTACTTGCTGACGGGCAAAGGCATCGTCTACATCGTCATCAAAAATAATGCGGACGTACGATAGCCCAAATGATGAGGTGGTACGCAGGTTCACCTTTTTTTGTACCGAATTTAAAACCGTTTCCATGGGTACGGTTATCATTTTCTCAACCTCTTCTGCGCTTCGGCCCGGCCATTGGGCAATAATGATGATCTGTGTATTGGTAACATCGGGGAAGGTTTCGATAGGGGTATTAAGATAACTCCATACGCCCAATACAGCCAGCACCGCGGTTAAAAAGAATACCATGCCCCGGTGCCTGAGCGAAAAGTATATTATATTTTTAATGAGCTTGTTCATATATGTTTTGTGATGATAGCGCCTTAGTAAGCGCGGTAAACAACAGTTTTTGTGTGGGAAATTAAGCCCTGCTTAGTCCTCGGTTAATGCGTTGTATAGGAATAGCTGCCCCTGCGATATTACTTTGTCGCCGGGCATCAAGCCCATAGAAATGTAGGTGATATCATCCACTGTTTTTATTACGCTTACCTCCTGCACCCGTAAATTGCATTTGCCGTTGTAAACCACCACAAAGTTTTTGCTGTCGTCGAATATTACTGCCGATGATGCGATGGCCACCGAACTGGATGCTTCTTTATTGGTGATAAGCACATTGGTGAACATCTGCGGCTTTAAAAGCATATCGTTATTGGTTAGCGCTATACGCACCTTCATTACCTTATTGTCCGGGTCAAGCACCGAACTTACTTCATCCACTTTGCCGCTGAAAACTTTATCGGGGTAAGCCAGCGTGGTAATTTTGGCGTCGTAGCCATTCTTTACCTTGGCTATATCGCTTTCAAATACATTAGCCCAAATCCAAACATCTTTCATGTTTGATATGGTAAACAGGCTGCTGCTATTATCCGACCTTATAAAATTGCCTGCTGTAATATTCTTCTCTACAATGTAGCCGTCGGCGGGTGCTTTTATTACCAGCATGCCGCTGGCGCTTGTATTGCCGCCGCCGTTAATGGTTATTTGCTCCTGCACTTTGCTATGTGCCGCTACCGCTTTGTTGTAATTTTCTTTTGCCTCGGTATAATCGCGCTCGCTGGAGATGCCGTTTTTGTAAAGGTATTCGGCCTGTTCTAACTGGCGCTTGCTAATGGCCAGATCGGATTTGGTGGAGCTTAAATCGGTATAATTACCGGCAACGTCGGCACTGCGCAATATGGCCAGCGTTTGCCCCTTGCTTACCTTATCGCCCAGCGAAACTTTTACCTCGGTAACCTGCCCGCTGGTAAAGGGGAACACCTTTACTACTTTGTTATCATCGAATGATACCTGGCCGGTAAGCGCCAGTTCATCCTTCATCCTTGTGGTTTTGGCGGTATCTATTTTAATGATCTTCGCCATCGAGTCGCTTACGCAAACCTGCTCTACCTGCATGGTGCCGGTTTTTTTTTGCTGGCAGGATGCAATTGTTAGCGATGCCGCTGCTATATATAATAATCCCTTTTTCATGTTGTGTGTATATGTTGTGTGGTGCTTTTATGTTGATTATAATGGCGTAATTACTGTGGTGCCTACGGCGTAGTTGAGATCGGCGATGGCCTTTTGCAGGTTAAGCTGCTGTTGCAAGATTTTTAGCTTTGTTTCCCGGTACGAGTCGAAGAAGTCGATGAATTCCTGCAAGCCAACCTGCTTTTGCTGAAAGCTTTTCAGCATGCTATTGTATAATTGGTCGTACTTGTTGTAAAAATCGGTTTCGTTATTGCTGAGGAGTTGCTGGCTTAAATGGTATTGGGCCACGGCGGAGTATACATCATTTTTCAACTGCAACTCGTTGCTTTGCACGGCGTATTCCTGGCTTTGAGCGGCCAGTTTGGCATTTTTGATATTGCCCTGGTTGCGGTTAAAAAGGGGGAGGGGGAGGCTCACTTCCAGCCCAACGTAATTACGCGCGTAACTGCTGTTTTGGTCATAAGTGCTACCAATGGTGATATCGGGCACGGCCATCGCTTTTTGCAGGGCGAGGGTGTGTACGTTCTGGTCGAGCAGGTATTTGTTGGCCAGGTAGTCGCCGCGGTAGGTTTTTGCCTGCTCGGCAAGGGTGGCAGCGTTTAGCGTAGTATCGGCATTGTTAAAAGTAATTTGAGGCGCAATAAACTGTGTTTCGTTTGCGGTAAGCAGGGTTTTTAAATCGCTTTGCAAATCATTTATCTGGCGGTCAATCTCTACCAAATCGTTCTGTAAGCCAAAGTTTAAGGCTTTTAAACGGATAACATCCTTTAAGGAGTTATTGCCCGCCTGGTACGATCGCTCAATAGCGTTCACCATATTGGTAGCCGATGCTATCTCGGTTTGGTAAACCTTCCGCTGATCGAGCAGGTTGGCCACCTGCGAAAAATCTAACAGCAGGTTATAGTGCAGGTTGCGTAGCAGATCATTAAACTGCGCCTGCTGTATCTGCACACCATCCTGTGCTATTTGTATTTGCTTGCCGCGTTTGCCCGCGGTTTTTATTAGCTGGCTTAGCTGTACCAAAATTTGCCCGTTGCCTGCGCTGTGGTCAAAATACTTGTGGGTGGCATCGGTAATGTTTTGGTCGGTGCTTAAAACGGGGTTGTCCCAAAGTTTGGCCTGTTTTACTAATGCCTGGGCGGCATCAACATTATACTTTTGGGCAAGCAACGCAAGGTTCTTATCTAAAAAGGCTTTTTCGGCATCTTTAAAGGTGATCTTTAGCGTGTCTGTTTGTGCCTGTGCGCCTTGTGCTGCCATAAAAAGGAGGGCAGCTAAGGCAATGGAGCGGATATACCTGGTTATCATTTGTACAATAGGATTTGATACAGCAAACCTATTGCAGCCAAATTAGAGGCACATTAAAACCAAATTAGAATAGCATTAGAATAGCGGCGCGCGCTTGTTACTTTAAAAATTGCACTATAAAGATACTGCCGTGCCCAAGTTCCGACTCCACGCGGATGGTCCCTTTAAACAATTCGATGATCTTGCTGGTGATATACAACCCTATACCACTGCCCGGGACCGTACTGTCTTTATTTACCCTAAAAAACGGGTCGAATATCTTAGCAGCGTCCACCACACTAATACCCTGCCCCTGATCGGCAATTGCAATTTTTATACGACTGGTGTCGGCTTCAAAATTAAGCGTTACCGGGCTATTGCCCGAATATTTAAAGGCGTTATCAATGATGTTATTTAAGGCAATATACAGCATAGATTTATGGGCCGGAAGGGTAAGCAGGTCCTCATCTTCCGGCAAATTCGGCAGCTGTATTTTAAGCATGCCCGGCCCTTTTTTGGTGGCCCAGTATTCATCCAGTTCCCATATCAATTCATCGGCCCTTACGGGCGTAAGTGCTGCGCGGGTATAATTCAGGTCAACCTGCGCAAGCTCCATTAAGCTGGTTATAGTTTCTTGCAGGCGCGCGCCGTCGTTCGCTACCGAACGCAGTACCCTTTCATATTCAACAATGTTGCGTTTTTTGTTGAGTGCTACATCGACCTCGCCCATAATACTGGTGAGCGGCGTGCGCAACTCGTGCGATGCATTTGCCACAAAGGTTTGCTGTAGTTCAAAGGCGTTTTGCAAATGTTCCAGCAGGCGGTTAAAGTTATTGATCAGCTGTGCTATCTCATCCTTACTGTTCACCGGTGTTACCCGTAGATGCAGGTTACTTGCTTGTATGTTATTAATCTGCGCTATAATATCATCCACCGGCGATAGGGCCCGCTGCGCAAACAGACGGCCGGCAAAAAACAGGCAGGTGCCAAAAATTACAAACAATATCCCCGTTATTTTGGCCAGCACAATGGTTCGGTGCGTTAGGTTGGCATCCACTGCCGACACCAGTATTACAAAATTGCCCTGGTTGTCTTTAAAATACCTGCCCACTACCTTTCGGTTGCCTTCCTCGTATTGGATGCTACCCTCGCGCCTTACCTGTTCAATAATATCCTTGGTCCAGTACACATGGGTTTTCATGTTAAAGGCCGATAGATTGTAATCGTCGTAAATGCGTATCACCTCATCCGGCAATTTCTCCAGGTATTTTTGCTGCACGCGCACCATCGAATCTGTTGCCAGTTCATCGGCCTTTAAATAAAACTGCGAGGCCAGCTTAGTACGCTCAGTTAGGCGGTTATAAAAATCTGCGTTAAAAAAAGAAAATACGGCCACATAAACCGCTATCAAAACTAATAACAGCGCCCCCGAACTGATGAGCGTAAAGTAAAGCGATAGACGGGTTTTTATCTTCATTTTTTTGTGATTTCACCGATTGCGGCTGATTCCACCGATTATAGTTGATTTTTCGCTTGAGTACATTTTTAAGGGTGCTTAAGAGGGCTTCGCCGTTTCAGTGATTAACCGTCTATGTCATCAGTCTCAGTCCTTTAAAATATAGCCCATGCCTATAACGGTGTGGATAAGTTTTTTATCAAACCCCTTTTGTATTTTATTGCGCAGGTAATTTACATACACATCCACCATATTGGTGCCGGTATCAAAATTTATCCCCCATACTTTTTCCATAATAAACTCGCGCGACAGCAGCTTTGCCGGGTGCTGTATAAACAATTCCAGCAAACTGTATTCCTTAGCGGTAAGGATGATCTGCTGCCCCTCGCGTTCGGCTGTTTTATCCCAGGTGTTTAACTTTAATCCGCCAAAACTCAGTATATGGTTATCTTCCTCGGTAACTTTTTTACGGCGAAGCAAGGCTTCAATACGGGCAAGCAATTCGTTAAAGTGGAAGGGTTTTAGCAAATAATCGTCCGCGCCGGATTTTAGCCCGTTCACCTTATCGTCGATAGTACCCAGGGCGCTCAGCATTAAAATGGGCAGCAGTGGCTGTTGCTTGCGTAGTTGCCTGCAAAGGTCTATACCGCTCATGCCGGGGAGCATAACATCCAGTATAAGCAGGTTATAGCTTTTATGCAGCAGCATTTCCAGGGCGGCTTCGCCGGTTGCTGTAACGTCAACATTGTACTTGTGTTCGGTAAGCCCCTTTTTTATAAACGATGATACCTTCTCGTTATCCTCAACCAGGCAAATAGTATCCATAAATGCGATATACTTTTTAAACGCGTAACGGCGTAAAGTTAGTTTGTTGCTTTTGTTTTTGATAGGAGAGGATAATAATTAATTCGGTGGGCAATCTCAGCACATATTAGTACTCAGATAGTTAATTTTTTTTAACCTTTTGTAACGGATTTGTGATAAAGCAAGTCTTCTGCCTCGAATTGGCCATTCAAAGTAACATTAAATAGTAAGCAAAATGTGCTTAATATTTTATATTCAAACAACTAAATTACAACGTTTTATGTAATTTGTTATTTGCAAAAAATTAACTCAAAAATAAAATGAAAGTTCACCTACCTGTAAAATCACTCGTACTGGCATTAGCACTTGTAGCGGCCGCAGCAATTAGCTGGGAGCTACACCTACGCAACAAAGGGCTACAGCCAGATTTTGACGACAGCCCCGAATTGTGGGCAAACACCCGCGCTATGGCTTATGAGCCTGCCGATAAAGCCACCGTTTTCATCGGATCATCGCGTATTAAATACGATTTGGACATCCCGACCTGGGAAAGCAAAACCAACACCCATGCCGTACAACTGGCTATGGTGGGTTCATCGCCCCGGTCGATATTAGCCGATTTGGCCAACGACCCCAACTTTAAGGGTAACCTGGTTGTGGATGTTACCGAAGTGCTGTTTTTTAACCAAACGCCGTATGTAATGGCATCGCCCGAGGCCGGGCTTAGCTATTATAAAAAGCGTACGCCTGCCCAAACGGCCAGCTTTGGCCTTGATAAATACCTGGAGGCAAACCTCGTGATGTTTAACCAAGACTTTTTCTCGCTGAATGGCCTGCTAAATCACCTGTATGTATCAAATAGAACTGGCGTTTACACCAACCCGGATTTCCCGGTGGGTTTTGGTTTCACGGAGTACAACAGGCAAACAAAAATGACTGATTCTTTTTTAGCCGATACTAACCGGATAAACCAGGTGCGCGGCATATGGGGATCTTTAGCGAAAGTAAGATCGGAGCCACCAATAAGCGGCCAAGAACTCGACGCATTTTTGGCATCGGTTAAGCAGGATGTGGATAAGATAAAAGCCCGCGGTGGCGATGTGGTTTTCCTGCGCACTCCATCAAGCGGTCCGTTTTTTATGGGCGAGAGTATGGGCTACCCGCGCGCTAAATATTACGACAGGCTACTGGCCACAACCGGCTGCAAGGGGGTTTACTTTAAAGATTACCCCGTATTAGCTAATTTGGTTTGCCCCGAGTTTTCGCATCTGAAACCGAGCGATGCCGTAGTGTACACCAACGGTATGATAGCAGCGCTTAAACAGCAAACCCACTGGAAGTTATAATCATTCAACAACAAATATTAAATCTACACCTATCTCATCATGGTATTTAACTCATACACCTTTGTAGTATTTTTTAGCTTAATGCTGCTACTACATAACCTTCCCTTACCTTGGAAGGTAAAGAAAATAAACCTGCTGCTGGCCAGCTATATATTTTACGCCGCCTGGAACCCGCCTTTTATACTGCTGCTATGGCTATCAACCGTGGTCGACTTTTTTGTGGGCCGCGCGCTATACACGCAAGAAAACAAGGCGAAACGCCGCGCTTTGCTGGTAGTGAGCCTTATTGGTAACCTGGGCATGCTTTGCTTTTTTAAATACGGCAACTTCTTTTTAGAGAATTTTGTAGCCCTATGCAATGCACTGGGCTTTGATTACCACCCGGCGCAGCCAAGCATTATTTTACCTGCAGGCATATCGTTTTACACCTTTACAACGCTTTGCTACACTATTGATATGTACAAACGCCACAGCAAACCTGTAAAATCGCTGCTGGATTTCTCTTTGTTCGTAACCTTCTTCCCGCATTTGGTGGCAGGGCCTATTGTACGGCCAGAGCAACTGGTGCCGCAGTTTGAAACTGAACGCAAAACCACCAAACAGCAATTGCTGGACGGGCTGTTGCTGTTAACTCTCGGTATTTTTATGAAGGTTACCCTTGCCGATAATATGCTGGCGGCAAGCGCCGATGCTGTATTTGGGGCGCACGCCCCCCTTACTACGCTGGATGCCTGGGCTGGGGTGCTCGCCTTTTCGGGGCAGATATTTTTTGATTTTGCCGGATATTCTACCGCTGCTATTGGCGTGGCCCTTTGCCTTGGTTTTGTATTGCCGCAGAACTTTGCGTTCCCGTATGCTGCTGTAGGTTTTTCAGATTTTTGGCGCAGGTGGCATATCACGCTGTCATCGTGGCTGCGCGATTACCTGTACATCCCGCTCGGCGGCAACCGTAAAGGTAAATTCCGCACCTATATCAACCTGATGATAACCATGCTGATAGGCGGTTTATGGCACGGTGCCAACTGGACGTTTGTGGCATGGGGCGGCTTACATGGCCTGTATCTTTGGATTGAGAAGGCCTTGCAGGATAGCCGCAGTAAAGCAACCAACGCAGCACCCGTTGTGGTAACAGCCGCTATTATACCGGGGGTGCGGATAAGGGAGAACTTTTTAAAGGCACTGCTTACCTTCTTTTTAGTTTGCATTACCTGGGTGTTTTTCCGTTCGGCAACGTTTGGCGGTGCATGGGGCATGCTTAATGCTATGTTTGCACCGCAGCCGGGCACTACACCGCTGTTAACCAGTATTGCTATTATCAAAATAGCTGTTGTAATTACGCTGATGCTGGCAGTACAGTGGGCCATGCGCAAAACCTCAGTATTGAAAACAGCCGGCAAAATGCCATGGTGGGGCGTAGCGCTGGCATGGAGCTTTATGGTGGTAATGATCATCCTGAGCCAGGAATCGGGCAAATCGTTTATCTATTTCCAGTTTTAAGAGATCAACAATAAGTGTAAAAGTCCCTCAAGCCGCTAAGGTTGGAGGGGCTTTTGCTTTTTTGCAGAGCCAACCCCGGCATTTTTATACTTAAAATCCTCATTTTCTGTAAAAACTCATTTGCATTATTAAATTTTAATAATACTTTTACCTAACCTCGTTGTAAACCACCGTATTGAAAAAGATTTTTGCAATAACTATGCTTGTTGTGCTTACGTTTAACATAGGCGGTTACATGCTGTTGTTTCAATATTTCATCAAACATTCTGATGCTTATGCCAACGAGCAGATTGCCAAAGGGCTATATAAACCCGATGAACTGGTAGAAATAAAAATACCTGTACACTTACCCAACATACATGAGCAAGCCGATTTTCAGGGGATAGCGGGCCAGGTTAAACTAAAAGACAACGACTATAACTACGTGGCCATGAAAATGACCCGCGATACAATGTTTTTAATGTGTATCCCCAACTACGAAAAAACAAGGCTGATGAGCGAGAATATCATCGTAGCCAAAAATATCAGCGATAGCCCGCTGGCCAAAAAGAACCACCTGCCTGTTGTGAAAAAATCGGGCCTGGATAATAACTACAACTTCCCGCTTACCGTTTTCAGCCTGGCAGTAAATGTACAGCTTGTACAACACCCTGGTACTGATCTTATACAAATAATTCCTACAACTTACCTTTCTACCCCTGCCCAACCACCCGAGTTGCGAGGCATATTAGCTTAAATTGAATTTTTATGGGGAATGCTGTGCATGGCTAATGGCCGTTGCGCAAATTTCTGCATGGTGTACGCGCTTTTAACCGCGTGTGTGTTCAAAACCTTTAAATCGTTTCTTTTCGCTTCCATATTTGACTCACCCTCCCCACAACTGTGGGGACTAACGCTGCCCGACCCTCTCTTTCTGCGAAAAAGAGGGTTAAGAAAAAATAAATAACCCCAATTTCTCCCCCTCTTTGCGTAGCAGAGAGGGGGAGGGGGGAGTCAACTCGCGACGCGGACGAAACCAGGATGTTCAAACACACAAGGCATTTTATAATGCCCATTCACCCTGCGTTCATTCCTCTTTCCGTTTACTTTTAATATCCTTTTTATGCCTTACATAGCACTCGAAAGCCACTTGCCCGGTATAACTGGCCTGCTGGAATATAGCAAGGGTACTGCGCAGCCAATACGCGAGCTTACCCAATTTTTACTGCGCGGCCCATCAACCTTAACCGAGGCCGAACGCGAGCTGATAGCCACCGTGGTATCCTACGGTAACCAATGCACTTTTTGCACCACGGCACACACCGCCGCTGCCGACCTGCTGGCCGGCGAAACCGAAACCGCTGCGAGCGTTAAGCAAAACATCGAAACCGCCCCCGTGAGCGAAAAGATGAAAGCGCTGCTGACCATTGCATCGCAAACGCGCGAAAGCGGCAAAAGCGTAACAGCAGAATCAGTAGCGCGTGCAAAAGCTGCCGGTGCCACCGATGTAGAGATACATGATACGGTTTTGATAGCCGCCCTGTTTTGCCTGTATAACCGCTACGTGGATGGGCTGGCAACATCGCTGCCGGCAGAAGCCGGTTACTACGATGTGCTTGCAGGCAGGCTGGTAAACCATGGCTATACCCGGTTGCCCCAAGGATACGACCATTTAAAAAAAGCAATATAAAGTAATGGCAGTGGAGGTGGCAGTAGCAGTAAATTGATAACTGCCACCGCGATCGAAAAACTGCAACTGCTACTAAAGAGCTGCTACTTAAAAAAACCCTAATCCCTTAAACTATTAATCAACAACAATGAAAAAGTTTTTACTCATCATCTTTCTGTTCTCCTCTGCGCACTTGTTTGCGCAGGATGTAAAAATATCGGGCACCGTAACGGGCGCCGGTAATAACGAGCCATTGAGCGGCGCGAGCATCAACATTAAAGAAAAAATTGCCGGTACTACTACCAATTCAAAAGGGCAGTTTACCTTATCGGCAGGCAAAATTAGATTGCCTTTTACCATCATCATCACCGCTGTAGGTTACGATCAGCAGGAAGTAGTTATCAAATCCGAAAGCCAAACCGTTAGCGCCTCGCTACCCGTGCGTACCACCCAGCTAAACGAGGTGGTAACATCGGCCACCCGTGTAAACCAAAGCATATTGCAATCGCCGGTGAGTATTGAGAAAATGACCACCAAAGCCATCAAGGAAAACCCATCGTTTACGTTTTATGATGGTTTGATAAACCTGAAAGGTATCGAAGCAGTTACCAGCAGCATCACCTATAAACAGATAAATACCCGTGGGTTCAACACCACCGGTAACTCACGTTTTTTACAATTGGTGGATGGAGTGGACAACCAAACACCGGGCTTAAACTTTTCGGTAGGTAACCAGTTTGGCGCATCCGATTTGGATGTAGAATCGGCAGAGGTTATCCCCGGCGCAGCATCGGCGTTGTATGGCCCCGTTGCTTTCAACGGTTTGTTATCTATCAAGACTAAGGATGCGTTTAAATACCAGGGCTTATCAGTAGCGGTAAAAACCGGCATAAACCATGTTGGCGAAAGCTTTGCCGATACCAAAGGTTTGTATGATTTTGCCCTGCGCTTTGCCAAATCTTTTAACGATAAGTTTGCCTTCAAGGTAAATGCATCGTATCTAACCGGTACCGATTGGTATGCCAACGATTATACCGATATCAACGCCTCAATCCCTGCCGCAAACCGCGGGCCTAATAACCCCGCCCGAGATGCCTTAAACATCTACGGCGATGAGGTTACCAAAAACATCACCGGCGTTGGCGTTGTAAACCGCACAGGGTACGAAGAAAAAGACCTGATGAACTACGGCGTTTACAGCTTAAAGCTAAATGGCGCATTGCAATACCGCATCAGTAACAACCTCGAAGCTATTTACCAGTACAACTACGGCCGCGGTACTGCCAGCTATACGGGCAGCAGCCGTTTCGACCTGAATAACTTTGTATTGCAAACCCACCGCTTAGAACTAAGGGGCAGTAACTTCTTCATCAGGGGTTACTCGGTAGAAGAGAACTCGCACGATTCGTACAACACCCGTTCGCTGGGCCAATTCATCAACCGCACCTGGGTGAAGGATTTGGCGGGGACAACCGTTAGCCCGGCCAATGCAGATAACACCTGGTTCGATCGTTACGAGGCTGCCTTTAAAGGCAATGTTAACGGCGTTACCGGAAATGACCATACTTTAGCCCGCACCTTTGCAGACCAGGGCCGTCTTTTACCGGGCACTGCGGCGTATGATGCTGCTAAGGATGCATCCATTCACAACTATGGCTTAAGCGGTGCAGGCGTATTCAGCAACAGCAAATTCTACCATTCCGACGGTCAGTACGATTTTAGCAAACACATAAAAGTGTTTGAATTACTTGCAGGCGGTAGCCTTCGCCAATACAGGATGTTTACAAATGGTAGTTTGTTTGATGATAAAACCAACCGTATCAACATTACCGAGTGGGGAAGTTTCCTGCAGGCCGGTAAAAAACTATTCGACGAAAAACTGAAACTTACTGCTTCTATCCGTTACGATAAAAACCAAAACTTTAAAGGCAGCTTTACGCCGCGTTTCTCGGGCGTGTATTCGGTAAGCCCGATGCACAACTTCAGGGCATCGTACCAAACCGGTTTCCGTAACCCCACCCCGGTAGATCAGTTTATCCACCTTAATGTTGGTCCTATCACCATCCTGGGCGGTGCGCCAAATAACAGCAAAGGCTTAAATGTTTACGAAAATACCTACACTTCGGCATCTGTAAACGCATTTGGTGCAGCAGTAGGTGCGGCGATAGGCGCAGGCACATCGCCACCAGCGGCCATTGCTGCTAATAAAGACCTGCTTGTAAAATCAAACGTAGCCTATATTAAACCCGAGCAGCAAAAAGCATTCGAGATTGGATACAAAGGTGTAGTGAACGAGAAATTACTGGTTGATGTGAACTATTACCATAGTTCGTACACCGACTTTATTTTGAATACCGTAGTTATACAGCCAACCAGCCCTGTTTTAGGTGCCGATGGCAAACCCAACATGGCAGCAGCCGGTGAGGTAGCTAACCGCGCAGTAAAGGCATTCCAGCTGTACACCAACGCATCTGATAAGGTATCGGCACATGGCGTTAGCCTTGGTTTAACCTATTTATTAGATAGGGGCTATGTGTTGGGTGGTAACGTTACCAAATCAAACTTTAACCTGGGGAGCGCAAACGCCAACAACATTGCGCAGTATAACACGCCTGAGTATAGCACCAACATGAACTTTGGCAACCCCAACATCGGCAGTAACTTTGGTTTCAACATTAACTGGCACTGGCAAAGCCAGTTTGATTGGTATGGTACTTTTAATGGTAACCGCCCGGGCCGTATACCATCATATTCGCTGTTTGATGCACAGATCAACAAAAAACTACCTGCACAGCACACAACCGTTAAACTGGGTGCAAGCAACATATTCAACAAACACATTTCACAATCGTACGGCTCACCGGCTATTGGCGGTATTTACTATGTAGCGTTTGTGTTTGATAGCCCTTTAAAATAATAATATAATGAATGCGATAACGTTGGAAAACTCACCCACACAAAAAAGCACCGCCTACCTGGCGGCTGTTTTTATCCTTTGCTTTTTGAGCAGCGTATTTGGCGGTTCGGTATCTACCCTCATGTCGGTTTATCTCCCTGTAGTTGTAAAAGACTTACAGGGAGATGTTGCCGCCGGCCAGTTAAACAGCGTAAGCGGTTTTATCAATGCTACTTTTATTTTCGGCTGGGCCATAGGCGGCTTTAGCTGGGGGATGGTGAGCGATAAAATTGGCCGCAAAAAAGCGCTGGTTTATTCCATAGCCTGCTACGGCGGCTTCACCATTTTAACCGGGCTGATGCCCCAATGGGAGGGCATTGTGCTTTGCCGCTTTTTAAGCGGGTTTGGCGTTGGCGGGGAGATGGTTATCGCCATGACCTTCATTAGCGAGATATGGCCTCAAAAAAGTAAACCGGTGTTTATCGGTATCCTGTCTATAGCTTTCCCTATCGGGATATTTGCTTCCGGATTCATTACTGATAATGTACCTAACTGGCGCCATGGTTTCTTTATAGGGGCAGTGCCACTTGCTATGGGCATTATTGCGCTTTTTGTAGTAAAAGAGTCGGAGCAATGGCTTAGCCACAAGCAACAACCAGCAAGCTCGTCAAACGCGCTTTTTTCGCCGGTAAACCGCCGCGAAGTTATAGTGGGTTCATTGCTGTTTGGCACCATGCTGATAGGGCTTTGGGCTATTTTCTCCTGGCTGCCCACCTGGGTGCAAAGCCTTATTGCTACCGATGCGCCAAAAGCACGCGGTATGAGTATAAAATTTTTGGGAATGGGAGGCTTAATAGGAGGCTTCCTCTCTGGTTGGCTGGTAAAATTGCTTGGCCTGCGCAAATCTATGCTGCTTTGCTTTGTGGTTTGCACCGGGTTATCGTTTGTATTATTCAAAACCAATAGCAGTATATCGGGTGCGGTTTATGCGGAGATAGCCGTAATGGGGCTTTTCTTTGGTGCCAGCCAGGGGGTGCTGTCGGCATATATCCCGCAGTTATTCCACACGGGCATACGGGCAACGGCAACCGGCTTTTGCTTTAATGTAGGCAGGCTGTTTACCGCCACTGCGGTGTTGTTTATTGGCGTATTGGTATCTGCGTTGGGTGGTTATGGCAACGCCATTTTCATCTTTTCGCTGGTGTTTGTGCTGGGCTTGATAGTAACCCTGTTTGTGGTGAAGGATAAAGCTAAACCGGCACGTGTGGTTAAAATGGATTTAGTAACGGATAATAATTAAAAAAGAAAATATTATGGCACATATACAAGTCCCCGAGGGCGTACCGGGTATCAGGTCGCTGGTAATGTTCAGGCCCGAAACAGGCAAGCATTTATACGATTTGGCGGAGGTTTTGCTTCGCGGAGAATCGCCCATACCACAGGCCGATCGTGAACTGATCGCCGCCTACGTATCAAGGCGTAACGAATGCGTGTTTTGCAGCAGCAGCCACGCCGCCGCCGCAAGGTGTTTGTATGGCGAAGAGGATACCACGGTTGATGATGTTTTAAAGGACATGAACGCCGCCAGCATCAGCCCTAAACTGAAGGCATTGCTCAACATAGCCGGCAAGGTGCAGATTCTCGGCACAGCAGTAAAGCAGGAAGACATAGACGCGGCAAAAGCACTGGATGCTACCGATAAGGAGATCCACGATGCCGTGCTGATAGCCGCCGCTTTCAGCATGTTTAACCGCTATGTAGATGGGCTGGCAAGCCTCACCCCAACCGACCCGGAAGCCTATAAAGAAATGGGCAAACGCATGGTACAGGGTTACGCGCTGCCACAAAAACCGATGAATGCTTAAAACCGCGGCACGATTGACTCACCCGGCCTTTGCTCCGCTCGGCCACCCTCTCTCTGCACGCGGAAAGAGGGAAGCTTCATTTTTTCACCCTCTTTACCGCAGGTAGAGAGGGTCGGACAGCGACAGCGTATTCGGGGTGAGTCAAAACCGTAGCAGGTCCGTTTGATAACACTTTAAAATTTAAAACCTATGGCACACATAAATTTAGAGAACGAATTACCCGGCATACGCGGGCTAATGGCATACAGCCCAAAAACCGAAGCACCGTTAAATGCCCTTGCCGAAGTTTTGCTGCGCGATGACGATAACACCCTCACCCGCGGCGAGCGCGAACTAATAGGGGCATACGTGTCCTACCTAAACGATTGCTTTTTTTGTCAGAACGTACACGGCGCATTGGCCGGGCATTATCTGGGCTGCAATATAGATGAGATAGACGCCATTAAAAAGGATTTTACCTCAACAAAGCTATCGCCCAAAATGAAAACCCTACTGACCATTGCCGCCAGCGTACAAAAGGGTGGTAAAGCTGTAACCGAAGAACAGGTTGCCGCCGCCAGGGAAGAAGGAGCTACCGGTAAAGAGATACATGATACCGTGCTCATCGCTGCATCCTTTTGCATGTTTAACCGCTATGTAGACGGCTTGGCCACCTGGGCGCCGCAAGACAGGCAATTTTACGTAAACCGCGCCCCGCAACGGGCCGAAGACGGCTACCAAAGCAGTGTGTACAAATAAAAACTACCATCTACCAAAGACAAACCTATGAAACTCAAAATTACCTTAGCCGTTGTACTTTTTGTTGCGGTGGGCTTCACCATAATAGCCTCCACCCGGACGTCCTCTCACAAGGATATGGTTGGGATATTAGAATCCATTAACAAGAAAAACAACAATATCCAAAACGCCTTTAACCCGGAGGCAAAGCTCGCCTATTTCGACTCTGTCATTGCTTCCAACCCTTATATGCAAGACCGCGACCTTTATTCGGCACAGGCGGGGCTTTTACTGGAAGCGGGCAACGAGAAAAAAGCAGTAGAAATATACGAGAAGATAAAAAACAACCTCGATTACATGAACACCGGCCAGGTGTTAGCCGATGTGGGCATTGCCTATATGCGCCTGGGCGAACGCAACAACTGCATGCTTAACCATACGGGCTCGTCCTGCATATTCCCCATAAAGAATGATGGTGTGCATATCCTGCAAACCGGCTCCAACAACGCGATCGACACTTACCAAAAACTTTTAAAGATCGATCCGAACGACCTGGAATCGCGCTGGTTATTAAATATCGCTTATATGACCCTTGGGCGGTACCCAAAAGATGTGCCGGCTGCGATGCTGATCCCGGGGCTGGATGCGCCAGAAGCAAATGGCGTAAAACCATTTACTGATGTGGCTAAAAGCCTGGGGCTGGATGTTTATGGCAGGGCCGGCGGCGTTGTGGTGGACGATTTTAACCGCGACGGCTATATGGATATCATTACCTCCGGCTGGGACCTGAGCGACCCGATGCATTATTTCGAGAACAATAAAGACGGCACATTTACCAACGTAACCGAAAAAAGCGGACTGAAAGGGATAAACGGCGGGCTGAATATCCAGCAAACCGATTACAATAACGACGGCTTCCCAGACCTGTTTGTATTGCGCGGCGCATGGCTTACCAAAGGCTTCGGTGACCAGCCAAGCTCTCTGCTGCGCAACAATGGTGATGGCACTTTTACCGACGTTACTACGGAAAGCGGCCTGTTGTTTTTCCACCCTACGCAGGCAGCCACCTGGGCCGATTTTAATAACGATGGCTGGCTGGATGTTTTTGTAGGTGCCGAAAGCTCTGCAAGAGGTGGGGTCGGAGAAGGCAGTGCCGATTGTATGCTTTACATTAACAGTGGTACCGGGTTTTTTACCAACGTGGCCAAAGCGGCACATTGCGATATTAATGCTTTTGTGAAAGGCGTAACCTCGGCAGATTATGACCACGACGGGTACACCGATATCTTCATATCAACCATGAACGGCAAAAAGTTCCTGCTGAAAAACAAGGGGGGCAAAGCTGGTGGGCTCGATTTTGAAGATGTAACCGAAAAAGCCGGCATCGATGGCAACCGCGAACGTACATTTACCACCTGGTTTTATGATTATAACAACGATGGCTGGCAGGATATTTTGGTAAGCGATTACAGATTCGAGCACGCGCTTAGCTATTATACCGCTGCCGAAGCATTGGGTAAACCGGTGCCAAACGCAGGCAACATATTCCTTTACAAAAATAACCACAACGGCACCTTTACCGATGTTACCAAACAAACAGGGCTTGATAAAGTGGTGTACAGCATGGGCGGCAATTTTGGCGATATTGATAACGATGGTTACCCCGATATGTACTTCGGTACGGGCAACCCCGATTTTAAATCGCTGGTGCCCAATAAACTGTTCCGTAATGTTGGCGGCGAACGTTTTGATGATGTAACCACTTCATCCCGCCTGGGCAATTTGCAAAAAGGGCACGGCATTGCCTTCGCCGATTTCAGGAACACCGGCAATCAGGATATTTACGCCGAAATGGGCGGCGCTTACATCGGCGACTCGTACACCAGTTCGCTGTACCTCAACCCCGGGCAATCCAACAACAACTGGATAAGCCTGAAGCTGGAAGGCGTAAAAGCCAACAAGGCGGGCATAGGCAGCCACATCAAATTAACCTTTACGGAAAATGGCAAAAAGCGCAGCGTATATAAGGATGTAAATTCGGGCGGCAGCTTTGGATCCTCGCCATTGCAACAGGAAATGGGCATAGGGCAGGCGCAGGTGATTGATGAGATTGAAATAACCTGGGCCGGCAGTGGCAGCGTGCAGCGGTTTAACAATGTAAAACCAAACCAGTTTTTAAACGTTACCGAAGGGATAAATGCCTATAAAACCACCGCGCTTAAAAAATTGGCGTTTAAATATAAACCCGCTCCGCCGCTTTGCTTCCCGGCTATGGCCAATATGAATAAATAATACGCTAATAAATAAACTTCGTTTCATCAAAATAATTTACTTTTAAACAAATCTTAAACACATAAACAACAATCAAATGAAAAAACTAACATTAATATGCTTCCTGGTAATAGGTGTAGCATTTGCAGGTATGGCACAGGCGCCCAAAGCAGATCAAAAAGCGAAAGACCTGCAAAAACAAATTAAACTAACCGATAAGCAAACCACGCAGATAGCTGCGATATATAAGGAATCGTCGGCCAAGTTCGAAAAAATTAAAGTGGCCGAGCACGGCAATAACGAAAAGATACTGGTTGCCATAAAACCACTGCGTGCCGAAACCATCAAGAAAATTAAGGCAGTTTTAACACCTGCCCAAAAAGTACAATACGATAAAATGCTGGCCGGTAAAACCAGCAGTGGCGGCATTGGTTGGGGCGATGGCTGGAGCGCACCTGCCGAATAATTGCACCAAAAAAACAACAACATTACAAAAGCGGCCAAAAGCCGCTTTTTTTGGCTCTATGCCGTAAAAAAACGTTAAAAAGTTGCATTTTTTTGAAAAAAAAAGTGCGTAAAATTGCTTCAATTGGCTTATTCTCTTAAATTTATATCTTTATAAACCAATAACCAATTTGGCCGCCCGGCGGCAATTTATATTTTATGATAAACACCTACGCGCAAGCAAACGGCGATATGCCGGCAAGCGCATATCCACATAAAACAAACAGTGTAGCTGCTGCTACCACCATGCCCTGGCTATTTTGGAGTGCCCTTTTTTTGCTGCTGATCCCCGGGCTGCTGCATGCCTACTTGCTGATGCCTTTCCCCGGCAGCCAAAACCTAAATGCCATCACTATATCCTACTACCTCGAGCCTCTTGTAAACCCGCTGAGGGTGGCGGGCGCGGTTTTAATGGTTTGGTATGTTGTAAAATACTATTTTAAAAACACCCGTACCGGTAAAATTGTAAAAGCTTCGTTATTAGTAATTTGCCTGGCGAGTTTTTACTTTTCTGATATTATGTTTAAGGCCGAAACGATGTTTGAGGAGCCAAAAACCATCAGTTTTACAAACTATTTAAAAAATAAAGTGCCGCAAAGCGCAATCATTATCGGCGTGGTGCAGGATGGCGTTGCCAAGGCCTACCCGCTAAATTACCTGGGCTATCACCACAAAATACAGGATAATGTAGGCAACAAAGCCGTGCTGGTTACCTATTGCACCATGTGCCGCAGCGGCAGGGTGTATAGCCCGCTTATTAATGGCGTAAGGCAGCAGTTCCGGCTGGTAGGGGCAAGGCATTTCAATGCGGTGATAGAAGATGCCGGCACCAAAACCTGGTGGTACCAGGCCGATGGTAAAGCCGCCGTTGGCGCACTGAAAGGCAAGCAGTTAGAAGAAATTGCGTACGAGCAATCTACCCTTTCGTCATGGTTGGGCAAACATCCCGGCTCGCTTATTTTACAGCCCGACCCGCACTACCAGGGCGAATATAACGACCTGAAAAAGTACGACCGCCTGCAGGCCATAGATAAAGACAGCACCATAAAAGATAAAACCCAACTCATTAAAAAAAGCTGGGTGGTAGGCGTAGTAGTAAACGGCCAGGCCAAGGCATACGACTGGCGGCACCTGTTTAAAAAACGGCTTGTGAATGATAATATCAACAAAACCTCGCTGCTGCTTACGCTGGAGAAAGATAGTGCTACCTACCATGCTTTCGATTCTTCCTTAAACGGAAAAGCCCTGCATTTTGATTTGAACCCAACCGGGCAACTGGTTGATAAAGAGACCGCTTCCGTTTGGGATTGGGATGGTTTATCAACCGCCGGTACGCTTAAAGGCAGCCGTTTAACCAAGATCCAATCGTACCAGGAGTACTGGCACTCGTGGAAGTATTTCCACCCGGAGAGTGCTTTGTGGCGCGATTGATGGGTTGAGCCTAACCGCTATTTTTTAATATTACCGTCCGCAAACTTTTGTTGGGTACCAAAGTTTTAGCTTTGATACATGGCCCGCACGCGCAACACCATCTCCACGCAGGATATTACCTTTAAGCAACGCCTTTCGGCGCTAAAAAACCTGCCCCAACTTTTTAGGCTGGTTTGGCAAAGCAGCCCGTCAAAAACGCTGATGAGCTTTTCGCTGCGCATTATCCGGTCGGCCATGCCGGTTTTGCTGCTGTATGTGGGTAAACTCATTATCGACCAGGTAGTTACCCTTAGCCGTACCGGCGGCAGCCAGCAACACCTTTGGGAGCTGGTTGGGCTGGAGTTTGGGCTGGCGGTACTCACCGATGGGCTAAACCGGATGATCAATTTGGTGGATAGCCTGCTTGGCGACCAATTCTCCAACTACACCTCCATCCGCATTATGCGGCATGCCGCCACGCTCGATCTCGACCAGTTTGAAGACTCCGTGTTTTACGATAAGCTGGAACGGGCAAGGCAGCAAACCGTTGGCCGCACCATCCTGCTGTCGCAGGTAATGAGCCAGGTGCAGGACCTGATCTCCATGGGCTTCCTCTTAACGGGCCTCATCGCCTTTAACCCCTGGCTCATCCTGTTGCTGCTGGTGGCCATTATCCCTGCCTTCCTCGGCGAATCGTATTTCAACAGCCAAAACTATGCGCTTAGCCGCAGCCAAACCCCCGAACGCCGCGAATTGGACTACCTGCGCTACCTCGGCGCAAGCGACGAAACCGCCAAAGAGGTAAAGATCTTCGGGCTGGCCGATTTCATCATCGGCAGGTTTAAAACCCTTTCGCAAAAATTTTATACCGATAACAGCAAACTTGCGCTGCGCCGTTCGGGCTGGGGTACTTTTTTTTCGGTAATTGGCAGTATGGGGTATTACGCCGCCTACGGCTTTATTATTTACGAAACCGTTACCGGCAAAACATCTATTGGCGGGCTTACGTTTTTGGCGGGCTCGTTCCGTCAGCTAAGCAGCCTGATGGAGAATATGCTGAGCCGTTTTACGTCCGTATCGCAAGGCGCCATTTACCTGAATGATTTTATCGAGTTCTTTGCTATACAACCCAAAATAACCGTTGCGGCTAAACCCCTGCCTTTTCCCAACCCTATCAAACAAGGTTTCACTTTCGAGGATGTTGGGTTCCAATACCATCACTCGGATAACTGGGCCAACCGGCACCTCAACTTCACCCTGCATCCCGGCGAAAAGCTGGCACTGGTAGGGGAGAACGGCGCCGGCAAAACAACGCTGGTAAAACTGCTGGCGCGCTTATACGACCCTACCGAAGGGTGCATATTGTTAGATGGTATTGACTTAAGGGAGTACGATATAGAGCAGCTACGGCTAAACATGGGCATCATCTTCCAGGATTACCTCCGGTACCAGATGACCCTTTCGCAAAACATTGCGGTAGGCAACATCACCGAAGTAGATAACGCCGCGCTAATAAAGAAGGCAGCGCAGGAAAGCCTTGCCGACGCACTGGCCGAGAAGCTGCCGGGGCATTACGAGCAGTGGCTGGGCCGGCGCTTCAACGAAGGGATAGAACTATCGGGCGGGGAGTGGCAAAAGGTTGCCCTTGCCCGTGCCTACATGAAAGATGCGCAGCTACTGATACTGGACGAGCCAACCGCCGCGCTGGATGCCCGTGCCGAATACGAGGTGTTTCAGCGTTTTGCCGA
>NZ_CAMLOV010000003.1 GCF_946481715.1 uncultured Mucilaginibacter sp. | reverse complement strand
TTTAATTCATCCACCGCGAACGCCGCCGCACGTGCAGTAAGGGCCATGTAAGTAAGTGAAGGGTTTTGGCATGCGCTGGAGGTCATGCACGCGCCATCTGTTACAAAAACGTTCAATGCATCCCATACCTGATTGTGCCCGTTTAATACGGACGTTTTGGCGTCGCGGCCCATCCGGGCGGTTCCCATCTCGTGTATGCCCTGGCCTATTGCGTAATCATCATCCCAGGTAGTTACATTTTTTACGCCGGCGGCATCATACATAGCCACTATCTCTTTAATGATATCCTTGCGCATTTTCAATTCGTTTTCTTTAAGCCCGGCATCCATCGCCAGTACCGGCAGGCCCCATTTGTCTTTAACCGTTTTATCCAGCGTCATCTTGTTGTCGTGATATGGTAATATCTCTCCAAAACCAGTGGCGCCGATATGCCATTCGCCTGGTTCTGAAATTGCGTCTTTAAACCCTACGCCAATATTCATCTCGGCTACGTTGCGGCTCCATCCTTCGCGGCTGGCACTTCCCTGGAAACCGTAGCCGCGCAGGAAATCACGTTTGTCGCCGTTGATATTGGCAAACCGGGGTATGTAAAAGCCATTGGCCCGCCGGCCGAAGTAGTATTTATCTTCATACCCTTCAACGGTGCCTTGCGCACCAAGCATGTAATGGTGATCCATAATATTGTGGCCAAGTTCGCCGCTGCTGCTGCCCAAACCTTCGGGCCACACATCAGTAGCCGAATTCATTAGCACCCAGGCGCTATTGAGGCTGGACGCATTGAGAAACACGATGCGCGAATTAAACACATAGGTTTTGTTAGTTTCGGCGTCCAACACTTCCACGCCGGTAGCTTTTTTCGTGTTCTTATCGTATAGTATTTGAGTAACAATAGAAAGGGGGCGCACCGTTAAATTACCGGTTGCCATTGCGGCCGGAAGCGTTGACGATTGCGTGCTGAAGTAGGCACCAAAAGGGCAGCCTTCCCAACAACGGTTACGATACTGGCAATTGGTTCGGCCCGGAAGAGGTTCCGTAATATTGGCCACGCGCCCTATGAACATGTGCCGCTGCTCTTTATAAAAACTTTTTATTCGCGATGCTACGTCCTTTTCCACGCAATTGAGTTCCATCGGCGGCATATAATGCCCGTCGGGCAGATGCGCCAGCCCTTCCTTTGAGCCACTGACGCCTATAAACTTCTCCACATGATCGTACCATGTTGCCATATCGGCGTAGCGGATAGGCCAATCTACAGCGATGCCATCTTTTGCGTTGGCTTCAAAATCAAGGTCGCTAAGCCGGTAACTTTGCCGGCCCCATAAGGTCGACCTGCCACCCAACTGGTAGGAGCGCCACCAGGTAAACGGCTTTTTTTCAACGTATGGGCTGTCTTTTTCGTTCACCCAGGAATCCATTAATGGTTCTTGTGCGGCGGTACCGTACATGGCCCAGGGGCGGGATATTACCGGGTTATCCGTTTTTTGCTTTAGCGTTGGCTGGCCACGGTGCTGAAACTCCCAGGGGGCTTTGTTTGCCGTAACGTAGCCTTTAATGTGTTCGTAGTTTCTACCCCGTTCCAGCATCAGCACTTTCAAGCCTTTTTCTGTTAATTCCTTGGCTGCCCATCCCCCGCTAATACCCGAACCTATAACGATGGCATCGTACGTATTATCGCTGGCTGCTTTATTGTTTATGTTCACTGCTTCTATTGCCATAAATTTTGTTGTTGAAAATATCCTTAGTGCTAAAACTGCATTTGTTATAATTTGGTATGGATACCCGCGCTCTGTTTGATAAGGATCGCCGGTTTCTCATTATTTTTTGCGAACACGAACAGGGTTTTGTTGCCGGCGCGGAGCTCCATAATATCGCGTACCGCGCCTTTTACCAGTACCCCGCTCTGCTGCGGCGCCACTGCCCGGAAGCCGCCCCTGCCGTCGCCCTTCAGCAGCAGCCCGTAGCTGGCATCGTAAATGCCTGCCTCAGGCTTGGATTCGTAGAAGTTGCCCCCCAGCAGGATGTCCGCTTTCCCGTCGCCGTCAAGGTCTTTTACAACTAGCCCGAACACTGTGGAGAACTGCGCCTCTGCCGGCAGGGGCTGCAGCTGGAACCTGCCCTTCCCCTTGTTCAGCACTACGCTGCTGCGCATTTCGTAAGCATCCGTTTTGGTAACCGTTTTCAGCAGCTCCGCCCCAAAAATATCTTCCATCGTTTGCTCTTTGTATTGCCCGTAGCGCAGGTACTTCTTCTTCAGCAGCGGAAGCTCGCCTACCAGGTCGTGCCGCAGCGCCATCGGGTACTGCTTGCCGCCGTTGTACGTGCATACGATCTGCTCGATAGCCCCCGTGCCGCTGAAGTCGCCAGTGTAAAGGCTTACCGGCTTTGCTGCGCTGGCCTTGAACCGCGAGTTGAGCCCGTGGTTGCCTGCTACAAGGTCCGGGTACCCGTCCCCGTCTACGTCCGCCACCTGCAGCCGGTTCCACCAGCCATTGCTTTTGGAAAGCCCTGCTGCTGCCGTTACTTCGCTTAAGCGCCCGCCCTCGTTGTGGAAGATGCGGATGGGCATGTACTCCCCGCAGATGGCAAGGTCTGCCCGCCCGTCACGGTCGTAGTCAAACCACTTCCCGTCCGTTACCATCCCCGCCTGGTTTAACGCCGGGGCTACCTTGTCCGTCGCGTCGCTAAATACGCCATGCCCGTCGTTCGCCAGGATGTAGCTTTTGCAGGCATAGCCCCAGCTGCCCGGCTTTAGCCGCACGCCTACGAACAGGTCCTGGTCGCCGTCCCCGTCTACGTCCGCCGCTGCCACGCAGGAGCTGCTCTCGAACTGGAACGACGGCAGTACCTGCGGGGACCGGCTGTAGCCCCCGTGCCCGTCGTTCAGGTAAAGCCTGCTGATCAGCTCGGTGGAGTTGGCCGAGAACTCGCTGCCGCCGCTGCAAACGTACAGGTCCTGGTCCCCGTCCCCGTCCGCGTCGAAAAACAGGCAGTCCGTGTCTTCGCTCCCTTTGTCTTTTTCCAGCAGCCCTTCGTTGCTCTTTTTGAAACGCCCATCCCTGGTTTGGGTGTACAGCGCGCCGGGCTGCCCCGCTGCCCCGCAGATGTAAAAGTCCTGCAGCTTGTCGCCGTTTACGTCGCCTGCCGCCATCCGAGGGCCGTCGGTAGAATGCATCTGGAAGATAAGCTTCTCCCGGTCGAAGTCTACGTACTCGTCCTCTGTATGCTTAAAGCCGATGCCGTAATTGCCTGCGCTTTGCGCAAATATGGTTTTTGGCACCGCCGCCTTCGTTTTTAACGGGTACGCCGATTCGCTTTGCTTTACTGTAATTGTTTGGTTTGGCTGCACCGCTTTCAGCAGCTTTTGCTTCCCGTCGGGCCATTCTACCAGCACCGAATCAACCACGCTCGTTTCCCCCAGCCCGAAATTCAGCCGGTTGTCTACGCTCGACTCGAAACCACGCGCAGGCATTTGCTCCTGGTAGCTTAGCGTATGGTTGTAGTAAACCGTTACCCGGCTGCCTGTGCCAAAGCGGTTCATCCCTTCGCCCTGCAGCGCTACTTTGAGGTATTTGTTGCCCGGGCGCAGCCTGCGGCTGTTGTTGCGGTACACAAAGGCCGGCATGTTTACGTTGTTCACTACAAGGTCCAGCGCCCCGTCGTTGTCCAGGTCGCCGTAGGCAGACCCGTTTGAAAAGCCTGGCTCCCCAAGCCCCCACTCGGATGCCTTGTTGCTGAACGTCAAATCCCCGTTGTTACGGTAGGCGTAGTTCGGTACTGCCTCTGACGGCATCAGGTCTATCAGCTTTTGATAGTTTATGTTTTTGTCTTTGATTAGCGTCGCCATTACTTCCCGGTTAGAAAGGTATTGGATATAATCCCCGTTTGTAAGATCCTGATAAATGCCGTTAGCCACAAAAACATCTTTAAAACCGTCGTTGTCCAAATCGGTAATTAAGGCTCCCCAACTCCAGTCGGTGGCGTGCACGCCTGCAAGGCGCCCAATTTCGCTAAAAGTACCGTTGCCGTTGTTCAGCTGTAGTGTGTTACGGGTAAACTGATTATAATATCCGTACTTAACGTCCATTTGGTATTTGTCCCAATTTTCGTAAGTGGTATTGGTTTTAAGGCGGCTTTCGCTCTCGGGGAGCATGTCGGTCACAAAAATATCGGGCCTGGCATCGTTATTTATGTCGGCGAGGTCGGCCCCCATGGAGGCGTTGCTGATGCTATGCATCTGGTCTTCCAGCGATTCCTTAAACGTACCATTTTTATTGTTGATATACAGGTAGTCGCGCTCGAAAAAATCGTTGGATACGTAGATATCGTCCCAGCCATCATGATCCACATCGCCCACACTTACACCCAATCCAAAACCAATAACACTACCAAATATCCCGGCCTCGGCACTTACATCTTTAAAATGCCCGCCGTCATTACGGAATAATTTTTGCCCGCCCAGCGGATCGCGCATGTTTCGTTCATTGTTTTGTATATTAAAGGTGCCGATGGCCTTGAAGGAGTTGCTGAGGATAAAAAGGTCGAGGTCGCCGTCATGGTCGTAATCAAAAAACACGGCATGGGTAGAATAGCCGTTTACCCCTATGCCATACGCCACGGCACTTTCTTTAAACTTTAGGTTCCCCTGGTTGATGTATAGTTCGTTTTGCTTGTGGTCGCCCTTCACATCGCCGCTGTTGCAAACATAAATGTCCAGTAAACCGTCACCGTTAACATCGGCCATTGTAACCCCGGTAGACCATTTACCCACTTTGTCAATGCCTGCCTTAGCGGTAATATCTTCAAACCGAAAATTCCCTTTGTTGAGGTAAAGCTTGCTGGGCTCGGTATTCCCTACCATAAAAACATCTATCAACCCATCGTTATTTACGTCGCCAAGTGCCACGCCGCCGCCGTTGTAAAAATTGCGGTAGGTATAAATATTGAACTCGTTGTTGTAAGCGAGCTTGTTGTTGAAATTAATGTTGGTGTAGCCCGCATCCAAAAGCTCAAAAAGTTTTGTCGCTGGTTTGCCGCTGCCATTGCCGCCCACGCAGCCGGAGAGAACTGAAATTACCGACAAGAAAGCAACGTACAAGCCCAAATACCTGTTGCGAATAACATTACCGTGGGTTATATATCTCATCGTTACTTGCTATTTTCTGTCAACAGATCAGTAAAATCCACTTTTACATGCTGCTCATCGTACTTGCCTATGATAATTCTGCGGTTGCCTTTTACCTGCACAAAGATGGTTCCGCGTACAGGGTCTGTCATGGTTAAAAAATCTGCGCCTTTGTACCATTTTTTAAACAGATTGAATACCTCGACCTGTAAGCTATCAGCAAACAATGCCTTGTTCCACGGTGCAAATGCATCGTAACTAAATGTCACTCCCATTTTGCTTATCTTGTTCTCGCGGAAATCAGGGTAAAAGGTCATGGTTGCAGGGTGCTTCAATTCGTTTTTGAAATGGTACAATACCGACATGTTGCCCGGCCCTTCAAAAAACAGCCCCTTTTTATTCATCCTCCAGCAATGGGCATAAAATTCTTTGCTCGTCATCCCCAGGCTTATACCCATAAAAATACTGTCGTGCCGGATGCCGGTAGCCAGTTCGCGTGCTACCAAATCCTCATATCGCTCGCTTTCTGACCGGCACGCCGCAAGTAAGCAAATACATACAACAAAAAGCATCCAAGTATAACGTTTCCTCATTTAGCTGCAATCTTATTTAAAGTTATTATTTCGGTTTTCTCATTATTTTTTGCGAACACGAACAGGGTTTTGTTGCCGGCGCGGAGCTCCATAATATCGCGTACCGCGCCTTTTACCAGTACCCCGCTCTGCTGCGGCGCCACTGCCCGGAAGCCGCCCCTGCCGTCGCCCTTCAGCAGCAGCCCGTAGCTGGCATCGTAAATGCCTGCCTCAGGCTTGGATTCGTAGAAGTTGCCCCCCAGCAGGATGTCCGCTTTCCCGTCGCCGTCAAGGTCTTTTACAACTAGCCCGAACACTGTGGAGAACTGCGCCTCTGCCGGCAGGGGCTGCAGCTGGAACCTGCCCTTCCCCTTGTTCAGCACTACGCTGCTGCGCATTTCGTAAGCATCCGTTTTGGTAACCGTTTTCAGCAGCTCCGCCCCAAAAATATCTTCCATCGTTTGCTCTTTGTATTGCCCGTAGCGCAGGTACTTCTTCTTCAGCAGCGGAAGCTCGCCTACCAGGTCGTGCCGCAGCGCCATCGGGTACTGCTTGCCGCCGTTGTACGTGCATACGATCTGCTCGATAGCCCCCGTGCCGCTGAAGTCGCCAGTGTAAAGGCTTACCGGCTTTGCTGCGCTGGCCTTGAACCGCGAGTTGAGCCCGTGGTTGCCTGCTACAAGGTCCGGGTACCCGTCCCCGTCTACGTCCGCCACCTGCAGCCGGTTCCACCAGCCATTGCTTTTGGAAAGCCCTGCTGCTGCCGTTACTTCGCTTAAGCGCCCGCCCTCGTTGTGGAAGATGCGGATGGGCATGTACTCCCCGCAGATGGCAAGGTCTGCCCGCCCGTCACGGTCGTAGTCAAACCACTTCCCGTCCGTTACCATCCCCGCCTGGTTTAACGCCGGGGCTACCTTGTCCGTCGCGTCGCTAAATACGCCATGCCCGTCGTTCGCCAGGATGTAGCTTTTGCAGGCATAGCCCCAGCTGCCCGGCTTTAGCCGCACGCCTACGAACAGGTCCTGGTCGCCGTCCCCGTCTACGTCCGCCGCTGCCACGCAGGAGCTGCTCTCGAACTGGAACGACGGCAGTACCTGCGGGGACCGGCTGTAGCCCCCGTGCCCGTCGTTCAGGTAAAGCCTGCTGATCAGCTCGGTGGAGTTGGCCGAGAACTCGCTGCCGCCGCTGCAAACGTACAGGTCCTGGTCCCCGTCCCCGTCCGCGTCGAAAAACAGGCAGTCCGTGTCTTCGCTCCCTTTGTCTTTTTCCAGCAGCCCTTCGTTGCTCTTTTTGAAACGCCCATCCCTGGTTTGGGTGTACAGCGCGCCGGGCTGCCCCGCTGCCCCGCAGATGTAAAAGTCCTGCAGCTTGTCGCCGTTTACGTCGCCTGCCGCCATCCGAGGGCCGTCGGTAGAATGCATCTGGAAGATAAGCTTCTCCCGGTCGAAGTCTACGTACTCGTCCTCTGTATGCTTAAAGCCGATGCCGTAATTGCCTGCGCTTTGCGCAAATATGGTTTTTGGCACCGCCGCCTTCGTTTTTAACGGGTACGCCGATTCGCTTTGCTTTACTGTAATTGTTTGGTTTGGCTGCACCGCTTTCAGCAGCTTTTGCTTCCCGTCGGGCCATTCTACCAGCACCGAATCAACCACGCTCGTTTCCCCCAGCCCGAAATTCAGCCGGTTGTCTACGCTCGACTCGAAACCACGCGCAGGCATTTGCTCCTGGTAGCTTAGCGTATGGTTGTAGTAAACCGTTACCCGGCTGCCTGTGCCAAAGCGGTTCATCCCTTCGCCCTGCAGCGCTACTTTGAGGTATTTGTTGCCCGGGCGCAGCCTGCGGCTGTTGTTGCGGTACACAAAGGCCGGCATGTTTACGTTGTTCACTACAAGGTCCAGCGCCCCGTCGTTGTCCAGGTCGCCGTAGGCAGACCCGTTTGAAAAGCCTGGCTCCCCAAGCCCCCACTCGGATGCCTTGTTGCTGAACGTCAAATCCCCGTTGTTACGGTAGGCGTAGTTCGGTACTGCCTCTGACGGCATTAGGTCTATCAGCTTTTTAATCGGCTCTTTTTCGCGGCCCATCATTCGGCGTACCTCCGCCGGGTTGGCCATAAACTGGATGTAATCCTGATCGGTAAGGTCCTTGAAAATGCCGTTGCTTACAAAAACGTCCTTAAATCCATCATTGTCCAAATCGGTAATTAAGGCACCCCAGCTCCAGTCGGTAGCTTGCATGCCTGCAAGGCGTCCAATTTCGCTAAAGTTTGCTTGATGCGTAGTGCTGCCAGGGGCAGTCCCACGGTTCAATTGCAATACATTACGCAGAAACTGCTGGTAGTACCCGTTATCCAGGTCAGACTGGTATTTATCCCAATTCTCAAACGCGGTTTTTGTCTTCAACCTGCGCTCGGGTTCCGGAAGCATATCGGTAACGTAAATATCCGGAAGGCCATCGTTATTGACATCAGCAATATCGGCCCCCATAGAGTTGAGGCTTAATTCCCTGATCATATCGGGCAGGCACTCTTTAAAGGTACCGTTGTGGTTGTTGATATATAAATAATCCCGTTCAAAAAAATCGTTAGATACGTATATATCGTCCCAGCCATCGTTATTTAAGTCGGCAATGGTAACGCCCAGGCCAAACCCAATTTTACTGCTGTAAATACCGGTTTGTTGCGTAACATCGGTAAAATGGCCTTTATCATTGCGGTACAACTTGTTTCCGCCAAGCGAATCGGGGATATTACGCTGATCTTTTATCAGATCATAATTCCCAACCGAGCGAAAGGAGTTGTTGAGCAGGTAGCAGTCCAGATCGCCATCTTTATCGTAATCAAAAAAAACAGCATGCGTACATAACCCTTTGTTATTGAGGCCATACTCTGCAGCTTTTTCTGTAAAAGTTAAGTCGCCATTATTAATGAATAGCTGATTACTGCGGTTTTTGCCGGAAAAATCGCCGGATTTACAAACGTAAATATCCAACCAGCCATCACCGTTAACATCGGCCAGGGTAACACCTGTAGACCATACCCCCGCCGAAGATAGGCCCGCCTTAACAGTTATATCCGTAAATTTAAAATTGCCGCCATTTATATACAGCCTGTTGGATTGTTGGTTACCGCAGAAAAAAACATCGGGCAAACCATCGTTATTCATATCGCCAATGGCCACTCCGCCGCCGTTATAAAAATTGCGGTAAGTATAAACGTTCAGCTGTTCGGTGTACGCTACGTTGTTGGCAAAAGAAATACCCGTAGCCGTGGCGGGCAATGCAGAAAATAATTTAATGGCTGGCGCCGGTGGTTTGCTATTGCACCCAATTAAACATATTGCGAAAAGTAACACCGCGGCAAAACCTATGCATTGACGGCGGCACACAAGCAAGCTCAGCAACAAAGGGGAACCGTACCGCGAACAATATTTTAAAACACCGTCTATCATGTATCCTATTCCCTCAGCAGTGCTATGCTATTCTTCTAAATGCCTTTAAAACCAGTTGCCGGCAACAAGCAATGCGTTAAACAAAACTTGTAAAATTAAAACGGAAAGCAAATAATAAATCATCTGCTTTCCGTACAACCAATTACCAATTAACTATACTATCACTTTAATAGCCAGGGTTTTGTTTAAGATTCGGATTTGCATTTATCTGCGGCTCCGGTATTGGGAAAATATTAACATTTGTGCTTGCGTCTGCATCATGGAAACGGTATTTGCTATTGTAGGTTCCAAAGCGCAGCATGTCCTGCCTGCGATAGCTTTCGGCAAACATTTCGCGGCCGCGCTCGGCCAGGAATGTTTCTGCAGTTAAGGTAGGCAAAACTGATACACCGCCATGTATGGTACGTATCTGGTTCACCAATGCCAGCGTAACCGGGTCGTTCCAGTTACCGCTTTTGCGTGCCAGCAATTCTGCTTTCATCAGCAGGATATCGGCATAACGGTAAATGGCCAAATCGTTATCCAAATCGGTTAACATACCTTTATAAAACTGCCATTTGGCAATACGGGCACCTGCTTGCCTCCAGGCATTGGGCTGCAGCTCGTTAATATAGGGTGTTAAGGTGATAGGCTGGCCGTCCGGATCAGTAATATCCGCGCCACCATCGGTTAACGGCGTAACGCCGTCAGCCTGAAACTGCGGGCCAACAAGGAAGTTATTCAGCATCCTTTTATCCAGTGTACCGGTTGTTGGCGTTCCTTTTGGATCTAAACCCACAACAGTGCCCTGTGGGCCAGGATTTTGAGCCGGATCGATATACGACTGGTAGAATTCTTGTACAGAGGCGAAACCATTCCAGGGTTGACTGTTCATCTGGTAGGTATTTTGGCTTTGCAGGTGCAGGGTTTCCATGTTCATGTTAAAACCTTTTGCTTTTACACCATCAAAAGGGATAGCCCATATAGATTCGGTAGACCCTATGTTATTGCGGGAGAAGATGTCCGCATAATTATTCATCAGCTGATACTTTCCGGAGTTGATAATGATATCGCAAGCTGCCAAGGCTTTATCGTACTGTGGCGCGCCTGTATAGGTTTGCGCATTCAGGTATAACTTAGCAAGCGTTGCCTGTGCTACGTAATAAGTAACACGGCCATAATAAGGGCCATCGCCGGGGCCTATTTTTGGCAATTTATCTATGTTCTCCAGCAGTTCTTTTTCAATAAAGGCATATACCTCTGCACGGGGTTTAGTAGCCGGCGGCGCGGTTTCAGAAAAATCGGTAGTGATAGGCACGTTACCAAAAAGATCCAGCAGCCAGTAATAGTAAATGGCACGCAGCGCTTTCAATTCGGCAACATAGGTAACCGCCGTTGGCGATTTACTTACGGCAAGCGCAGCCAGTAACTTGTTACAGGTTGTTACACCGCCGAAGCCGAAGTTCCAGCCGTTGGCGGGCTGCGAGTCGGTACTGTTAGTTTTGTGTGTTTTTAAACGCACCCAGTGGCCGCCATCTCCCCAGTCGGCCCCACGTGTAGGCACCACTACCTCATCGGTAGTAACCTCATTCAGGTTAAAAAATGCGCCATTATACCCGTATATAGTAGAATATGCAGCTCCTACGGCAGAAGCTAATTGCTTATCGGTTTTGTAAAAGTCTGCTTCGGTAACCTGGTCGTAAAGCAGTCCTTTCTCATCAAGTTTGGTGCAGGATGCGGCAACAAACAAAACGGCAAGAACCGAATATTTAGTTAATGATGTATGTTTCATAATTCGCTAATATTTTAAATTAAAAACTTAATATTATTAAAAGCCAATGTTTACGCCCAATGTGAACGACCTGGTGTAAACCCATGTTTCCCTCCTGTCGATACCTGGTGCCAGTACGTTTCCAGAATCGGCATACCTTACCTCCGGATCAACACCGGTATAGTTGGTAATTGTAAACAGGTTTTGGCCCGAAACGAAAGCTCTTAAACTGCTGATCATTCCTGGTTTGGTTGATTTTCCGATTTTAAAGGTATAACCAAACGTAGCGTTATCTAATTTTAGGAACGAAGCCTTCTCTACGTCGTAGCTGCTGTATGCTGCCCCGTCTGTTACTTTCGGATCAAAAAACTTGGTGTTTACGATGTTGTAACTGGTTGCCACGTTAGGGTTTTCGTAAAACGCACGGAACGTATTGATCAGCTGGTGCCCCATGGAAGAGCGCAGGAAGAAACTAAGGTCGAACTGTTTGTATTTGAAATTATTGGTGATGCCAAACTCGTATTTAGGCAAACCGTTGCCAATAATCTGGCGCGGAGCATCGGCCAAGCCAATTGTGCCCCCTTTACCATCATCATATTGGTACACCCCATTTGCATCAACGCCAACATATTTAGGCCCATATAATAAACCAATGGGTTGGCCTGCAACTGCGCGGGTTAGCTGTGTTGCTTCCTGGCCCGGTGTACCCAGGTTAGTTGCACCCACGTAAGAGCCTTTCAGCGCGTCGATCAGTTTTGTTAACACTACATGGTAGCTGGAAACGTTTCCGCCTATTGTCCAGGTAAAGTCTTTCCCCCGTATTGCTTCATAACTCAAGGCCACCTCGACACCGGAGTTGCTTAGTTCGCCAATGTTTAACCAGGTATTGTTAAACAGAGCAGGTGGAGATGGCACGGTTACGTTAAAGATCAAGTCGTTTGTTTTACGGTTGAAGTAATCTATCGAACCGGTTAGCCTGCTGTCGAATAATGTGAAATCCAAACCTATATCTGTTTCCGCTTTTTTCTCCCATTTCAGGTTGGGGTTAGGGTTACGTGTACCGGCATAGGTGCTAAAGTAATTACCGCCGCCACCGTAATAAGTACCACCGCTGTTACTTAGCGTGGTTAACGAAAGGTATGGGAATGGTGGCAATGCACCGGTAACACCATAGCTACCTCTTAATTTTAAGTTGTTAACAAAAGATATATCAACAATCTTACTGATATCCAAACCAGCGCTTACAGCCGGGAATAGCCCCCATTTGTTGTTCTCGCCAAACTCGGTAGAACCATCACGCCTTAAACTGGCAGAAAGGAACGCAATGTTATCATAATTTACTTTTACACGGCCAAAGAAAGAAATAAGCCTGTTTCCATTTTTATAGCTTTCTACTACACCTATACCGTTCTTAAAATCAAGCGCTGCGGCAAAATTTTGGCCCGACGCATCGGTTACAAAGTTACCGCCCTGGGCATCAAAACCAGTGTACTTAAAATCCTGGTAAGAATATCCGGCGATGGCCGAAAGCTCGAATTTTTTAATCGCTTTTTCGTAGGATAAAGTATTCTCGTATAAAATATTCTCCGCTTCATCGTCATACTTGGCCGAAATACCCGACCGCCCAAAGCCGCTGCCCAATGGGAAGCCCCTTGAAATAAACGCATCAGTTGGCGAATACATAGAGCGGTAGTTGCTGGTGGTTTGTTTGTAAAACTGTGTTGAAAATTTCAGGTTCTTCAATATTTCATAGCTTACTGTTCCACCTATATTGAATTTCTTGTTGGTTGCTTCGTTGGTGTTCTGTTTCAGCATAGCAACCGGGTTAGAATAATCAACAAAGTTCGATTCGAAGTAGCCGCCACCGGTAAGGTCATAAAGCGGGTCCTTTGAGTAAACAGGTGCTGTTGGGTTAAAAATAGTGGCATATTTAAACGCATCCGAGAACCCGAACTGCGAGTTTCGGCTTGTTGTGTTGATGTTTAAATTGAATACCAATTTGTCATTCAGCGCTTTGTGGGCTATATTTAAACGCCCGTTAAGCTGCTGAAAACCCGTGGTAATTGCAACGCCTTGGGTATTACGGTAGTTAAAGGAGGCATTATACGTGGTACGTTCATCCCCGCCGGAGAAACCAAGGTTATGCACATGCGAATAAGCTGTACGGGTAATCTCTTTGTTCCAGTCGGTATTTGCGCCAAAATCCGTTCCTTTACCAAGTGCCTTAAATTCCGCAGCATTCATGTGCTTAGTAAATCTCGCAGGTGTTTCACTGGTTCCGGATACGTTGTAGGTGAGTTTAGAGGTGCCTTTTTTGCCCGACTTGGTAGTGATGATGATTACGCCTGCAGAACCACGCGTTCCGTAAATAGCAGCGGCAGAACCATCTTTCAGTACATCAATGCTTTTGATATCGTTAGGGTCAACGGTGTTGATGTCGGCACCTACCTGGCCATCTAATACTACCAGTGGCTGCGTATTTGCACCCAGGGTTGATAAACCCCTTAAGCGGATAGCAAAACCACCGTTTGGATCGCCACCCGGGCGTGCAATGGATAAACCGGGCACTTTACCTTGTAGCAACTGAGCTACATCGCTGATGTTGCCTTTGTTAAACTGTTCGGCATTTACTGTGGTAATGGCACTGGTTACCTCTCTTTTCTTTTGTGTACCATAACCTACTACAACTACCTCATCAAGGCTGTTGGTACTTTCGGTTAGTACGGCATTTACAGTAGCCACCTGCCCATCAGCCAGCACAACAGGTTTAGACAGGGTAGTGAACCCTACAAACGTAAAGCTGATGGTATAGTTGCCCACAGGCAGGTTAGTAAAACTGTAAGCACCAGAAATATCGGTAACTTTGGCAAGCGAAGCTGCCCCGGTGAGGCTAACAGTTACGCCAGGCAGTGTGTTACCTTTCGTATCGGTAACGATACCTTTTACACCGCCTGTGGCTACCTGCCTAAATCCACCGATAATGCTGCTCCCCGGGGTTTCTCCTGTGGCGCTGTCCGTACCTGCGCGGGTTATCAATATCTGATTGTCTATTTGCTGAAAAATAAGCGAGGTGTTTGCAAGTACGGTTTTCAGCAACGCTGCAACCGACTGGGTTCCGGCCGGCACTTCTAAATTGCGGACGCCCTTAACATCTTCGTTACGGTACATAAAATGAAACGGGCTTTGCGCTTCAATTTTCCGGAAGGCTTTCACCAGCGATTCGTTTTTGAGCGAGATGTTCACTTCTACCTTCTCAACCACCTGGCTCTTGGCCGTGGTGGCCGAGAAAACCGGAATTGAGGTGATGAACACAAATGCGGTAACTATCCCTGTTCTCATAATTAGTTTAAAATTGGGATTTGGTGGCAAGCACAACCTGAGCATAAACTGGACAAAATGCCGCAGGTGCGCATAAATTGTAGAAAAATTCATAATTTTAATTCGTTTTAAGTGATTAATGTCTGGATTGATTTAAAAATTTAAAACACATGTTCAGCAATCGATTGCAGTCGATGGCAAAACAGGCCCGCGGAGTACATTTCCCCTGGGGAAATATTCTGCGGGTTTTTTATGCTAAAGAGTTAGTGAGGCGCTCTTCAGAATACGGCCGGACGGATAGTTTAGATAAATTTTCTTCATATTTGAGGATTTAGTTAATTGGTTTTTGAGTTTATGGTTATAAGTGTGTGTTCTTTATCATAGGTATATGTAGCATCGTTAAAAGCACAGATGCTTATCAAGGCCTTGTCGAGGCTCACCGCGTTATCAAAAGAAGTAGTAAAGTGTTTATTTTTAATACTATCATCGCCAAATACAATCTTCACTTTAAACCGCTCCTCAAACAATTTGGCAGCTTCGGCAACAGTAACATCTTCTAAATAAAGGTTACTTTTGGTTGTCCAGTCGGTAAAAGTAGCTGCTGTTATATGGGTTTTGGTTGCGCTTGCAACACTTGTGTTGTAAATAATTTGCTGATTTGGCACAATTACGCCTATCAGTTTACGCTCATCACTTACTTTTACCTTGCCCCTGGTTACGGTTACTGTAATAACTTTTTCGCCGGGCAGTGCTTTAATATTAAAAGCAGTACCCAAAACAGTGGTAAAAACATTGCCGGTATGTACTACAAACGGCCGGGACGAATCGTGTTTAATATCAAAGTAAGCTTGCCCGGAAAGGAATACCTCGCGTTTCGCAAAATCTGGTGCGTAAGTAAGTTTGCTCCCATGGCTCAAAATTACCGTGCTTCCATCCTTTAACACAACGTAAATATTGGCCGGTTGCAGTTTTTTTGCTTGTGCTTCAACTTTAGCCTGTGGATGCCGGTTAGCAGAAAGGTACCATATACTGGCAGCACAAACCATCAGAAACATCGCCGCCGCAACCTTGCGCAAATACCAGGGTTTTAATGCTACCACGTTTTTCTCCGATTGCTGCAGAATCCTGCCCCATATTGCGTTTTGAATATCCTGTTTTAACTGTTGTTTCTCATCATCGCCCATCAGGCCTATTACATCCCGTTCGGACGCAAAAGCATCATAGAATTTTATTAAAAACTGTTTTTCCTCCGCAGTTGCTAATCCTTTACGGTGCTTCGCCAACAATTCGAGAAAATATTTTTTTTCCATTTAAACAGTTTGAGCAATTGGTTATATGCATGACCCAAAAAAGCAATAAAGTCCCACCGCTTTTTGAAATTTTTTTTGTCCCGCTTTCAACAACAAATAAGAAAGAAGGAATTGTGCTATAGTTACGGTAGTATGCTTATGCGGTGTAATAGATAGCTATTGGCCTGATACCTATGGCCTATTTTTTGAAATAGTTTAAATAAAAGGTATTGACTCCAATTTTAAAAAAAACAGGAGTAGCGGCAACAAAGGCAGCAACGATACTTTTAACTTTTTCATTACCTTCCCTAACTGATTTTGAACCGTCTTCCGCGAAATACCCAACTCCGCCGCAATTGCCTTTGTGCTTAAATCTTCCTGGTAATGCAGGCGGAAAATGGTTTGCCGGCTGGCCGGAAGGCTTTTCACCAACACCTCGTACGAATCAAAAAATTCCTTCCATAGCAGGTTTTCATCCGCGTTGGAATGTTTAGAAGGGATATTTTCCAGCTCCTCAAAAAAAGGATTGTGCAATGTTTGCTTCTCTACCTGTTTAAACACCTTGTTTCTAACGGCGACATTGAGGTAGGCGGGCAAATTCAGGATATGCGACGTTTCGCGCTTTTCCCAAATATGCATAAACACTTCCTGAACAACGTCCTTCGCGAGGTCGGCATCCTTTAGCCGTTTAAATGCGTCTGAATACGCTTTTTCCCAATACTTCGAAAAAAGCGCATTAAAAGACCGTTCGCAACTGCAACCTACCTGCCTCAATAAAAATGCATCATCGGGCTGTGGCACCGACACATCTGTAGGTATGCTGGGGGTAATAAGGCTAATCATTTAGTTAAAAAAAATCCTTAAATATTTTATAAATGCTTCCTTTATGCAAACAGTTATTTAACACCGCGAAGAGCAAAAGTTTATAATGGCACGGTTAGCCGTGTTGGTTTTAATATACTAATCTATAAGTTTTTTTTTAGATACAAGCCCTAAATAAAAAATAATTGTAAAAAACACACTCATTTTAAAAAACGCCCGCCTGAGCATATTTAACACGGAAGTACCTTGGCATTCTGCCGGCACCAGGCGGCCGGTAAAAGCGCGATGTAACATCTATTAAAAACGGATATAGCCACAGAACGGATAGCGTATTTTTGTTGTACGTATAACACGACACGCAAGTTATGATAAATTTTAGGTTAACTTTAGCCGTAAAAATGGTTAAAATTAACCTATTGTTAAGGGTGCTTTAGAATATCCCCGGGCGATGCTGCCGTGGAATACAATTAGCTATGTTGCTTTGCATCCCCATATGACAACGATTGCGTAATTTTAATTTAGGGGATACTTTCTTAAATGAGGAAGAGTAATTAACCTTGTTTAGTTTATGCCGATAAACAAATAGTACGTTTAATAAAGAGTTATGAAAAAAATATTGCTGCAACTATTATTACTGCCGGTATGCCTTAATGCTTTTTCGCAGGAAACGGTTATCAAATACCTCTCGGGGATAGATAAGGACCACACCGTGCAATGGGATTTTTATTGCACCGAAGGCCGCAAAAGCGGCAGCTGGACAAAAATTGCAGTACCATCAAACTGGGAGCAACAAGGCTTCGGAACTTATAATTATGGGCACGATAAGGTAAAGGCAAACGAGCAAGGCCTATATAAATATGAATTTGCTTCGCCGGGCGGTGCCGGCAAAAAGGTGTTTATTGTTTTTGAGGGGGTGATGACGGATGCCAAAGTGATGGTAAACGGCAAACAGGCCGGGCCGGTGCACCAGGGTGCTTTTTACCGATTTAAATACGATATATCCGCTTTGCTTAAACCCAACGGCAAAAATTTATTAGAAGTTAGGGTTGATAAAACTTCGGCAAATTCATCTGTAAACGACGCCGAACGCCGCAACAGCGATTTTTGGGTACTTGGTGGTATTTACCGTCCCGTTTATTTGGAGGTGGTGCCCGAAACCTTTATCGACAGGACATCAATTGATGCTAAGGCTGATGGCTCGTTTTTGCTGAATGGTTTTGCCAGGAATTTAAAAGGCGATGAAACTATTACCGCACAGGTGCAAACTCTAAAGGGGCAAAATGTTGGTGCGCCCATGCAGGCAAGAGCAGATGCCGCTGCCGACAGCCTACAGTTGAAAGGCTATTTTAGCAAGCCCGCCTTGTGGAGCGCCGAGTTCCCTAACCTGTACCAGGTTGCGGTAACTATTAAAAATAGCAGGGGCATTATCCACCGCGTCAAACAAAAATTTGGCTTCCGCACGGTGGAAGTGCGGGCGAATGATGGTTTGTACGTAAACGGTGCGCGTGTAATATTAAAAGGTACTAACCGCCACAGTTTTTGGCCCGAAACCGGGCGCACGCTGAGCAAAGCCATCCACCTGATGGATGCAAAGCTGATGAAGGAGATGAATAACAACGCGGTCCGCATGTCGCACTACCCGCCCGACCATGAGTTTTTAGATGTTTGCGATTCCCTGGGGCTTTATGTGCTGGATGAGCTAACCGGCTGGCAGGCCAAATACGATACGATAGTAGGGCATAAACTGGTAAAAGAGCTGGTGCTGCGCGATGTAAACCACCCCTCGGTTATTTTTTGGGATAACGGCAACGAGGGCGGCTGGAACCGCGGGCTGGATAACGATTACGCCCTTTACGACCCACAAAAACGCACCGTGCTGCACCCCTGGGAAAAATTTAACGGTACCGACACCAAGCATTACCCCGATTATAATTATATGGCAAAAGCAGCGGCCACCGGGCAGGAAGTATTTTTCCCTACCGAGTTTATGCACGGCTTATACGATGGCGGCGCCGGCGCTGCGCTGGATGATTTTTGGGGTGCTATGATGAAGCACCCGCATGGGGCGGGCGGGTTTATCTGGGCGTTTTTGGATGAAGCCATCATCCGTACGGATAAAAACGGAGCATATGATGCCGATGGCAACCACGCGCCCGACGGCATTGTTGGCCCGCACCGCGAAAAAGAAGCAAGCTTTTACACCATTAAAGAAATCTGGTCGCCGGTGTATATCGATCCGCAGCCTATCAGCAAAAATTTCGACGGAAAAATAGCTGTAGTGAACAGGTATGCTTTCACCAACTTTAAACAATGCACCTTTAAATGGAGGCTGGTAAAATTCCCACCGGCAAAAAGTAAAAGTACCGCAGCTATTGTGCAGGCAACAGGCATGCCGTTGGTACCCAACCTGCAACCCGGCGAAAAGGGATTGCTTAACCTCAACCTGCCTGCTGCCTGGCAAAAAAGCGACGCCCTTTACCTTACAGCCTACGGCCCCGATAAAAAAGAAATATTTACCTGGACCTGGGCACTACATACGCCCGCTGCGGCACCGGGCAAAACTACGCCCGCAAACGCATCAGCTATAAAGATCATCGAAACCGACAATTCATTAACCATAAAATGCGACGGCATCAGTTATTATTTTGATAAGGCCACCGGGTATATCCAAAAGGTAGTGAAACCAACCGGCACGGTATCCTTATCGGGCGGACCGGTGTTGGCAGGTGTTAACACTACTTTAAAACAGTTTACTTTTAAAGCAGATAAAGCGCAATACCTGATAGAAGCCACTTACGAAGGAGCGGCTCCGCTGCATATTAAGTGGGTGTTTACGCCCGGGCAACCTGTTAAGCTGGAGTACCAATACGCCCAACAGGGCGATGTGGGTTTTATGGGCATCACCTTTAACTATCCCGAAGAAAAAGTAACCGGGCTAAAATGGCTTGGCCGCGGGCCATACCGCGCTTGGAAGAACCGGTTAAAGGGGCAGGCTTTTGGCGTATGGCATAAAGCCTATAACAACGCCATAACCGGCGAGACCTGGGGCTACCCCGAGTTTAAAGGCTACCATGCCGAAGTAAACTGGGCGGTTATAGAAAATAAAGAATCGCCGTTTACGGTTTATACCAGCGATAAAAATATGTACCTGCAACTATACCGCCCGGCAAGGGAACAGGCCGCCCTAAGCAACAACAATGTAGAGCCCGCCTTCCCGGATGGTAGCATAGGGTTTATGAGCGCTATCAGCCCTATCGGTACCAAATTCCAGTCGGCAGAAGTGATGGGGCCTCAAAGCCAAAAAAACCACGCCGATGGCAAGCCTGTAAACGGTACATTATGGTTCGATTTTAGGGATTAAACCGGGGGTAAAAAAACCATAGTTCTTGAATTAAAATGCGGGGTCGAAGTTGAAGCATATTGGGTTAGATAGCCCTACCATACTCCCATTTGCTTTCGCTGCCTGTGGTACCTGCGGATAATCGGTTGACGGGCCCTCTACCACCAACCTGTAATAGGTTCGGCCCAATACCTTTGGCGTATCGGTAAACTCCACTGCCGGCACCTTATCGGTGACCTGTAGCGTTGCAAATTTACCGCCGTCTTTAATTACAGTAATGGTAAAAGTACCTTCCGGTATTTTATCTCCTGTAAGTTGAATGCGGAACTTAACAGGCTTGCCGGTGGCTTTAGCGTTGTCGCCCATCATCATATCCATTTTTCCATCCTGATTTAAGTCGGCATAAAACTCTACCCGGGGTGCAAAGGGGTTTGAGCTGATAGCTACCCGTCCGTTGGTAAGCGCGTCTACAACCGCCTGCGCAGTGCGGTTTTTCGCAAACACCCATGTTGTTGGGGTACCCACATAATTAGCACTCCGCTGGCTGGTGTTGGCCGTTGCTTGCTCTGGCGTATCCGGCGTGCCGTGATGGGCATCGCTCCCGCCCCTGCCCGTAAGCTTGCGGCCAGAGGAGAGCATATCGTCCCATATCATTATCGCATTGGCATTTTTTGCCCACAAAACGGAATTCCAAACCTCTATAGATTGTACCAGGTCATAAGAGAACCCAAAATTATCTTTGCCGCTGGGGTGGTTGGCTGAAAGATGGATGCCGAGCTTTTTCTTCACACCTCCAATAACTACATCACGCTGGTCGCGCACATCATAAAGCTGCTGATGATCGTACGGCTTGGCCGAAAATACATTACCATGCCCACGGGTGGTAGTCCACTCGGCACCGTATAGTAACAAAACAGAATCTGATTTAAATTCGGGGTCGACCCAGGTATTGTGTGCAACGTCGCCATCCACATGGTTGTCATGATCGGTAATACAAAGAAAATCCATCCCAACAGATTTGGAGAATGCAATTATTTTGGCGACTGAGTTATTAGAGGATTCTTTGCTGTGGCGCGAATGCACATGCAGTTCGCCCTTTAGCCAAACGCCATCGCTAAGGCTGTTGATTGGTGGCAACACGCCTACATCCTTAACCGCCCATGGGTTTTTGTGGCTTACCTGCCCCAGCGCCACGTTACTGCTACCAATAGCCGTAATAAACAATAATACTGTAAAGAGAACACCACTATAAGGGGAATTTTGAATGCTTTTTTTGAACATCTGCTATAAAATTAAAGCTATGTAATGCCCGGAGGGATAATTAACGCCGGTGCGTTATGAGTTCGCGCGCAGCTCAGTATTTAAGCTTATGGGGCGAAAATTAAGTTTTATCTGAAATTAAAAGAAACCATTGCTCTGATAGTGTACCCGTTTTGCGAGGCCAGCGTACCCACATCCCTTATTGCCTGCGATGTTGCAGCAGTACCACGGGTTGCATAAAAAACGGGGCCGCCACAAACCGAAAAAGAAAACCTGGAGTTATTGGGCACCATATTGATAGACGGACCAACCAGTAATTTCGCACCGCCCTCTGCTTCATCGGGCTCCCAAAAACCTTCCAAATCTTCGCCCACGGCCTCTATCCCGGCAAAAACCGGGCCGGCAATACGGCGTTGGAAACCTATGCTTGTTACCAGGTCTATTCCATCCCGTTGCTTACTAAAGGCTTTCTCGAAGCGCAGATTACCACCCATGCGCCATGAGGCAGCATCAAATGAAGCGGTAATGCGGCTAAAAACGGCCCCTACGTTCGAAAAATCGCGGTTAACCCCCAAGCCTACACCGAAACGGGCGCCCTGCGGTTGCTTTCCGCCAATAAAATCGCGTATAATTTCGGCTTGCTGGGAACTGTTTACGCCACCGCCGCGGGCAAAACCCAGCGCAGTATTAGCATACAAAGTAAAGCGGTTGCCCAGATAACCTTTAACGGCCACCTGCTGGTCGGCACCGTCGTAACCGAAAGGGCCTGCCGTACGTTGGCCATAGCCGCTGCTGTAACTAACACTCCAAAAAGGGGAACCGGAGGTAAGCGTGTTAACCGAAAATAAAAAGGGCTGCACAGGAACATTAGTAGTGGTTATATTGCCCTTGTCCGGGTTAATGTTTTGAGCTTTTATGTTGATGCATAAAAGTACAAATACGCATAAAGTAGAGATCGTCTTCATGATGGCTGCTTAATACTATTAAGGGCTAATGCTATTGCAGCTAAGCCCTGTACTGGATAATAATGCTTCAAAGTTAGGCAAGCTGTGTAACCCCAATTTTAGGCAATTGTTATTTTTACACGCCCAAATCGCTGTCAGCTTGTGTTAAAATTGCAATAAAGCGGCAATGTAATAGTTTGTTAATACATTGTGTATACTAAATAAATGTAAAATGCGGTAATTTGAAAGCTATGCGTATAAAAACATTCCTGCTTGCGTTGCCCTGCCTGTTAAGCATGTCGGCCTGCCATTCTGTTTTAGAAAAAAAAATCGACGCGGGTAGTGATGAGCGGGCCATGCACCATCCGTACGATGACAGCACCCTCACCAATAAGCTGCTACCCGTAATGATGCCCTATAACCGCCTCATAAATCCGGCAGGGCAGGTAATAAGCTTTGGTGGCCCCGAAGTGGAGAACCACAGTATGGACGTAAAACTTATTGGCGGCACAACCCAAATGGCCGTTGAAGACCGGTATGGCATAGCCATAATTGATACAGCAACTAAAAAACTTATTACGCGTTGGATTTATAACAGCGATGCAAGGTACAAAGGGCTGATGAGCACCTACTCGGGTTTAAAAGTAGCCCAACTAAAAGGCGCAACCAACCTGTTTTGGAGCGCTGCCATAGCAAGCGGTAAAAACTCCCATTCGTACGTTTTTAGGGCCGCGTGGGATGGCAAAAACATCAATATTATTAACACCATAGAATTTAAGCCGCAAAGCCCCTCGCCGCTGGCACTACCCAACGAGATATGCATTAACAGCGAAGGCGGCAACGATTACTTGTACGTAGTTTTAAACGGCAACAACCAACTGGTAAAAATAGACCTCGCCACCAACAAAACCGTTTGGGAGAAACCTACCGGTGTTGCGCCGTACGGTTTAACCATTGTGCAGGACAAAGCTTTTGTAACCAACTGGGCCGGCCCGCTGCCAACCGATACTTTGAGCAAAGAAACCGCAGGCGTTCCGTATGGCAATGCCTATATCAACCCTAAAACGGGGGGTACATTGATGGGTACGGTATCAGTAATAAACATTGCAACCGGATCAACAATAAAAGAGATCCCGGTAGGGCTGCATCCTAATGCCATTATTAACAGTCCCGACGGGCAGTTTGTGTATGTGGCCAATGGTAACAGCGATGACGTGTCGGTACTTTCTGTAGCCGGTTTAAAAACCGTGGCTACTTTATCTGTAAAGCTGATGCCCGGCAAAAAGAGTTTTGTTGGCGATACCCCCAATGCCCTGGCCATAAATGCCGATGGAACCATTTTATATGTAGCTAACGGGCTGGACAACGCGGTTGCCGTAATGCAACTGGGCGATAAAGCGGCAACGAAAGGGTTTGGCGCGGGCGCAGTAAAAGGCTTTATCCCTACCGAGGCTTACCCGGGCGGGCTGGCAGTTGATGGCAATAACCTGTACGTAACCAATTTAGAGGGCGAAGGTGCCCGCACCGGCAGCAAAGAACTCGACAAAGGCGACCGCCCCGGCGGCGATGAGGTAGAAGCTTTTAACTCGCATCATCAAAAAGCTACCGTATCGGTGATTGGCCTGCCCGATGATAAAACCCTGCAATTGTACACCAAACGGGTAAAAGACCTTAACTTAACCTTCCGCCAGGAGATAGCGCGGTTAACGCCACGCAAAAATGTAAAGCCGCGCCCCATGCCCGAGCGTATAGGCGAGCCATCGGTATTTAACCATGTGCTATACATTATTAAAGAGAACCGCACTTACGACCAGGTGCTGGGTGATATGCCCGAGGGGAATGGCGCCAAATCGCTTTGTATTTATGGGGACAGCATAACACCCAACCAGCACAATTTGGCCCGCAAGTTTTTACTGCTCGATAATTACTATGCATCGGGCAAATGCTCTGCCGAGGGCCACCAATGGACGGATGCCGCCATGGTGACCGACTACGTAGAGAAAAGCGTAAGGGCCTGGTTTCGTAGTTACCCGCATGTGCAGGAAGATGCCCTGGTATATGGCAGCAGTGGCTTTATATGGAACAACGCTGCCGACCACGGTAAAACCGTGCGGATATACGGCGAAGCCTGTGCTCCACATTTAGACGATACCCAAACGTGGACTTCCATTTACAACGATTACAAAGCGGGTAAACCCCTTAAGTTTTACAATACCAGCACCATATCGCGGGTAAGGCCTATGCTATCGCAAAACTTCCCCGGCTCGGATGAACACCGCATAACCGAACAACTACGCGCTTCGGCCTTTATTAAAGAATTAAAGGACTATGAGGCCCAACCCGGCGATGCGCTGCCGCAGTTAATGGTAATGGCCCTCTCTGCAGACCATACCGTAGGCACCCGCCCGGGCCTGCCTACCCCAAATGCAATGGTTGCCGATAACGACCTTGCCCTGGGCCGTATAGTAGAGGCGGTAAGCAAAAGCCGCTTTTGGAAAAACACAGTGATATTTGTTACCGAGGATGATTCGCAAGCCGGCTGGGACCACGTATCCGCCTACCGCACCACAGGTTTTGTTATCAGCCCGTACAGTGTTTTTCAAAGCAAGGTAAGCAACAATTACAACCAGGTAAGCATGGTACGGTCGATAGAGCAAATATTGGGTATCCCGCCCATGAATATTATGGATGCCACTGCGCTGCCCATGTTTAAATGCTTTAACAACCGGGCTATCACCACGTCTTACCAAAGCCTTGGCAACCGCGTGCCCCTCGACCAAATTAACCCCGGTACTGCTATGCTGAAGGGCGAGGCCTTACATTATGCCAAACTATCGTTACGCCCCGAGTACGACCATATAGACGGCGGTAACGACGATGTAATGAACCGCATATTATGGTTTGCCGCCAAAGGCAAAAAAACCTACCCGGCAAACTTAGCCGGCAAAGACACCGACGATTGATCATAACCAATACTAAAACAACAGAAGCGGCACCTATCATGTCGCTTTTGTTGTTTTGTACCATCCGGGCACTTCCCGTGTTAATTTTTTGTTAACCGTTTGTTAAGTACTTTAGTTAAACTTAAATTCACACCGCTTATTCAGAGTATTTGTTATTAATAAGCTAACAGGTAATTGATACTTTGATAATAAAGCATGTTTTACTTTGCATTTAATTCAATAAATACGCTAATCTCCCTTAATCATTTTATTTATGAAACAAACTTACCATCGTTTTTTTAATGGCACAAGCTATCATTCCAGGCAATGGGTGCTGCTGCTTTGCGCTATTATATTCAGCGCGTTGCCGGCATTATCGCAAACCAGCCGCATTGTAAAAGGCAACGTTACCGACGAAAAAAACCAGCCGCTTCCCGGCGTTTCAGTGGTGGTTTCCGGCACCAATACCGGCGTAATGACCGATGTGGACGGAAAGTACGCCCTAACCGTTACCGGCAATTCGGTTACCTTAAAATTCAGCTACCTTGGTTACCTTACAAAAGAGGTAACAGTTGGCAATGATAATACCATTAACGTAACCTTATTACCCGATGCAAAGCAATTAAAGGATGTTGTGGTTATTGGCTACGGCACATCGAGCAAAAAAGACGTTACAGGTGCCATCACCTCTGTTAAAGCAGAAGATTTTAACGCAGGCGTTTTAACAACCCCGGCAGAATTATTGCAAGGCAAGGTTGCCGGCTTAAACATCACCAAAAGCGGCGACCCCAACAAACAACCCGCTACTATTTTACGTGGCCCATCCACCTTGCGCGAGGGCGCAGCGCAGCAGCCATTTTATGTGATAGATGGTGTACCCGGTGCCTCGATAGACCTGCTGGCACCGGCCGATATTGAAAGCATTGATGTATTAAAAGATGCGTCATCAACCGCTATTTATGGTTCGCGTGCTGCCAACGGCGTAATAATTGTTACCACGCGCAAAGCAAAGGCCGGCCAAACCAGGCTTACTTACAGCGCCTACGGTGCCATGGAGAAAATATCAAAAAACATTGATGTTTTAACCGCCGACGAATTGCGCAAATACTTAGCCGATAACGGTGTAGCCCCATTAGCCAAACCATTGGATGATGATGGCTCCAACACCAATTGGCAACAATTGGGGCAACGGACGAGTTATTCGCAAAACCATAACCTATCATACAGTGGCGCCGGCAACAACGCTGAGTATGGCGCAAGCGTAAACTACTTTGAAAATCAAGGTATTTTAAAAAACACCAATTTGCAGCGTACCATTTTTAAAGGCTATATAAACCAGCGCTTTTTTAACGATAGGCTAAAACTGGGCATAACGCTAACCAATAGCGCAACAAAAGGCGATGATATCTATCAAAGCCAGGTACTGCCGGGTATGTTATTTTACTTGCCAACGGTAAGCCCATTTAACCCCGATGGCAGTTATAAAGAAAATTACACGCGTACAGGTAGCGGGCCATTAAACCCCTTGTCGCTAATAGACAATAACTTTATTAAAACCGATAATAACAAAACCCTTATCAATGGTTTTGCATCGGTAGATATTTTAAAAGGGTTAAAATTTACGCTGAACGGTTCTACCCAGAAAGACCAAAACAACGTAAACACCTATTTAAACAGTAAATCGGGCATTGCTGTAGGCGCGGGCGGGGTTGCTAACCGTATCGCCTACAAAAATACAAGCGATGTGGTGGAGGCTTTTTTAAACTACGACAGGGAGTTTGGCTTGCACTCGCTTAAATTATTGGGCGGTTACTCTTACCAGCAAGACCGTACCAACGACGGGTTCGGTATTCAAACGCAGGGCTTCTCTAATGATGCCTTAACCTTTAACAACCTGTTCCTTTCTAACCCAAGCAACCTGTCGCAGATCAAGTTCGACCCTAACTATATCTCTACCTTGCGGTTAATATCCTTTTATGGCCGTGCGCAATACCAGTATAATAATAAATACCTGTTGCAGGCATCGTTAAGGGAAGACGGTTCATCAGCCTTCGGCATCAACCAGCGCCATGGGTACTTCCCGGCGGTATCTGTTGGCTGGAGGATCATCAGCGAAAAATTTATGGAAAAGGCTCCGGTTATCAGTGATCTGAAACTGCGTGCAGGTTACGGTGTATCCGGTAACAGCCTTGGTTTTGATGCCTTTACAGCGCAGCTGATATATGGTATCCCTCCGGGCGGTGGTAAATTCCTCAACAATGGCGTTATCACCAACCCTATTGGCCCGGTACGTAATGATAACCCCGACCTGAAATGGGAAAGCACCGCCACCACCAACATTGGTTTAGATTTTGGCTTGCTAAACAACCGCATCACCGGTTCGGTAGATTACTATATCAAAAAAACATCCGACCTTATCTACACCTACCAGGTATCTACCACACAATACTTCTACCCATTGCTAACAGCTAACGTTGGTAAAATAAAAAACAGCGGTATCGAGGTGGTTTTAAGCGCTGTGCCGGTAAAATCTGATGCCTTTACATGGCGTACATCATTCAACGTATCACACAATAAAAACGTTGTAGAGAGCTTGTCGAACACCCAGTTTGCAGTACCAAATATCCCATCGGCACAATTGGGCGGCAAAGGGCAATCGGGCAACTATAGCCAGGTTATCCAGCCGGGTTATGCTATTGGTACTTATTACTTATGGCATTATTTGGGCAAAAACGAAAACGGCGTGAGTACTTACCAAAAAGCAGATGGCAGCACAACTGCCGCACAGCCGCTAACTACCGACCAGCGCATCACCGGCAACGCGCAGCCGAAATTAATATACGGCTGGAGCAATAGCTTTAACTATAAAAATTTCGACTTCAACTTCCTGGTTCGCGGCGTTTACGGCAATCAAATATTAAACGCAACCCTTGCAGGCTTAAACAACCCGGCCGATGCCAAGTTCCAGAATCTCCCGAGGTTCACCCTGGGCGAGTCGTTTAAAGACGTTAACGCCTACCTGATCTCTGATAGGTACCTGGAGAGCGGATCGTACCTGCGTTTAGATAACGCTACCTTGGGGTACACCATCAGGCCGAATGTAAAAGCAATTAAAAACATCCGCCTGTACCTATCGGGCAACAACATTTTTGTGATCACCAAATACCGCGGCGTAGATCCGGAGATCAACATCGGCGGGTTAACCCCGGGTATAGATAACAAAGATTTTTACCCTAAAACCCGCACGTTTAGTGTTGGTGTAACCGCTTCATTTTAACATCCATATCAAAATATACAGATGAAAAAGATATTTATATTATGTGCCGGCATCGCAGCCCTTGCCGGCACCTACTCCTGCACCAAATTAGATGTGCCGGTAGAGTCGCAGTACGTTAAATCAAACTTCCCGGTAACTGATGCTGATTACAACGCGTTGTTAGGCACCATTTATTCTAATTTGTCATCCAACTACGCAGTGCCATACTGGCGCATGCAGGAGCTTTCTACCGATGAAGCAATACTGCCCGCCCGCGATGGCAACTTTGATGATGGTGGCCAGTACCGCCAGTTGCATTACCACACCTGGACGTTTGACCACCCCAATGTTATTAGTATTTGGCAATGGGGTTTTGGCGGGGTAAATACCTGTAACCGTATCATCAGCCTGGTAAACGCATCGCCGTCGTCAGAAGCTAAAAAGGCAGCTACCATTGCCGAAGTAAGGGCAATGCGCGCGCTTTATAATTACTTTATGATGGATCTGTATGGCAACATACCGCTAATAACCGAGTTCCCCGTGGCATCACAACCGGCTACCCAAAGCCGTGCAAAAGCTTATCAGTATATAGAAAGCGAATTGCTAAGCGTGGTGCAGCAGCTACCTGCCAAAACACCGGCCAATGCAGCGCTTTACTACGGGCGCCCAACCAAAGCCATGGTGTTTGCCCTGTTAGAGAAGATGTACCTTAATGCACAGGTGTACACCGGTACCGCAAAATATACCGAAGCTGTTGCCATGGCCGATAGCGTTTTAAAAAACACCAACTACAGCCTGGATGCCAAATACCGGGATATATTTTTGCCGAACAACGGCCCGCAAATAAACGAGACGATATTTGCTATCCCATACGATCAGCAGATACCGGGCAACCAGTTTACCCGTTTTGGTTTCTTTTATTACCTGGTGCAGGCCTACGGGTTTAACGTGGGCTTAAGTATTGCCATGAGCACTACGCCCGAGTTTTACAACCGGTTTAACCTGCCCGGCGATGCGCGTACAAAAACATGGCTGGCAGGCCCGCAGTTTGCACCGGATGGTAACGGCGGCTTTACCACCCAGCCGGTTTATTACCCCGGTACTACTACTCAAATTTACATCGAGCCAAAACTAACGCTGGTACCTGGCAAGCCTATGGATTTGGGCAATACTATTGCCAGCCAGTCGGAAGGTGTACGTTCTATGAAATACTACCCCGATCCTACCATTATACAGGCTACCCGTTTAAACGGTAACGATGTACCGGTTTTGCGTTTGGCTGATGTAATAATGATGAAGGCAGAAGCTATTTTGCGCGGTGCAACAGCCACTACCGTTAACGGCGAATTGCAAACACCTGATGTATTGGTAAACAAGATCCGCGCCCGTGCCGGCGCACCTGCGGTTGCAGGCATCGATTTAAATGGTTTGCTTGATGAGCGTGCCCGCGAATTTTCGTGGGAAGGATGGCGCCGCAACGACCTGATCCGCTTTGGCCAGTTTGAAGTGGAGTACCCTTTACCAAACGATGTGCTTACCATGAACAAGGATGTAAACCGCAGGCTTTATCCTATACCCGCGCAGGAAATTAAACTTAACCCTAACCTGGTGCAAAACCCTGGTTATTAATAAATAAAGAACAAGCATTACAGCCCCGGCCCAATAGCCGGGGCTGTTTTAATACCAACGCTTATGAAATTCACATTCGGTTTATTACTTGCTGCGTTTTTGCCTTTAGCTGCAATAAACAGCCCCGGTGATAATGTACCCATTAACCATATACAGGTGATAGGATCGCACAATAGCTATAAAAAAGCTATCGACCCTAAGTTGTTTAAACTGCTGCAGCGCAATGATTCTGTTGCGATGAGCAAAATTGATTACAGCCACATCAGCCTTACCGAACAGCTAAACCTGGGCCTTTTAGATTTGGAGATTGATGTTTATGCAGATACTGCCGGTGGCAAATACGCGCGCCCAAAAGGGCTGGACTGGGTACCCGGCCAACCCGCTTATGATACCGAGGGGCAAATGAAGCAGCCCGGTTTTAAGGTTTTCCATATACAGGATATCGATTTCAGGAGCAACTGCCCAACGTTTAAAGGTTGCCTGCAGGAGTTGAAAAAATGGTCGGAAGCGCATCCACAGCACAATCCTGTCTTCATTACCATGAATGCCAAAGACGAAGCCATGAAAAAGCCGGGGTTTACCGTTCCGGATAAATTTACGCCGGGCATTTACGATAAGCTTGACAAAGAGATCGCCGATAACCTGGGCCTGGAACACGTAATTACGCCAGACGATGTTAGGGGCAAATACAAAACGCTGGAAGATGCCGTGCTGCACCAAAACTGGCCTACGCTAAAGCAGGCAAAAGGCAAATTCATTTTTCTGCTTGACGAAACAGAGCCAAAACTGAGCGAATACATCAGCGGCCATCCATCGCTAAAAGGCCGGGTGCTTTTCACCAACTCCGAACCCGGAACGCCCGAGGCAGCCATACATGTAATGAACAGTGCTAAAAAGCAACTGCCGCAGATAACAGCACTGGTAAAAAAAGGCTATATAATCCGCACCCGGGCAGACAGCGACACGCAGGAGGCCCGCGCCGACGATAAAAGCAGCTTTAATGCGGCAATGCTATCGGGGGCACAAATCATCTCTACCGATTATTATAAAAAGAGCACGCATTTTAAATCTGATTACACAATAGCCTTCCCCGATGGCAGCTATTTTAGGTTTAACCCTTTATTTGCAGTTGGTAAATAGAAATTTTAAACCTTAATTACAGATAGCCGGGTTGAACGCCCGGCTGTTTTTGTTTAAGGGGGTTTGAAATTGGGCATTAGCAAGGGTAAGTAAGCCATGAATGATGTTAGATACACATGGCAATAAACTGGAGAACATCCGGACAACAGTTTTGCAACTTGTTAATTAGCGTTAAAGCCTCTCTAAGCAATCAGAAGGGCTTTCCGTTAGTTAGCGCATTAAATTGTCGCCCCAACCAAAACGATTCTCCCCGGATGAGTATCTTGGGCTTTTAATTATTATCTTACCCTACTATGATAAATAGCCAGGCCCCAGCAAAAACAGAAGTGAATTTTGATTATTCGCCCGTTATAAATTTCGCGTTGCAACAAAACCACGTTCCTGTTATACGGGAATTAGCTGTAAAAAACGTATCGGGAAACGATTGGCAAAACGTAACCGTCGAACTTGTGTCCGAGCCTGATTTCGCGCCGGTATGGAAGCAATCTATCGGAATTTTAAGAGAAGGGGAAAGCCATCTCTTTAGAAGCGTATCGCCGGTTATATCATCAAAATCCCTTGCCGAGCTTACAGAAAGGGTGTCGGGCAAGTTTATATTAACAATTGCAACCGATGGGGAAATTGTATACCAGGAACATTATGGGGTTGATCTGTTGGCCTACGATCAGTGGAACGGCATAGGGTTGCTACCCGAGATGCTGGCGGCTTTTATCACGCCAAACCATCCCCAAATTGTAAAGATCATTCGCGCAGCGTCTGCCCTGTTAGAAACATGGACCGGTAACCCATCGTTCGACGAATATCAAAGCCGCAACCCAAACCGGGTGCGCAAGCAAATGGCCGCTATTTACGAGGCCATTGCCGCAATGGAGTTTATTTACTGCACTGTACCGGCAAGTTTTGAAGAAGGCGGGCAACGCATACGGCTGGCGGATACCATGTTTGCCAATAAACTGGCCAACTGCCTCGATCTGTCTTTACTCTACGCGGCCTGTTTAGAGGCTGTGGGGATACATCCTATTATTACAATTATAAAAGGGCATGCGTTTGCCGGGGGATGGCTTATCGATGAATCTTTCGCGGATGCTGTTAACGACGACCCCTCGCTGATAACAAAACGCACTGCTGATGGCATTAATGATATAGCAGTGGTAGAGGCTACCTGCATGAATGCAGGCAATAATACATCATTTGATGACGCGGTTCGGTCGGCAGATCAAAAACTGCTGCGCACCGCCGATTTTCTGCTGTTTATTGATGTAAAGCGGGCACGCTTTAGCGGCATCCGCCCTTTGCCTTTAAGGGTTGCTACCCCTACCGGCTGGGACATAGTAGAAGAAGCAAAACAGCTGCGCGAAACCACCTTGCCCGATGATATATTTGTTGGGCAAAAACTGGTGCACAGCGAAAAGATAGAGGTGTCTAAACAGCGCCTTTGGGAACGCAAACTGCTTGACCTTACGCTGCGCAACAGCCTGTTAAATATCCGTATCACCAAAAGCGTTATACAGTTTATCACCATTAACGCCGGTAAGCTGGAAGATGCTTTGGCCGGGGGCACCGAATTCCAGGTGCTGGCTAAACCATCAGACTGGGACAACAACCCACGCGATACTGGAGTTTACGAGTCGCTGCATCAAACCGACCCTATCGCCGACCTGGTAAAGAACGAGTTGAGCCAAAAGCGCCTGCGTACTTACCTTTCGGAAGTTGAACTGGGTAATAGCCTTACCAATTTGTACCGTTCATCACGCCTCTCGATAGAAGAAAACGGCGCTAATACCCTTTACGTGGGTTTGGGTTTGCTGCGTTGGTATGAGACCGACCTGAGCGAGCGCCCGCGTTACGCGCCGATATTGCTGTTACCGGTAGAGATCATCCGCAAATCTGCCCAAAAAGGCTATGTGATCCGCACGCGCGAGGAAGAAACCATTATGAACATCACCCTGCTGGAAATGATACGGCAGGACTTTGGCATTAGCATTGGCGGGCTGGAGACCCTGCCAAAGGATGAAAGCGGCGTGGATGTAAAACAGATATTCAACATTGTCAGGCAGGCCATCATGACAAAATCGCGGTGGGATATAGAAGAACAGGCACTGCTGGGTACTTTCTCGTTCAGTAAATTTATTTTATGGAACGATATTCATAACAATGCCGATAAACTTGCACGCAATAAAGTAGTAGCAAGTTTAATATCGGGCAAGCTGGAGTGGCAGCCGGAAGAAGATACATCCGGCATGGCCGTTGAGGACGGGCAGCTTCATCCAAAGAACGTAGCGCTTCCGATCAGTTCAGATTCATCGCAGCTGCAGGCCATCCTCACATCGGGCGAGGGTAAAAGTTTTGTGCTGCATGGCCCGCCGGGTACAGGCAAATCGCAAACTATTACCAATATTATTGCAAATGCCTTGTACGCGGGTAAACGCGTATTATTTGTGGCCGCCAAAAAAGCGGCGCTTGATGTGGTAGAAAACCGGTTAGAATCGATAGGCATTGGCGCATTTTGTTTGGAACTGCACTCGAACAAGTCGAAAAAATCTGCCGTACTGGAACAGCTTAAGGCAGCTACAGAAGTGGTACAGAAAGATGCGCCCGAAAACTACATTTCGGAAGCGGAACGTTTGTACGGGTTGCGTAATGAGCTGAATGTGTACGTTGCCGCGCTGCATGAGAAGTATCCTTTTGGCTACTCGCTGTTCGATCTGTTTACGCAATACAGCCAGTTGCCGCAGGGTACCGATGCTGTTAGCTTCCCATCAGAAACCATACAAACGCTTACACCGGAACATATTATAAAGTGGCGCGATGTGGCTACCGATCTGCAAGCGGCAGGCTCATTGATCGGCAGCGCTAAAGGCCATTCGCTCGAAGCTATCAATACACAGCAATACACCTTGCAACTGAAGCAGGAATCGGGCCGTTTGATAGACGAGCTGTTGTGGTTGCTAAAACTGTTAAGCACGCATACCGATATTACAAGCGATATTTTAAAGGTAGGCGGGTTAGTAAACAACAAGGAACAGGAGGAGCACTTAACCACATTAGCCGGGCTGCTTAATAACACCGAAGATTTCCCCGCATCGCTGATGCAAGTGGATGCGCCGGAACAATACCTTGCGCAGGTAATAGGTATAGCGGCACACGGCAAACAACGTGATACGTTACGAAGCGAACTGCTTGCCCGTTTTCAGAAGGAGATATTAAACTTCCCGGCCGCCCAAACTTTAAGCGAATGGAATATTGCAGCCGATAAATGGTTTTTGCCCCGCTGGATGAAACAACGGGCCTTACTCAAAAACCTGTCGAGATTATCGTTGTCCGGCGCGATAGTAAACTGCGATGTGCCCGCTATTTTGCAAAAGGTGATAGCCTACCGCGAAGAACAGGATATAATTGATAAAGCAACCTGGCTGCCGCCCATGCTGGGTTTTATGTGGCAAAACGGCGAATGCAATTGGGATAAAATTGCCGGTAGCTGCGGGCAAATTATACAAATGAACCGAACGGCTGCCAGCCTTGTGGGTACTGCCGGTTTAAAACAATGGCGAACAGACTTAGCCAACGAATTTTCTGAAGGAAGCAAAGCATATACAACAGAACATAAAAAACTGCTGGCAGATTACCTGCAAACCGTAAACAAAATAAACGAGGCCGAAACCGTACTCGCTAACCTGTTAGGGATAGATTTTGCCACGATACAAAGCATTGCGATCGATTGGAAAAGAGAACTTTCAAAAACCGCAACCGGCTGGCTCCAACATTTAGACGAGTTAAAGGATTGGTACAACTGGCTGGCAGTAAAGGAGCGGGCGCTGGAAACGGATTTAGAACCATTGATAACTGCTTTTGAAAATGGCGCGGTACAAAGCGCGGATATCGTAGTGCAGTTTGAGAAAGGGCTTTACCGCTCGGCAGCAGAATATATAATCGAACGTACGCCGCAACTGGCGACGTTCAATTCCAGTTTATTCCAGGAGAAAATAAAACGGTTTAGGGAGATCAGCACAAACTTTGAAAAACTAACCAAACAGGAGCTTTATGCAAGGCTGGCGGCACGCATACCATCATTTACGCAGGAGGCGTCCCAAAGTTCGGAAATCGGGTTGCTGCAGCGCACCATACGCAACAACGGTAGGGCGATGTCTATCCGTAAAATATTTGACGGTATCCCCAACCTGTTGCACCGCCTTACACCCTGCATGCTGATGAGCCCAATATCGGTGGCCCAATATTTTGATGCCGACAGTGTAAAATTCGATCTGGTGGTATTTGATGAGGCATCGCAAATGCCTACCTGCGAAGCTGTAGGCGCTATAGCCCGCGGTACCACGGTAATTGTAGTGGGCGACCCTAAACAAATGCCGCCCACCAACTTCTTCTCCACCAATAACGTCGACGAAGAAAATATTGACAAGGAGGACCTGGAAAGTATTTTAGATGATTGCCTTGCGCTATCCATGCCATCGCACCACTTATTGTGGCACTACCGCAGCAAACACGAAAGCCTAATTGCTTTTAGCAACGCCAAATATTACGATAATAAACTCCTCACCTTCCCATCTACCGATGATATTGTAAGCAAGGTATCCTTTGTGCAAGTGGAGGGCCATTACGATAAGGGGAAATCGCGGCAAAATAAGTTTGAAGCAAAGGCCATTGTTGATGAAGTGATCCGCAGGTTATCAGACCAAACCCTGTCGCAACGAAGCATGGGTATTGTAACCTTTAGTTCGGTACAGCAAACCCTGGTAGAGGACTTGCTGACGGATGTATTTAAGCTTCGCCCCGACCTGGAGCGCATAGCGCTGGAATGCGCGGAGCCCATCTTTATAAAAAACCTGGAAAACGTGCAGGGAGATGAGCGCGACATCATACTGTTCTCGATAGGGTACGGCCCCGATGAGAACGGAAAAGTTAGCCTCAACTTTGGCCCGCTAAACCGCGAAGGCGGATGGCGCAGGCTGAATGTGGCGGTATCACGGGCGAGGTACGAAATGAAAGTGTTCTCTACCCTTACATCGGATCAAATAGACCTTAACCGTTCCGGAGCCGAAGGCGTTGCAGGGCTTAAAGCATTCCTGGCCTACGCCGAGAAGGGTAAAACAGCGTTGCCGGTAAGGGCCGTTGTTAAAGGCTGGCAGGAAGCCTCTTTTGAAAACCTGATAGCCGTTGAATTGCGAAAACAGGGCTACGAAGTACACACGCAAATAGGCTGCTCGGCCTACAAAATAGATCTGGCCATTGTAGACAAAGGCAATCCTACCGGCTACATACTGGGGGTGCTTACCGATGGCAAAAGCTACCAAAGTGCTAAAACATCCCGCGACAGGGAGATAGTACAAGTAGATGTATTGAGACTACTGGGCTGGAACATCCACAAAATATTTTCTACCGAGTGGTGGGAAAAGCCGGACAAAGTTATCAGCGGCATTGTAGCAGCCATACGCCTTGCCGAAGAAAATAAAAGCAAAGTACCGGCACCCGCTGCATCAAAGCCCACGCCGCCGCCTGTCGAAAACGACTTGCTTAAATTGGGCAATATGCTGCCACCCTCACCCGTTAGGGCCGCATCGGCCAGAGCGGCGGTATTCTACGAGATTAGCCAGCTGGATGCCGTGCAGGTGTCGTCGGCAGAGGATTTCTTTTTGCCGCAAAGCCGGGGGAGAATAAAAGCGCAGTTGTTTAACGTTTTGCAAGCCGAGGCACCCATCAGCAAAAACCTGCTGAGCAAGCGGGTACTTGCCGCCTGGGGAATCTCCCGCATGGGGGCAAGGATAAGCACCCATTTTGAAGGGTTCTTCACTCAAATGAACGTGGCGCAAACCGGCCAGGGGCAAAATACTTTCTTTTGGAATAACGAGCAACGTCCTGATAATTATAAGATCTACCGTATTCCGCTCAACGATATGCAAAAGCGGGATGCTGATGACCTGCCTGCCGAAGAAATTGCCAATGCCGTAAAAGATATCCTAACAAATCAAATAAGCCTCGCTAAAACCGACCTTGTGCGCGAGACGGCTAAAATATTTGGTTTTGCCCGCATAGGAACCAATGTAGAGCTTGCTATGCTTGCCGGTATTAGTAAAGCTGTTGAATTAGGCTATGCTGTGATCAAAGACGGGCGGATAGCAGTTGTAGCGTAAAAGCATATCCATTGGCAAACCGAACATCCTCCGGTTTGCCGATTTGGAAGGGGATGGCCTTGAATAGCTTACCTTAACACCCGGTTTACGGGGTTTATAAGGTATCCACCCTGCGCGAAAATGACGTGTGGGCAAGTGGGAAAACGCTTCTTGAGCCTAACTTGTAAAGTACAGTTTAGGTAAACAATGCATGTTGTAATCGAGCCCGTCATTCGCAGGAGGGATTGAGCGGGGAAGCCGCCTGCGCGAGAGGGATTCGAGCGACAGAAAAGGCAGCCGAAGCAAAGCGTAGCCCGGCAAAGCCCGGCCGCTTCTACCGGCGGGGCTGCCATAATATTTCTTATTGTTTACTAACAGGGAAAATACACCCCACCAGGCACTCCCCCCCGGGGGCTAGCAAACCCGGCAAAAGTGCCAAAATCTCCACTTTGTGGAAAAGCTGAAATTACGCTGGATTTACCACAGAAAAACACCGAAAAAACGCAGAAAAACGCAGATTTTTGCACATTGCATTTTTGCTGTACGAAACTGTACGAGATTGTGCGAAACTGTACGAACTTGTGCGAAGCTGTGTGAAACTGTACGAGATTGTACGGAAATAAATTTTCGTACAGTTGTGTTAGTTTCTGTCGGCCAAAAACGGCGTTTCGTCTGCCTTTGGCACCTCTCCATCTATCGCATTTTCAAATATGGTTATATATTTGTTTATTGCGTTGCAAAATTCCCTGCGCTTTTGCTAATAGCTCATAACCAATTATGTTAAACAAATAAATTGATTGTTGAAAAGACGATAAGTGCTTATCGCCGCGGTTTGCTATTGATAAATTAAAAACACCATTAATCACTTATAAAACTTAAAGAAATGATCAAAAAACTGTTAACTACCTCGGCTTTTGTAATTGTTATTATAACCGCCTGTTTCGCCACAGACATAACCGGTAAGTGGACCGGAAAAATTATGGACCAATACGATATTGCCTATGATTTTAAGGTGGATGGCGAGAAATTAACCGGCTCTACCACTGGCCCCGAAGGCAACGTGATCACCGTTGACGACGGCGTTATAAAAGGCGACGACCTTTCTTTTAGCATCAAGTTTATGGATAACACCGTGAAAATTACCGGCAAAGTTAAAGACGACACTATTACACTTACATTTCCCGGCATGAATGGCGGCGAACCCATGACTGTAATCCTAAAAAAGGCAAAATAATTACACCACGTTATACCAAAAAAGGGTAGCCCGCTAAACGTGGGCTACCCTTTTTTTGTTTATGCCCCTGTTTATTTATGCTTGCTTCCCATAAAAAATACCAGTTCGCCACCGTTCATAATTTCCTTATGAGTTATGGTGAGCCCGGTTAATGGTTTGCCGTTCAGTGTCATTTTTTGGATGTAAACGTTCTTTTCGCTTTGGTTTTTTACCGTGATGGTAAATGTTTTGCCGCCGCCTACCTGTATCTTAGCGTTGTTAATGGCCGGGCTGCCAATGGCGTAATCGTTTGATGCAGGCGCAACCGGGTAAAAGCCCAGCGTGCTAAAAATATACCATGCGCTCATTTGGCCGGTATCGTCGTTACCACCCAAACCATCCGGAGTTGGTTTGTACATCCGGTTCAGTATCATACGGATGCGTTCCTGCGTTTTCCATGGCTTATCCGTCCAGTTGTACAGGTAGGCCACATGGTGCGATGGCTCGTTGCCATGTACATAGTTGCCGATGATGCCGTCGCGGGTAATGTCCTCGGTTTCGGCAAAGTATTTATCGGGCAATTCCATGGTGAAGAGCGAATCGAGGTAGCGCACAAAGCGTTTATCGCCGCCCATCAGTTTTATCAAACCTTCGGGATCCTGCGGGGCAAATAGGGTATAATTCCAGGAATTCCCTTCTATAAACCCTTCATTAATAGTACTCAGTGGGTCGAACTTGGCGCGGAAGGTACCGTTGGCCAATTTAGGGCGCATAAAGCCTGCCGACGGATCGTATACGTTTTTATAGTTCTCGCTGCGTTTGATGAATTCGTTATAGATATCCATCTTGTTCAGTTTTTTGGCCATTTGCGCTATCGCCCAGTCGTCATAAGCATATTCTAAGGTATTGGATACTGATACGCCGGTTTTTTCATCGGGAATATAGCCTTTGTCGATGTACTCGCCAATGCCCTCGTAACTCCGGTGGCGGGCGGTGGCTACGGCAGCATCCAGAGCCTTATTGGCATCAAAGGGGGCGTTACCTTTTACAACAGCATCTGCCAAAACAGATACGCTGTGGTAGCCGCTCATACACCAGTTTTCGTTGCCGCTGTTGCTCCAAACGGGCAGCATATGCTCGGGGCTTTGGTCGTAATGCACCAGCATCGATTTCACCATATCGGCATTGCGTTGCGGCTCGATGATATTAAACAGTGGGTGTAGTGCACGGTAAGTATCCCACAGCGAGAAGGTAGTGTAGTTAGTAAAACCATCCGCCTTATGGATGTTCTGGTCGATACCTTTGTACTGCCCGTCCACATCCATATACACTGTTGGATTAATCATGGTATGGTACATCGCGGTATAAAAGTCCTGCTTTTTGGCTACGCTACCGCTAATCGTAATTTTTTCTAAAGCGGTTTCCCAAAGTGCCTGTCCGTCGGTTTTTACCTTGTCGAAATCCCAGCCCGGTACTTCTGCAAGCATATTGGCCATAGCGCCATCCATACTCACTGGCGAGAGGGCAAATTTTATTTTTATTTTTTCGTTTTCTTCGGTCTTAAAATCGAAATATGCACGAATTTGCTTGCCGGCAATCTCGGGAAAATTTTTTGTTTGGTTAAATTTACCCCAAAAGCCTCCGTAAACCTGTCTCTTCTCATACTTTTTAAACCCATACTGGCTGAATTTTTTATTGAATGCCATGGCAAAGTACAGGGTACGTGTACGTGCCCAGCCATTGGTTTGGCGATAACCTACCAGGGTACTGTCGTTTAATATTTTTACATACGTCCAAACGGTTTTATCAGGGTAGTTGTAGATGCCGGCCATCAGATCGAGGATAATATGCGATTGGTCTGATTTTGGGAAGGTGTACTGGTGAAAACCCACTCGCGCGCTGGTTGTCATCTCCGCGGTGATATTGCTTTCATCCAGTTTTACTTTGTAGTAGTTGGCTTCGCTTATCTCGTTGGCATGCGAAAACGCCGAGCGGTAGCCGCTGCCCGGTTTATCTGCCGTGCCAGGGTTTAGTTTTAATGCACCAACGGTCGGCATGATCAAAAAATCGCCCAGGTCCGAATGCCCGGTGCCGCTGAAATGTGTATGGCTAAAGCCTACGATGGTTTTGTCGTCGTACTGGTAACCGGCGCAGTATTTATAAACATCGGGGTTATACTTCCCGTTTAGTTCGTAGCTTGGGGTATCCGTTTCGGGGCTTAGCTGCACCATACCAAAGGGGACGGTTGCACCCGGGTAGGTATGCCCCATACGCTGTGTGCCGATGATAGGCTTTACATATTGTACTAATTTTTCGTGGGCGGGGGTTTGAGCGGAGGCCTTAAAGCCGGCCAAAAGTAGTATGGCTGCTAATAATTTTTTCATTAGTGGGCGATGTTGTACGATCAGTAAAACAATTTAATGGAAGCAAATATAAAATCATATCTTGGTTAACCGTATTTAATTACATCTTCGATAGCTAAATATTGCCATTATGGCGCAATTGCGCACCTTTGTAACATCGGTATGGCTTTTGTTATCTAATATTTACATTAACATCACCAAAACTAAAAAAAACAACACATGAAAAAACTATTCTTCGCGCTCGCTATTATGGTAGGCGCAATGTCGTTAAGCTCGTGCAGTTACAACAGCATGGTTACGGCCGACGAAAATATAAAAGGCAAATGGGGACAGGTAGAAACCCAATACCAACGACGTGCCGACCTCATCAAAAATTTAGTAGCTACCGTAAAAGGCGAAGCAAACTTTGAAAAAAGCACGCTTACTGAAATTGCTGAAGCACGCGCCAAAGCCACATCGGTACAGGTGGACGCTAGCACGCTTACACCCGAAAGCATTCAGAAATACCAGGAAGCGCAAGGGCAGTTAAGTACTGCATTAGGCAGGTTGCTTAGTGTTACCGAAAATTATCCTACGCTTAGGGCAAACGATGCTTTCAGGAATTTGCAAACACAACTTGAGGGTACAGAAAACCGCATAAGCGTTGCTCGTAAGGATTTTAACGAAGCCGTACAAGCTTATAACAGCAAGATCCGTTCATTCCCTGCAAATATTACAGCAAAGATGTTCGGGTTTAAAGAAAAGGGCTACTTCCAAGCAGACCAAGGAGCTTCAAAAGCACCAGACATCAACTTTGATACCGATACTAAAAAAGAAGAGTCGAAGTAATTACCACAGCCCATGGCCAAGCATGGCTTAACCCATGGGCTGTATATATTAGAGATAACCTTAAACATAACCTGTGAAATCGCCGCAATCGGTGTAATCACAAAATTCCTATTAGTGTAATTACAAAAATGGCAGTATTTACCGACGAAGAGCAGCAGCGCATCCAAAAGGCAGTGGCAGAGGCCGAAAAAAACACATCAGGCGAGATACGCGTTTGCGTAGAAAAAACCTGTAGCGATGAAGTGCTCGACCGCGCCGCAAGATATTTTGCTCAGCTGGAGATGCATAAAACCAAGCTGCGCAACGGCGTGCTTATTTACCTGGCTACGGTTGACCGTAAGTTTGCCATTATTGGCGATGCCGGCATCAACAAAGTAGTACCGGATGATTTTTGGGACAACACCAAAGAGGACATGCTGAATCATTTTAAATACGGCAACCTGGTAGATGGGATTGTTACGGGCGTGGCCAAAGCGGGCGAGCAGCTAAAAAAATATTTCCCGTATTTACTGGACGATAACAACGAACTGCCGGACGATATCGCCTTTATGGATGGCAACTAAACTTACGCAAATGTTTAAAAAAATAGTATTATGCCTAAGCCTGTTGCTTTGCATAACAACCGCCTTCGCTCAAAATTATCCCGAGAGGCCTACCAAAGGGCTGGTGAACGATTTTACAGGCACCCTATCGCCCCAGGAAATAGAACAACTGGATAGCAAGTTAAAGGGCTTTGAAGATTCTACCACTAATCAAATAGCCGTTGTGCTTATTAAAACGCTCGACGGCCGCGAGATAATAGATTACGGCGTGGGGCTGATGCGCAAATGGGGTATCGGCACAAAAGAAAAAAACAACGGTGTGCTGGTGCTGGTGGCTATCGACGACAGAAAAATGTCGATACAACCAGGCTATGGGCTGGAAGGCGCGCTACCTGATATTACCACGCAAGAAATCATCCAGAATGCTATGAAGCCAAAGTTTCGTGAAGGCGATTACTACGATGGGCTGGATGCAGCTACAACAGATATCATTAAATCAACCAAAGGTGAATATAAAGCGCCCCCCAAAGCAAAAAGCAATAGATCAGGCAAGGGCGGTGGCGGAGGGGCCATTGGTTTTATCATCATTATTGTAATTGTTATTCTGATTATCATCTTCCGTAACCGCGGTGGTGGCGGTGGTGGCAGGCGCGTTATTGGCAGCCGCGGCGGTTCTGATGCATTTTGGTGGTTAATGGCGGCCAATGCCCTGGGTAGCGGTGGCAGAAGCAGCGGCAGCGACTGGGGAGGATTCTCTGGCGGTGGCGGAGGAGGGGGAAGCAGTTGGGGCGGTTTTGGCGGCGGCAGCAGTGGCGGTGGCGGCAGCAGCGGAAGCTGGTAGGAGAAGGAAATTCTATAACCTACCCGAAACTCCAAATCCTAAATGGCAAGGAATCCCAAATGCTGAGCACTGAATCTTAAATGATAAAGGACAACACTTTGCACGTAATCCCAAACCTTTAGGGCTAATAACTATAGTTAAATAATGCAACACGATTATATCCTCAATGAGACGCGCAAAATGGCCTTGCTTTTGGCAAAACTATTCGGCCTGAAAGCCGAAAGCAACGACGAGGAATACCGGCAATATTTTAACACCGTATTGCAGGATGAATACAATGCAGAACTGGACGAATTACTGCGCACATCAGATGCAGATTTTAATTCGATGCTAATTGCAAAGGCTTACAGCGCCGAAAAATTGAATGCCCTGAGCCAAATGCTTTACGTATTTGCCGAGCCGTTTAATGCGGATGAGGAAACCGCAGCCACCCTAAAAAAGGTGCTTACCATCTTCGACGTACTCGAAAAAGAAAAGCATTACGAATCTTTTGACAACTTAAATAAGAGAAACCATATCTTGAGTTTCTTTAAAAACAACTATGGACGATCTTAAATGGAAAACCCTTTCCACCACTTATGTGCACAAAGGCCCCTGGGCCACACTACGCGCCGATAAATGCGAAATGCCCGATGGCACCATTGTAGATGAATATTTTGTATTGGAATACCCCGACTGGGCCAACGCGGTAGCGCTTACAGTTGATAACAAGATCATCATGATACGCCAGTACCGGCATGCAGCGGAGATCGTGTCGTTGGAAATACCCGGCGGTGTAATAGAAGATGGCGAGGACAAAGAGGCAGGCATGCGTCGCGAACTTTTAGAAGAAACCGGCTATGAGTTTGATACGGTAGAGCTCATTAGCACGGTATATGCCAATCCCTCTACCTCGGCAAATAAAACTTACTGTTACCTTGCCCTTGGCGGCAAAAAAGTACAGGAGCAGTCGCTTGACGAGCATGAGCGCATTGAGGTTATGGAATACACTATCGCCGAAGTAAAACAGTTACTGGCCGAAAACAAAATACCACAGTCCTTACATTGCACGGGCTTGTTTTATGCGCTGATGAAATTGGGCGAAATAACAGGATAATATTTTCCTAACAGAAGGTGTTCCACTTTGTGCATGAAACACCCGTTTTTTGATAAATGCTGACTATTAGAAAGTTGTGTTTTTTAGTGAAACACTTTGGAACAACCCTGTTCTTTAGGTAACACCCTTAAGCTGCTCGATATCAGCTTCTTAAAAAAATAAAAACATGTAACGAAAACTGGTGAAACACTTGATTGTAAATAACTGCATTACTATAACCTTATAAACAGAAAACCCCCGAAGCAATTCAGCTCCGGGGGTTTTCTGTTGGTATTATTTCTTATTGATAACCCTCGTTTTGTGTCAGCAATGGGTTAGCATCTCTTTCACGTTTGGGTATAGGGAAAACCAATTTTGGTGAATTCCACGGAAATGGATCGATATGATTTCCGTCGCCATCAATTGAATATGTTGTTTCTTTATAACGTTTTAAATCGAATAATCTAAAACCTTCAAATCCAAGTTCAGCGCGGCGCTCATATTTTACAGCATCTAACAAGTCGTCTGCTGTAGCTGCTTCCGTATCTTCTAACAATGCGCGATGGCGAACAATATTAATATCGTCCGCAGCACCAGTAAGGTCGGGAGCAGGTTTTAACGCCCTTGCTTCAGCCCTTATCAAATAAATCTCGGCTAAGCGTACAACAACTACGTTGGCGAAAGCATTATTAAACTTAGCTGTAAATGAATCATCCGTAACTTCGTTTATCCTATCGTCGCCGGCTTCAAACATATCAAAAAACTGCCCGAACAGGTAGGTTTCTTCCCGGCCTGAAAAAGCAGATGATGCGTAAACCTCGTTTAGCGCGTTAAAACCCGACTGGTTTGAAATTTGAATGGCGAAGATATCTTCTGAGGTATTAAACACGCGTGTTGCCTGCTCCTTTACCTGAAACTCATCAGAATAATGCTCTACAAGGCTATATGCCCCGCTTGATATTATCTTCGACGCTTCAACTTCGGCTTCGGAATACTTCTCTTGTGTAAGGTAAATTCTTGCTAATATAGCAGATGCAGCAGCAGAACTTGCGTAAGTTGATTTTATCGCCAGGTTTTCCTCGGCAAATTTCAAGTCGGCAATAGCCTGCGCATATACCTCGGCAACAGTATTACGTTTAACCGTCTCAATACCCGATATAGCGGTTGTTGGTTTTAATACGATAGGAACAGCAAGGTTTGTAGTTGGCGAACCATCATTCCAGGCCCTCCCAAACACCCGTGCAAGGTCAAAATAAACCATGCCACGTAAAAACTTAGCTTCGCCCTCAACACTCGCTTTTTTTGTTGGATCAACCAAGTTAAGATTAGCTAATACCGTATTACATACGCCTATTGTATTGTAACCAGCGTTCCATACACCTTCAACAAAAAAGTTATTTACTGTTATCGCTTTGTTGTTCAATTCGGTGTATTCAGAGAAGGTACCGAAATAGCCAAAATCGCCGTCATCCCCCAAAAAATCAGTGGTTGACTGGAAACGTCCGCCATAAATACCCCGTAGGCCAGCTGCTGTGTAAGCTCCAATCAATACACCCTCTACGTCCTTTGACGTTTTTAACGCCAGGCCCGATTCTACCGAATCCTGAGGTTTAATATCCAACTGCTTTTGGCAGCTGGAATATAGCATAGCAATTGTACCAACTGCTATGATTAAATATTTTCTGTTTTTCATTTTCTTCAGCTTAATTTAAAATCCTACGTTTATTCCAAAAGTGATTGTTTTGGCTTGCGGGGCTGCATAAAAATCATAGTTCTGGGTAATGTTGCCAGAAAATGCATCCGAATTCAATTCCGGGTCCCAACCTGTGTACTTGGTCCAGGTAGCAAGGTTTGTTGCCTGGGCATAAATTCTCAGGCTGCGCAATTTAATCTTAGATAACCATTGTTTAGGGAAAGTGTACCCTAATACAACGTTTTTTAAACGCACGTACGATCCATCTTCTAAATACCTCGAGCTTGGCGATACGCCGTTACCACCAAACAAGCGGGCTTGCGGCACCTGGGTAATATCTCCCGGATTTTTCCATGCTTTTAATTGGTCGACGGTTTGGTTATCCGCACCATTGTTAAAACCAACAGACATGTACTGCCCGCCGCCATTGTAAATATCAACACCATGCACTTGTTGTAATAAAAAGCTAAAATCGAAATTTGCATAGCTTACTGTGTTGTTTAAACCGGCGATGAAATCCGGATTAGGGTTGCCAACAACTACAGGTGTTGCTTCATTATAATCGGCGGTAGTGGCACGGTCGCGGGTACCATCGCCATTGTCGGTGTTTTTGTAATAGAGTGCGTCGCCATTCGCAGGATCTGCACCGGCAAATTCAACAGTGTAAAATACACCTAAAGGCTGGCCTTCAAATGCCCTGTTAACCGCATCGCCGCTTCCGGTAATTACCTGGCCTTTTATATCGGTAATTTTGTTGCGGTTGATGGAGAAGTTAACACTGGTACTCCAGTTTACTTTGCCAACAAGGTTTTTAGAATCTACTTGTATTTCGAGCCCTTTGTTTTGCAGCTTACCCAGGTTTTGGGTAATGGTTGTAAAACCAGAGGTAGCAGGCACCTGTACGTTTAACAACAGATCTTTGGTTTTCTTTAAGTAAACATCAAATTGGCCGGATAAACGCCCATTAAAAAAGCCTATATCTAAACCCAGATCGGTTGTTGCCGAGGTTTCCCATTTCAAATCAGGGTTAGGTAGTTGAATTGGCCTTGCACCGGCAATACCCGCATAGCCAAAGGCAGCGAACAATCCGCGTGAAGGGAAGTTTCCAATCTCGGAGTTACCGGTTATACCATAACTAGCCCTAAATTTCAATTCCGATATCAACTGCTGGCTCTTCATAAATTCTTCTTCCGAAACCACCCATCCCACCGATCCTGCCGGAAAGAAGCCATACCGGTTGTTAACGCCGAAACGAGACGAACCATCTATACGGCCACTTAGCGACAATAAATATTTATCGCTGTAGCTATAATTCGCCCTGGCAAAATACGAAAGCAAGGAATAAGCATCAGATGTTGTTGATGCACCGGTAATATCGGCAGAGCTGTTTAACTTTTTGTAAGCATCGCTCGGAAACTGGTTACCGCTGATGGAGTTAAGATCGTTCTGCTGACGCTGATAGCTCATACCGCCAACAACGTTTAAACTACTCTTCCCAAAATTCTGTATAAATTGCAGGAAGTTGTTTGTATTGAAATTTGTTGCTGTTACCGACGAGTTAAAACCGGACCCGTTTGATGTGCCGGAGTTACGGGCAGTTAAACTGCCAGAGTAGCTATCCTCGCTTGAGTTTAGTATATCCACGCCAACTTCTGACCGAAAACTTAACGATGGCAGCAGCTTTATCTGTGCAAACACGTTACCAAGGTTACGGTAATCGATGGTGTTAAAATAGCTGTTCTGCGAATCGATCAGCGGATTGTAATAAATAGGGAAGTTTGTGTTTGGTGCCCCTGTTGTAGGATCCAGCACACCACTTAATAAGCCACTACGTGGGTCGATAAGCGGTGTAATTGGCGAAAGCGCCACAATTTGCTCCGGCGTTGAAAACTGGTTGTCATTAGACAAACGATAGTTTTTTGTGCGCGATACGCTTAAATTGGCACCAAATTCTAACCATTTATTTGCCTGGTTACTTATGTTTGTGCGCAAGCTGTACTGATTAAGAGCATTACCTATTAAAAACCCTTTTTGATCGTTATAGGTGCCCGAAATATAGAACTTAGTTTTATCGGTACCGCCCGATAATACTAAATTATAATTTTGTACCGGCGCGTGCTGGGTTACTGCATCCTGCCAGTTTGTATTTACATCATAAGTTTTGTAATTATCGCTGCCTGCTGCGTATCTTTTTAACCTTGCTTCTACCGAAGCGGTTGAATAACCGCCCGCGGCGCCCGCTTCCCTAAGCATTGTTACATACTGTTCGGAATTTAAAAACTTACGCTCGCCTGTTGGCTTACTAAAACCGTAATACTGGTTGTAAGTAATTTTTGTATCGCCAGATTTACCTTTTTTTGTTGTAACTAAAACCACACCATTAGATGCCCTCGAGCCATAGATAGCTGCGGCAGAAGCATCTTTTAAGATGTCGATCGATTCGATATCGTTCTGGTTAAGATCCACCAGAGGGTTGGTTGATGCTCCATTGCTCGAAAAATCGTTTACAGTAATGGGCAACCCATCAACCACATACAATGGCTGGTTACCGGCAGATACAGAAGATGCACCACGGATACGAACCTGGATACCCTGGCCCAATTTACCGTTTTGTGCCTGAATATACACACCCGGTGCCCTACCCTGAATGGCTGATTCTAAACTTGGAACCGGGATGTTCTCGATATCTGTTCCTTTTATTTTAGATACCGAACCGGTTAACGACCGCCTGCTTTGCGTACCGTAACCAACCACCACAACTTCTGACAGTACTTTAGAATCGGTTGCCAGGGAAGCGTCGACAACGCTGCCTGTTGCTGCTATTTCGACATCTTTATAACCGATAAATTTAAATACAAGGGTTTTTCCTGACGGTATAGACAAGCTGTATTTACCATTAATGTCAGTCTGTGTACCAATGCTGGGAGAGCCTTTAACGGTTACGGTTACTCCCGGTAACGCTGAACCGTCCTTCTGGTCTGTCACCTTACCTGTAACAACACTATTTTGGCTAAAAGCAAATGTTATGGAGGTAAATAACAGCAGGAATGAGAGTAGAATTTTCTTCATGCTATATTAGTTAAGTGAATTGAAAGTTTAAGTTCACAATAAAAAAGCACAAAAGCAACAAAAGGCATAATAAATTATGCCTTTTGTTAATGTTTTTTCAAACAGGCGCTCTATTGCGCAAAAATGCGTGTTAAAACACCATTAATATTTGCCCTTTTTCTACTTTATCTCCCGGTTTAATTTTAATTGCCTTAACGTTAACATCCGCCGGTGATTTTATGATGTTCTCCATCTTCATTGCCTCTAATACAAAAAGATTATCCCCTTTTTTTACATCGGCCCCAACTTCGGCAAATATTTTAAGTACCAAGCCGGGCATAGGTGCCTTAATCTCGCTTACTTTGGCAGCGTTTAAATTGCTCAAGCCCATTTTATCAAGTAAAACATCAAACTGGTCTTTTGCGGATATTGTATATACCGTATTGTTCACCTTTATTTCGGCGGTTTTTTCTTCCTTATTAAAGCTAACCACCTCGGCACTATAAGATGCATCGTTATTAATGATATGGTACAAGGTAGCGTTCAATTGCCTTATATCTGCATCAACGAGTGTGTCATTTACCAACAGGCCGCTGGCTTGCCTGTCCACCTCAAAATCGTGCTTATTGTTAACCTTTATTTTGTACATCTCACTTAGTAAATATATACTGTATTAAATTAGCCCCCATCTGTAGGGCTTTTAAGCGGCTATGCTGGCTGTCGCCAGCATAGGTGCCCAGGTCTTCCCAGCCGTTGCCCAAATCGCATTGGTAGGTGTAAAAACAAACCAGCCTGCCTTTATATATCAATCCAAAGCCCTGCGGGCGTTTGCCATCGTGTTCGTGTATTTTGGGCAGCCCGGTGGGGAAACTATATTTTTGATGATAAATGGCGTAGTTAGTAGGTAACTCCACAAATTCAAGCTCAGGGAAAACCTTTTTCATTTGCGGGCGGATGAATTTATCGAAGCCGTAGTTATCATCGATATGCAGGAAGCCGCCGCCGGTTAAATACTTACGCAGGTTCTGGGCCTCCTGATCGCTAAAAATTACGTTGCCGTGCCCTGTCATGAACGTAAAAGGGTAGTTAAACAGCTCCTCGCTGCCTACTTCCACAGTCTCATCTTCGGGCTGAAAGTTTGTTTTCAGATTATCGTTGCAAAATTTTATAAGGTTAGCCAGTGCGGTACGGTCGCCATACCAGTCGCCGCCGCCATTGTATTTTATCCTCCCCATTTTATAGGATGGATCGCTAAAGCTGCTGATGCATAACAACAGCGCCAGGGCAGCAACAACAAAAACAGGTTTTCTCATATCCGGTTTAAAAAGTTAGCCTCGAAACAGGCTTCCAAAGCGGCAGTTTCGGTACGCAAGCGGCTTTCACCTAAAGTTATGGCTTTATATCCGTTTTGCAAAGCCATATCTATTTCGGCAGGGCTAAAATCGCCTTCGGGGCCAATCAGTATTAAATAACGGCTTTGTTTAATAAGAGATTGTGCAAGCGCCAATTTTCCGCCATCGGCACAGTGGGCAATAAACTTTTGCCCATCAAATGGTTTCTTCAGGAACTGATTAAAGGGTATGGCTTCATTTAAAACAGGATGGTAAGCTTTTATTGATTGCTTTATGGCCGAGGTGATGATCTTATTCAGCCGCTCCACCTTTGCCTCCTTCCGTTCAGACCGCTGGCAGATGATCAGTGATACCTCATCAATGCCAATTTCGGTAGCTTTTTCGAGAAACCACTCGGTACGCTCGATGTTTTTTGTGGGGGCTACCGCCAGGTGCAGGTAATGGTTGCGCCTGTTAAATTCTGTTTTTACCGAATTGATTTGCAGGATGGTGCGCTTGGGATGCGCATCTTTTATTTCCGCATCGTATAAACCGCCTTTGCCATCTATTAAGGTAACGGCATCGCCATTAACCAAACGCAAAACGCGCACGGCGTGCTTACTCTCTTCCTCGCTTAAAAAGTACTGGGAGAGGGTTGGATCGATGCCTGGGGTATAAAAAAGCTGCATAGTAAAATTACTAATGTAAATCTACCGCATCTTCCTCATTTATCAGCAACTCCAGCTTTACCGATTCGATGTTCTGGTCTGATTTTTTTAGTACCGTGATGTTATACCCGTTAGATTCTTTTTGTTCGCCTACATCCGGTATTTTACCGAAAATATCACCCAACCAGCCCGATACGGTATCAAAATCGCCGTCTTCGGGCAGGTCGTGTGGCAAGTGCTCGTTTACGTCGTAGATGGGCGCTAATGCGTTAACTACAAATTCGCGTTCGTTTATTTTTTCAACAATCGGTTTCTCTTCGTCAAACTCATCCTGTATCTCGCCAACCAATTCTTCAACAATATCTTCCAATGTAACCATGCCTGCTGTGCCGCCAAACTCGTCAGATACGATAGCTATCTGGATGCGCTTTTGCTGCAGTTCGGCCATCAGGTCGTTTATCTTTTTTGTTTCGGGGATAAAGTAGGGCTTACGGATGATATCCTTCAGCACTATTGCTTCATTACGGGCCAGCAAAGGTAGTACGTCTTTTGCGTGTACAATGCCAATGATCTTATCTATCACCTCATCGTAAACCGGCATACGGGAGTAGCCCTCGGTTATAAGTATCTCCAGTAATTCTTCTGTTGGCGTATCAACCTCTATGCCAGAGATCTTTGTACGGGGCACCATGATGTTTTTCACTACGCGTTCGTTAAAATCAAAAACGTTTTGAATCAATTCGTGCTCATTGGAATCTAAGGCGCCGCTTTCTTTGCCCTGCTCTAAAAGGTATTGCAATTCTTCGGAGCTGTGGTGCGCTTCGCCACCTTCCAGCGTGGTGATGCCCATAAGCCTCAGGATGAAATTCGCGAAACCGTTTAGCAGCCATATGAGCGGCCTGAATACAACAAAGAAGAATTGCAATGGCACCGAAACGGCAAGCGTAGTCCTGACGGATTTTTGTATAGCTAAGGATTTTGGCGCAAGTTCCCCGAACACAATATGTAGAACAGTAATTACCGCAAAAGACACAATATGCGCAGCAGTATTAAAGCCGGGAGACAAGGTGATCCCTACCGCTAAAAAGCCGCGGAGTACGATATTGGTAACCACCCCCTCGCCAACAACACCAAGCCCCAGTGAGGCAATGGTAATACCCAATTGGGTTGCCGCGAGGTAACCATCGAGGTTATGCAGTATGCCGCGGGCGACTTTTGCTACACCGCTTCCGCTTTTTGCTTTAAGCTCTATTTGCGAACCACGCACCCTTACCATGGCAAACTCTGCAGCCACAAAAAAGCCGTTAAGGAGCACCAAAAATATGGTTGCGATTATATAAAAGCCGTTGATCTCTAAATGCGCGGGGTCCATTAATTATTTATTGGTAAACAGGAAATGTAGTTTTATACAATTCCAGGGCTTCGGTGATAACTTTGTGCGCGTAACGTACGCCCAACAAGTGCTCGATGGTGACGTTTTTGCCTTCTAATTTTTTATAGTCTTTAAAAAAACGTACAATCTCGGTCATGGCATGTGGAGGTAATTCGTTCAAATCGTTAATATAATTAACCGACATGTCGTTTTTTGCTACCGCGATGATCTTATCGTCTTGTTCGCCGTTATCAACCATGTGCATCACGCCCACTACTTTTGCTTCGATAATACTCATGGGGTAAACATCAATAGAGCAAAGCACCAATATATCCAGCGGATCTTTATCATCGCAATAGGTTTGCGGTATAAAGCCATAATTTGCAGGGTACATTACCGAGGAGAATAAAACCCGGTCGAGTTTTAACAAACCTGATTCTTTATCTATCTCATACTTCGCTTTAGACCCTTTTGGTATTTCAATTATCGCATTTACTATTTCAGGAATATTTTCGCCCGGAGAAACCTGGTGCCATGGATGTTGTGTGCTCATTTGGTATATGTATGTATATTTGTTATTGTTCCTTGTTACCTGCTTTTGTAAGTTTCTTTTTAACAAAAGCAAATATCAGCGGAACGGTTGTTACTATTATTAAGCCAATTACAATGTACTGCAGGTAATCTTTCAGTTGCGGAAAGCGCCTGCCTAAAAAATACCCGGCCAGTGTTAATGTAGTTACCCAGGCAAAACTGCCAATTATGTTATATAAAGTAAACTTCTTAATGTCAACTTTTACAACGCCTGCAAATATAGGGGCAAATGTCCTAACTATAGGGAAAAATCTGCCTAAAATCAAAGCCATACCGCCGTATTTGTCGTAAAACTCCTCGGCTACCGCAATATAACGCTTTTTAAAAAACAAAGAATCGTTTTTACTGAAGAGTACAGGCCCCGTTCGATACCCAAACCAATAGCCTGCATAGTTACCAAGGATGCCGGCTCCGATCAGCGAAAGTACCAATGTATAAATAGGCACTTGTATAATGCCGGCCGCGCTTAGTATGCCCGCCAGGAACAAAAGATAATCGCCGGGGAGAAAAAAACCGAAGAATAGCCCCGTTTCGGCAAATACTACAATAAGCAAAAGGTAAAAACCACCACTGCTTATAATGGATTCGGCTTCGGTTAAAGTTCGCAGGTATTCCCAAAAATTTTCCATTAGCTATATCCGTAAAACTACAAATATTATGTGGAAAATTTTTGAGCCTTAAATTAAATAAGGGTGGATATAAATGCCGGGTAAATGCCTATTGCGATAGTAACCAGTGCAGCAAAGCCTAAAACGAATTTGTAATAAGCCGGGATAATTACCTCGTTACGTTCGGCACTGCGGAAATACATAGCAATGATAACCCTGAAATAATAGAAAATACTGATGATAGCATTAACTACCGCTACAATAACCATCACATATTTGTATTGAAGCAATGCGCCGGAGAACATAAAAAACTTGCCCATAAAGCCTGCGGTTAAAGGGATGCCCGCTAAAGAGAGCATACTTATGGTAAGCACTAATGCCAGGAACGGATTTTTACGCGCCAGTCCGTTAAAGCCTTCAAAGTTATCGCTGCCGGTTTGCTGCCTTACCAGTACCAATGCGCCAAACGCAATAATGGATGCAATGGAATAAGCAGTAGCATATACAAATACCGAATTTGCTGATGCTGCGCCTAACGCTACAATAGCAAACATAAGGTAGCCGGCATGCGATATACTGGAGAACGCCAGCATACGTTTAAAGCTTTGCTGGTATAAGGCGGTGATGTTACCTATAAATAAAGTAATGATGGTAATAACCAGTAACACCGGCGACCAAAACGAAGCAATTGTACTAAAGCTTGCAGAAAACAAACGCAGGAACGCGGCGAAACCCGCAGCTTTTACTACCGTAGACATGTAGGCGGTAATAAGCGAAGGGGCACCTTCGTATACATCGGGCGTCCAGAAATGGAAAGGAGCGGCGCCAACTTTGAAGCAAAGCCCCACAATAATTAATAATACCCCTGTATAAAATATCGGATCGATGTTGCGTGAGTGGGTTACTACATATTCGCGGATGCCATCAAGGTCGAACGAACCGGAGGCTCCGTACACCAGTGTTATGCCAAATAACAAGAAACCAGTGGAGAACGCCCCCATCAGGAAATACTTTAAGGCTGCTTCGTTTGATGCGAAATCATTTTTACGTATGCCCGCCAATATGTAAAGGCTTACCGACATGATCTCGATGCCCACAAACAGCATGGTTAAATTATGGTAGCTAACCATCACAATTATGCCGGCCAGCGAGAATAAAATAATAGCATAATACTCTGCGATATGGTTGCTTATCTTTTCGAAATAGCCCTTAGAGAGCATTAAGATCAGGATAGTAGATACAATACTCACTACTGAAAATGCAATAGAAAAATTATTAAACAGCATCATGCCATGATAAATTGGCTGTGCGTTATCGTTCCATTGCATTATTGCAGCGCCCGCAGCAACCAGCATACCAACAATGGTTACCGGCAGCAGTGCCTTTTGGGCTTTATATAAACCCATGTACAAAAGCACAATAGGTAAAACAGATATGATGATTAAAGTATTCATTAGCTTATTATATCTGTACTTTAAAATTTCGTTGTAATAAATTTATGGCTTACGGTATTAACCAAATTGGTAACCGATGCTTCTGAAATGTGTAACAAAGGTTGCGGGTAAACGCCAATAACGATGATGAGTGCACAGATAATACCCAGTGCTAATTTCTCAGAGCCCTTAATATCAGTAAAGGTTGCGGTAAGGTCGTTCAATTCGCCCTGCATTACATTTTTGTACATGCGCAGCATATATACCGCGCCCAATATAATGGTTGTACCGGCAATTGCTGCGGTATAAAGCCCGCGTGCAAATACACCCCTCAGCAATAAAAACTCCCCTACAAAACCGTTGGTTAGTGGCAACGCTACCGTGCCTAAAACAATAATTAAAAAAGCTATCGCAAAATGCGGAGCTACTTTAGCTATACCGCCAAGTTTGCTAATATCACGGGTACCTAAACGCCGGCTGATGATATCCCATATAAAGAACATCCCTACTACGTTGATGCCGTGGCTTATCATTTGTATCATCGCCCCCTGCACACCGTATATGTTCCAGGCAAAAATACCGGCGGCAATTAAGCCTACGTGGGCAATTGAGGAGTAAGCTACCAAACGTTTACCATCTATTTGTTTAAACGCTATCAACGATGCGTATACAATGCCAATGATAGAGAGTATAACAGCAACATTAACCCACGTTAAAAAACCAAGCGGTGCATTTGGTATCAGCCAACGGATAACGCCATAGATACCCATTTTTAGCATAATGCCTGATAACATCATTGTGCCGCCGGTGGGCGCTTCGGTATATGTATCGGGCTGCCAGGTGTGGAAAGGGAATATCGGCATCTTAATAGCAAATGCTACAAAGAAAGCTAAAAACACCCACGACTGGTGGGCCGGGCTTAAGCTAAGGTCGTAAAAATGCTGCAGGTCGTAATCTTTGGTGGGCGTTTGCAGGTACAGGTAAATAATGCCTATCAGCATAAATAACGAACCCGCGAACGTGTAGATAAAGAATTTAATATTGATGCGGATGCGGTTTTCGCCACCCCATAATGCGCATATGAAGTAAATGGGTATCAGCGCAGCTTCCCAGCCAACGTAAAATAAAAAGCCGTCGAAAGCCGTGAACACGGTTAACAACCCCGCCTGCATAAACAATATCAAGGCGTAAAAGGCCTTGGCATTTTTATATTCGTGCTGGTAAGTTGTAAGGATAATAAGCGGCACAAGCCCTGTGGTAAGCAATACCATTATCATGCTAATGCCATCGATACCTGCTTTAAAATAAATACCGAACTGTTTTATCCAAGGTACATCAATCCCGTATTGTAAGGAAGCATCGGGGACAAAGCCACTTAAAAAATATAAGGCAATAGCCAGTTCGGCAATGGCAAAAAACATAGCAACATGCTTTGCCATCTCGTTTTTAAACAGCAATACTACAAGCGCTGCTACTATCGGTAAAAAAAGTAAAATGCTAACCGTCATTTTATATGTTAAAAACGCTATTGTTTTATATTTTAGTTATCCCGTATATCAAAATGGCCACTATACCTACTACCATCATAAAAATATAAAAGCCCACATTGCCCGTTTGCAACAAGCGCAAGCCTTTGCTCGATTCTATTGTGCCTTTGCCAAGCCCGTTCACCAATCCATCGATACCTAATTTTTCAATTATGTTATATAAAAATTCCGAAAGGAAATCGAGCGGCTTGCGGATGATGGTGTCGTACAATTCGTCAACATAGAACTTGTGGTAGGAAAGGTTCGCCAGTGCCGGGCGCTCTTCTTCATCAGATACCGGCAGGCTGCCACCTTTTACATATTTAACATATGCATAAATCATGGCTACCAAAGCTACCCCAACCGATATCAGCATTAAAGTAATTTCTGTGCTATGGCTCAACTCGTGCTCGCCCAAAATTTTTGCAGTATCTTCAAATACAGGAGCAAGGAAGTCGGCCAACTCGTGATGCCCCCATAGCACCGTAGGAACGTTTATGAAACCTCCGATAATAGATAATATCGCTAATACTATCAATGGGATGGTCATGCTTGGTGGCGATTCGTGCAGGTGGTGCTCCTGTTCGTGCGTTCCGCGGAATTTACCCCAAAAAGTAAGGTACATCATCCGGAACATGTAGAAAGAAGTGAGCATTGCTGTAAATACCCCCACCACATAAAAGGTAGTGCTGTGTGCGAATGCCGCTGCTAAGATTTCATCTTTTGAAAAGAAGCCCGAGAACGGCGGTATCCCTGAAATGGCAATAGTACCAATGAGCATGGTAGCAAATGTGATCTTGATCTTACCGCTTAAGCCACCCATCTTGCGCATATCCTGTTCGCCGCTCATGGCGTGTATAACCGAGCCTGCACCCAGGAACAATAACGCTTTAAAGAAAGCGTGGGTTAATACGTGGAAGAATGAGCCGGTATAAGCGCCAACGCCCAAACCTAAAAACATGTAGCCTAATTGCGATACGGTTGAATAGGCCAGTACCTTTTTAATGTCGGTTTGTGTTAGGGCTATCAGCGCGGCAAAGCAGGCGGTTGTTAAACCCACTATCGCAATAACCTCCATTGTTTCGGGTGCCATTGAAAAGAGTACGTTTGAGCGGGCAATCATATAGATACCTGCTGTAACCATGGTAGCCGCGTGTATCAGCGCCGAAACCGGTGTTGGACCGGCCATTGCGTCGGGCAACCAGGTAAACAACGGCAACTGCGCCGATTTACCAATCGCGCCAATAAACAGTAACAAAGTGACTACAGTAAAGAACATGTCCCCACTTACCATCGTGGCTGCTTTTGGGAAAATAGTAGCAAACTCTACGCTTTTAAAAACGGCTGTTAATAAAAACACGCCGAGTAAAAAGCCAAGGTCGCCAATACGGTTCATGATGAATGCTTTCTTGGCGGCATCGGCATAGCTGGCATTGGTATACCAAAAACCGATGAGCAGGTACGAGCATAAACCCACGCCTTCCCAGCCAATAAACATAATAATGTAATTGCTGCCCATTACCAGCAGCAGCATGAAGAATACAAACAGGTTTAAGTACGCGAAGAACTTACCAAAGCCGGCATCATCGTGCATGTAACCTACAGAATACAGATGGATAAGGAACCCCACGCCTGTAATGATCAACAGCATTATAGAGCTTAACTGATCTATCAGGAAAGCAAAAGGTATTTTTATATCGCCAACGCTTATCCAGTTAAACAATGTAACGTTTATTGGAGTAGCCGTTTGTTTTATCTGGAAGAAAGCAGCTAAACTTATCCCAAAGGCAACAAGTACCAGCAAGCTGCCAATAGCGCCAATAACGTTTTTCGACAGGGTGTTACGCCCCAGTCCGTTTATAACAAAACCGGCCAAAGGTAGTATAGGAATAAGCCAGATATATTGATTCATTTTTTCCGTTGTACGTTATTATCTTGTTAAATCCGAAATTGAAAATTCGAAATCCGAAACCGGACTTACCATTTCAACCTGTTCAATACGTTAATATCTATCGAATTGGTGTTGCGGTATATCATTACTATTATGGCCAGCCCAACTGCAACTTCGGCAGCGGCAAGTGCCATAATAAAAAACACAAAAACCTGTCCGGCCGCGTCGCCACGGTAAACCGAAAATGCGGTGAGAAGCAGGTTAACCGAGTTAAGCATCAACTCAACCGACATAAATATCACAATGGCATTGCGGCGTAGAAGCACACCCATAACACCGATAGAAAATATTACAGCGCTTAATAATATGTAATGGTTAAGCGGCACCGCTTGAATGGTATTGGCTACACTGTTCATCAGATGGTTGCTTTTGGTTCTTTAGGGTCTTTGGTTGCCAGTAAAACAGCGCCCACCATTGCCGATAACAGCAATACCGACGATACTTCAAACGGCAATAAAAATTCGTTAAATAAAACTTTCCCCAGGTTTTTTACCAGCCCAAGGTTGGGGTTTTGCAATACTACCGGCGCCGATGCACCTAATGACTTTAATGAGGATACTAATGCTACCATTAAAATTCCCGCTCCAACAACGCCGGCAAGTTTCACCATAAATGGCTTCACCGGTTCGCTCTCTTTGTTGAGGTTGATCAGCATCAGTGTATATAAAAACAATACCAGTATGGCACCCATATAAACAATAAAGTTTACGATGGCCAAAAACTGGGCATTCATTAAAATATAGTGAATAGTAAATGTAAAAAACGTAAGGATGAGGTACAGGATACTATGCACCGGGTTCTTTGCAGAAATAACCAGTATTGAGAAAAATACAGATAAAAACGCGATGAAGTAAAATGTATGCATGTTTATATTTTACAATATACTTTTGCCCTTGTAATAGTGGGGCAAAGGTATAAAACTTCTGTTATTGATTTAAAGGTGCTTCTACTAATTTGTCTTTACCGTAAATAAAATCCTTGCGCAGGTAATCCGAAGGGACGATATCGCCATCCAAATATATCGCCTCTTTAGGGCAGGCTTCTTCGCAAAGGCCGCAAAAAATACAGCGCAGCATGTTTATCTCGTAAACAGCAGCGTACTTTTCTTCGCGGTATAAATGCTCTTCGCCTTTTTGGCGCTCAGAGGCGGTCATGGTAATGGCTTCCGCAGGGCACGATAATGCACAAAGGCCACAAGCCGTACAGCGCTCCGCACCGTTCTCGTCGCGTTTAAGCGAGTGCAAGCCACGGTAGTTTTCAGAGAACTCGCGTTTTTGTTCGGGGTATTGTATAGTAACGGGTTTTTTAAAGAAATGACCCATGGTAATGCTCAACCCTTTTGCAATAGCAGGCAGGTAAGCACGTTCCCAAAAATTGAGCGGCTTTACTTCTAAAACTTTCTTTTTATTACTTAATGATTCCATTATCAACTACCTTATAATTTAAAAAAAGTAATAACTATACCGGTTATAACAATATTGGCAATGGCCAAAGGTATCAATACTTTCCAGCCCAGGTCCATCAGTTGGTCGTAGCGGAAACGCGGGATAGTCCAGCGCACCCACATAAAAAAGAAAATGAACAGCAACGTTTTAAAGAACATTACACCGAAACCAAATAATGGCCCCCAGGTTGTACCCAATAATTCGTTCATGTAGTCCATGCCCGGATAGTTATAGCTGCCCCAGTATAAGGTTACCATTACTGCCGATGAAATAAACATATTGATGTACTCTGCGAAAAGGTAAAAACCCAACTTCATGGAAGAGTACTCGGTGTGGTAACCGCCAACCAACTCAGTTTCGCACTCGGGCAGGTCAAACGGTGTACGATTAGTTTCTGCAAAGGCACATATCAGGAACAGGATAAAACCTACCGGCTGATAAATCACATTCCAATGCCAGCCGTGTTGCTGTTGTGCAATTTCTCCAAGGCTAAGGGTGCCGGTTACCAGCAATAATGCGATAATAGAAAGCCCCATCGAAATTTCGTAGCTGATATTTTGCGATGCCGCGCGGATAGCGCCTAACAGGGAGTATTTGTTGTTTGATGCCCAGCCGCCTATCATTACACCATATACGCCTAATGATACTACGCCGAATATGTACAGGATGCCTACGTTAATATCAGTAACCTGCAACGGTATTGTTTTACCTGCGATAACTATATTTTGCCCCCACGGTATAACAGCAGAGCCGATACAAGCGGTTAGAATAGCCAACGATGGGCCAACTATAAATAAAAACGGTGTTGCGTTGGTCGGGATGATCTCTTCCTTCAAAAACATCTTGGCACCATCGGCCAATGGCTGTAAAATACCAAAGGGACCTGCACGGTTAGGGCCAACCCGGTCCTGAAAAAATGCCGCTATTTTGCGCTCGGCATAAGTAGAATACATAGCCACCACCAGGCTAATACCAAAAATGATAGCTACCAAAGCGAATTTTATACCTATTTCTGCTAATTCCATTACAGGCGTGTCTCCCTTTCAAATTGTTCTTTATTGGCTTGCTGCAACAGCGGGTTGGTTTTTACAACCGGCAATGGCATAAGCGTATCGTAGTGGTTAGAACTGATAACCGATTTGTTTGATACTTTGCGTGGGCCTTCTATTACCCAATCAGCAGTTTTCTTCTTATCAAAACGGCAGGTATTACAAATAAATTCTTCTGCTTCACCATATTCGTCTTTACGTGCAGTCACGCGCAAAACATCTTCGCCTTTATACCACAGCGTTACTTTACCGCAGCATTTAGGGTTCTCGCATTCGCGATGGGCCTCTACCGGTTTGGTAAACCATACGCGGTTCTTAAATCGGAAGGTTCTATCTGTTAATGCACCTACCGGGCAAACATCAATTACATTACCGCTAAAATCATTATCAACCGCTTTAGTGATATAGGTGGATATTTCGGAGTGGTCGCCCCGATTTAGGATACCGTGGATACGGTGGTCGGTTATCTGGTCGGCAACAAACACGCAACGGTAGCAAAGGATGCAACGCGTCATGTGCAGTTGTATTTTATCGCCTATGTCAATTTTTTCAAACGTGCGGCGGTCGAATTCGTAGCGGGTTTTGGCAGCACCATGTTCGTAACCCAAGTCTTGCAGGTGGCATTCGCCGGCCTGGTCGCAAACCGGGCAATCCAACGGGTGGTTTATCAAAAGCATCTCCACCACACCTTTACGCGCTTCAATAACTTCCGGGGAAGATATGTTTTTCACCTCCATACCGTCCATAACAGTGGTACGGCAGCTTGCTACCAGCTTTGGCATAGGGCGCGGGTCTTTTTCAGAGCCCTTGCTTACCTGTACCAAACAGGTACGGCATTTACCGCCGCTGCCTTCCAGCTTGGAGTAATAGCACATAGCAGGCGGAACGATATCACCACCTATCATCCTCGCGGCGTTTAGGATAGTAGTTCCTGGCTCTACTTCAATTGTTATACTATCAATTGTAACTTTCATTGACTTCTGTTAGTCGTTAGTATTTTATCTATGCAACAACCGCATTCAAAGGGTCTGCATAATGCGCTATCCCATAGTTACGTGTGGTTGCTTCGTAGGCGTTTGTTACGTGCCATTCAAATTCGTCCCTAAAGTGGCGTATGGCACTGGCAACGGGCCAGGCCGCAGCATCACCCAGCGGGCAAATGGTATTTCCTTCAATTTTTTTAGATACATCAACCAGCAGGTCCATGTCGCTCATTTTACCGTGGCCATATTCCAGGCGGTGTAAAACCTTTTCCATCCAGCCGGTACCTTCGCGGCATGGCGAGCATTGCCCACAGCTTTCGTGGTGATAAAAACGTGCAAAGTTCCAGGTATTGCGCACAATGCACTGGTCTTCGTCATAAGCGATAAAACCGCCCGAACCCATCATTGTACCACTAACAAAACCGCCATCGGCCAATGACTCGTAGCTCATCAGCCGTGCTTCATTGTTAACTGTTTTTAAGAATAGGTTGGCAGGAAGAATTGGTACAGATGAACCACCCGCAACAACCGCCTTTAAGCGTTTGCCATTGGCAATGCCCCCGCAATATTCATCGCTGTATAAAAATTCTTCGGCCGGTAAGCCCAAGTCTATTTCGTAAACGCCGGGTTTCTTCAGGTTACCACCAGCTGAGATCAGTTTAGTACCGGTACTGCGGCCAATGCCAATTTTTGCATACTCTTCGCCGCCATCGTTAATGATAGGCACAACAGCCGCAATTGATTCAACGTTGTTTACCACAGTTGGGCAGCCATACAAGCCAGCAATAGCCGGGAATGGTGGCTTTATCCTTGGATTGCCGCGCTTGCCCTCCAATGACTCTAACAAAGCGGTTTCTTCGCCGCAAATGTAGGCGCCGCCGCCGGGTTGTACATAAAGCTCCAGGCTATAATCTGTCCCTAAAATATTTTTACCCAAAAAACCTTTTGCTTTTGCTTCGGCAATAGCTTTTTCCAGTATGCGTATCTGCGGCATCATTTCCCCGCGAACGTATATGTATGATGTTTTTGCACCAAGCGCAAAGCTGGCTACGATCATTCCCTCTATCAATAAGTGAGGGATATAGGTCATCAAAAAACGGTCTTTAAAAGTACCGGGCTCAGATTCATCGGCGTTGCAAACCAGGTAACGTTCCACACCTTCGGGCTTGGCCAAAAAGCTCCACTTCATCCCGGTAGGGAAACCAGCGCCACCACGGCCGCGCAAGCCCGATTTTTTAACCTCTTCCACCACTTCTTCGGGTGTAAGAGTTTTCAAGGCTTTCTCCACGGCTGCATAGCCACCCTTAGAGCGGTACACATCAAAAGTGTTGATGCCGGGTACGTTAATATGTTCGAGTAAAAGTTTGCGTCCCATTAGTTGTTCGCCTTTGCTTTTAAATCACCAATCAATTTATCAACCGAATCGGCAGTTAGGTTCTCGTAAAAAGTATACTCAGGGCCAATTTGCAATACTGGGCCAAAACCACAGGCTGCCAGGCACTCAACACCTCTCCAGCTAAATAAGCCATCTTCGGTTACGTCGCCTTCTTTTACGCCAAGTGTTTTTTCTATATGTTCCATTATTGGCGTAGCGCCTACTATTTCGCAGGGGCCGGTGCGGCAAACTTCAAGCATATACTTGCCCTGCGGCTTTAAAAAGTACATCGTATAAAACGACGCTACCTCGTAAACCTCTATCGGTTGGATAGACAGGTATTCGGCAACGGCATCCATCGCAGGTGCGCTTACCCAGCCATATGCTGCCTGCACCAAATGCAGTATAGGCAACAAGGCCGATTTCTGTTTACCCACAGGGTAACGGCTAACCACATCTGCAAACTTTGCTGTCAGTTCCGGCGAAAACGTTACCGGTGTATTGGTATCCTGTACGCTAAGCATCTAATTCTCCTGCTATTACGTTTAAACTACTCATGTTAATAATCGCATCAGATAACAGCATGCCGCGGCTCATTGGTGCGTACATCTGATAGTTGATAAAGCTTGGCCTGCGGAAATGCAAACGGTATGGCGAGCGGCCGCCGTCGTTAACCAAATAAAATCCAAGTTCGCCGTTTGCACCTTCAACAGAGTGATAAACTTCGGCAGTTGGGGTTTCTACTTCGCCCATCACAATTTTAAAGTGATAGATCAAAGCTTCCATATTATTGTATACTTCTTCCTTAGGAGGCAGGTAAAATGCCGGCACATCCGCGTGGAATATATCTGATGGTTCTTTCTCTAATTTTGCCAGCGCCTGCTCTATTATACGCATGCTCTGCCACATTTCTTCGTTGCGCACCAAAAAGCGGGCGTAAACGTCGCCGTTATCGCCAACCGGTACTTCAAAGTCAAAATCCTCATATGATGAATACGGCTCCATGGCCCTTACGTCGTAATCAACGCCAGTAGCACGTAATATAGGGCCGGTCCAACTGTAGCTTAACGCGTCTTCCGCTGTTACCGCAGCTACGCCACGGGTACGGTCAACAAATATGCGGTTGCGGTTAAAAAGGCTTTCGAACTCTTTTAAACCTACCTTATATATTTTTAAGAAATTGCGGATCTTATCAAATGCGATGGTATTAAAATTCCGCTCGAACCCGCCTATACGGCCAATGTTGGTAGTTAACCGCGAGCCGCAGATCTCTTCGTATATCTCGTATACCGACTCCCGGTACTGCATCATATAGGTAAAGCCCGTTAATGCACCAGTATCTACACCTAATATAGAGTTACAAACAATGTGGTCGGTAATACGGGCAAGCTCCATGATGATAACACGCATATAATCTACGCGTTTTGGTGTGGTGATGCCCAAAAGCTTCTCCACCGTCATATGCCAGCCCATATTGTTGATGGGCGACGAGCAATAGTTAAGCCTATCGGTAAGTGGTGTTATCTGGTAAAAAGGGCGATGCTCGGCAATCTTCTCGAAAGCGCGGTGTATGTAGCCTATGGTTGATACGCCGCTAACAATTCTTTCGCCATCCATTTCCAACACGTTTTGGAACACGCCATGCGTGGCCGGGTGGGTTGGGCCGAGGTTGAGCGTAGAATGCTCGGTTTGCGGGTCGTTATCGGTATATACGGGATGGTTATACATTATCTTCCGAAAAAGTAATCTTTTTTATCAATACGGTTAGGGTCTTCCAGCGGGAATTCTTTCCTCATCGGGAACACCGTCATGTCATCAACATTCAGTATTCTCCTCAGGTCGGGGTGCCCGTCAAATATCACCCCATAAAAATCATAGGTTTCCCTTTCCATCCAATTGGCGCCTTCCCATAGCGAAGTAGCTGTAGGGATATGCACGTCATCGGCAGAAAGGAACACTTTTACGCGAATGCGGGTATTTGTAGTTAAGCTGTGCAAGTGGTAAATTACACCAACGGGCTTCTCCAGCTCCGGGTAATGAACCGCGGTAATATCTGTAAGGAATATGAATTTAAGCTCGGGGTCGTTTTTTAAATAGGCAAGCACATCGCTTATTTGCTCCCTGTTTGTTTCTACCGAGAGCAAACCATAGTCCTGGCTTAACTCTGCAACCTGGCCTGGGAATTTACCGCCCAGCTTTTGAATTAAAACTTCGTTAGCTATCTTACCCATTATTGTATCCCATATTTAGCTAACAACTCCTGGTATTTAGGTTCGTTACGGCGGCGCAATGTTTCGGTTTTCACCAATTCCTGTATGGCCATAAAACCGTCTATTATCGCCTCGGGGCGCGGAGGGCAACCCGGTACGTAAACATCTACGGGTATAACTTCATCAATACCTTGTAAAACAGAATAAGTATCAAATATCCCGCCACTTGATGCACAGGCACCAACAGCCATAACCCAACGTGGTTCGGCCATTTGCAAATAAACCTGCCTCAATACAGGCCCCATTTTTTTAGAGATTGTACCCATTACCATCAGTAGGTCGGCCTGGCGCGGCGAAAAGCTCAACCGCTCAGCTCCAAAACGGCTCAAATCGTATGTGGAGGCCATAGTTGCCATAAATTCGATGCCGCAGCATGATGTTGCAAAAGGCAATGGCCATAACGAATTTGCACGTGCTACTCCGATTGCCTTATCGAGCGATGTGGCAAAAAAGCCCGATCCTTCTACACCGGCAGGAGCCTCAACTATTTGAATATCACTCATGAATTTTAATCAAATAAAATAAACCCATCAGCAGAGCTGATTTGCAAATTTAAATAAAATACGCTGTAACGAGTACACTAAGAAAGGCGAGGCAATGTATTTAGAATCAGTCTAAACTAATCCCAATTCAGCGCCCCTTTTTTAATAATATAAATGAAGCCGGCAAGCAACGTTGCCATAAAAATAAACATTTCTATCAGCCCATCTTTACCTAACTCGCGAAAGTTAACCGCCCAGGGGTACATAAAAATTACCTCCACATCAAACAGCACAAACAGGATGGCTACCAGGAAGTATTTAATTGACATTGGCGTGCGGGCGTTACCAATAACCTCTATACCCGACTCAAAAGGGGTAAGTTTGTCTTTAGTGACGCGCTTTGGGCCTATTTTGTGGGTAACAAACATGGTAGTAACCACAAAACCAAGCGCCACCAGCATCTGGAATATGATTGGAAGAAAATCACTTGGTAAACTTTTTAATTCCATGCTGCAAATATAATCACAGGATTCGTTGTAATTGTTAATTTATTATATAATTTTGAGATAAGCCATTTGGATCTCCCCAATCCAGTATCAATTTCAGCACATAACAAATTCTCCCCCAATAAAAGGATACTTTGCAAAGTAAAGAAGTATGTACTTTGATAATTCATGCCGCTTAATATCAGGGCGTAATCTGATTAATTTTAATGTTTTATGAAAAATCAAAAAAAATTGTCAAGAGAAGAAATGAAACTGGTTATTGGTGGGGTGGCTAAAGCAGGCTGCGAAGGTTGCTCGGCAACAGAGGTGTGTATCACCCTTCCAGACTTAGGGAATGGGAAAAGATACGTTTGTGCATCTACTGATCCTATTTAAGTAAAACAAAAGGGGTTGTACTTATACAGTACAACCCCTTCACATTTAATTATAAATATTATTTACCTTTTGCTGCGCCGCCTTTACGGGTAAAGTATGCCTTAGCCTGATTATTGTTAGGATCGTTTTCTCTGGCTTTGGTAAAATTTTCCGCTGCTTTGGCATCATCCTTCTCTTTGAATTCGTAATAAGCGCCTAAATAAGCGTAAGCTGTAGCTAAGCTTTTCTTTGCTTTCTCATCCGGAACCCCTTTGGCCATTACTAATTCTATGTATTTTTCATAGAATGGTTTAGCCAGGCCCGATATGTTATTACGGTCTTTTTCTTTCAAATCGTTTATGTAGGCGCGGTATAAGTAAGCGTCAGCTGTTGTTGGGCTCTTCTGGTTTACATAACTAAGAGCAGAATCTGCTTTGGTTAACAAAGAATCGGCATTAGGTTTCTTTGGGTCATACGCGAAATAGTAACTTATACCTTCGTAAAAATAATCAGTAAGCTTAACATTTCTGCCTCCCTTGGTAGTAACTTGCCTATAACTATCACCTGCTTCCTCATATTTCTTTTGGCGATAAAACGACTTCGCTATTTCACCGTAAACATCTGTTTGCGTAGTGTCAAGACTTGCCGCTTTACGTAATGAAGCGATACCCAATGAATCTTGTGCGGAGGCAATTTGTGCACGGCCCTGGTACAAATAATCACGAGCGATAACGCGTTTTGGATCGGCTTTACTAATCCAGATATTGATAGCAGATAGCGCAGTAGGGTAATCTTTATTCTCGTAAGCTGCGTATGCTAAGTAACGTTGAACTTTTAGGTTTTTAGAGGTTTTTGCTAATTCAGCAGCAACAGCCTGCAAAGCCTTCCAGTCGCCGCTGTACACAAGGAAGTCAGCATAACGCAACTGCGATTCTTCAGACATATCTGTTAACGCTAAGTATTTACGGTACTGTTCGGTAGCTTCTTTAACTTTTAAAGATGCCACTTTAGGGTCTGATAATGCCCACCTTACGTCAGTTTCTGCCCACTCGCGGTATGCAGGGCCATAGTTTGGGTCGATAGCTAAAGCAGCCTTAAATTCAGTTTCAGATGACTCAAAGTTATTAGCGAATTTCCAAATAACGCCCGTAGCAACTTTAGCGGCAGCTAATTTAGGGTTAAGCTCCAGCGCAGCCTGGTAATTATTCAAAGCCTCGGTGTTTTTTGATTGTGTACGGTAAGCATCGCCCAACGCCAGCAATACATCCACATCCTTCGCATTTAGGCTTTTGCCTTTATTTAAAACAGCAATAGCGGCATCGGCATCGGCAGGGGCCACCCTGTCGTTTACAGGAGCCATCAGGTAACCTCTACCAACATAAGCGTAAGGCTGGCTGGCTTTGCCTGCCAATGTAGTAGCCTGGTTAAAATTGGTAGTGGCGGTTGCCCTGTCTTTATCAACAAATGCTGCAACACCTAAACCAGCGTAGTTTAAAGCTGATTTGGGGTTTACTGAGATCCCTTTATTAAATACAGTTTTTGCAGAGTCGGTATAATCCTGCAGGATATAAACCCATCCCAGGTAAAAAAAGTTCTCATCCTTAGTTGCCTGCGTAACCGTTAGGTTTTTAAGCATCGATTTAGCCTTCTGATATTGTTCGGCATCTATCGCTTTTTTTGCATCTTCTAAACTCTGTGCAAAAACCGACGATCCTACAAGTACCAGTGCCAATATTAGTTTACTTATTTTACTGATCATTTTCATCTTAGTTTCTTCTTATTTAGTATATAGTCTTAATGTGTTATATTTATCTCCCTTGTGGGGATAGAATCAGGCAGCAGCCCCGATTTTAGTATTATTCTTTGTCCACGCTCGCTGGCTAAAAAAGATGCAAAGCCTGCACCCAATCCTTTTCTGCCTGTGCAATCAATTATATACAGCGATCTGCTTAGCGGATACGTATGTTGGACAAGCGTTGTCTGCGATGGTTTAAAGTACTCGTTTGGCGCAGTTTTGCTGCTCTCATCTTTAATCCCAACTATTTTCACCTTATCTACTGCGTCCGCGTAATCCTTATCCGGATCATTTAGCCAGGCGAACCCGGTAATGCCAATTGCATCCGGATGTTCGCTCACGTATTTGATAACTTCTTTATTTGATTTTAAGGCATAAATATTTTTCTGCTTAAAATCCTTATTTCCCGATATTTGCTTCAAATACCTTACCAAACTCGAATTTGGGTTATCGAAAACTATATTCTTATCGGTTTTAGCTTTGCCGTTAAGCATACTAATAACTTCTTTTACAGAGGTTAGCGTATCGTTCGAAGCACGGTTTACTATAATGGTTACCGCATCAACGGCAAACTTTACAACATCCGCCGTTAAGGCCCTTCTTCTTAAAATACCGGCCTCGGTAGTATCCAGTTCCCTGGCAATTATTGCCACCCTCACTTTATCATTAAGCAGCGCGTTCACTACCTCGCTTTCGGGTGTGTATTTTATCACCGGCTTCGCATCCGGGTAAAGCGCTTTAAATACGTATTCCTCTTCGCCCACTATTGGCGAAAATGACTCATCGGCAGCAAAAACCATTGTGCCCGACGTGAAGCCGTCAAGTATAACTGCTTTTTTAGCCTTTTTATTTTCCTGGCAGCCCTGAAAAATAAAAATAGTTGCTAAACCCAGCACCAGGGCCCTCAATTTATTCATCGTTTGGGTCCTTTCTTAAATAGCGCGAAAAGCGCAAAACGCTGTAAAGAATTACCACCGCTCCAAAAATTGTCCGTTGTGGCTTAACTAATTTAGGGAAAAAACCATCCCAAAATATAAACATCAGCCCCATAGCAATAAAAATTGAAAATGTGACTGCTCCTAAAATAAGCAAAAACCGCCTTTTGGGCGATTTTTGCTTTTCGTTATTATCTGGTAACATTAAATTACTCTTCTGAAGACAGGGCAAATGCTACCGGTACGCTGTATTGTACACGAACCGGACGGCCATTCTGAATACCTGGTTTCCATTTAGGAGATGCTTTTAAAGCGCGTACTGCTTCTTCGTCGCAACCGCTGCCTATACCTCTCATTACCTTGATATCCGTTAAAGACCCGTCGCGTTCAACAACAAATGTTAAAATTACGCGGCCTTGTACGTTATTTTCGCGTGCAACAGCAGGGTAACGGATAGCTTTACCTAAATACTTACCAAAGCCGGCATCGCCGCCCGGGAAAGTTGGTTGTTGCTCTACCGCTGTAAAAATCTGGTTAGGGTTTTCCTCAACCACTTGTTTTACATCAGAGTTACCTACAGGCTCGTCAATTTTGATATCGGCATTTGGGTCGCCTTTCTGGTCTTTTTGTCCAGGGTCAGCAACTTCAAGTTCCTTTACGGTTGGCGGTTCTTTTTCGCGCACCTCGTTATCTGGTTTTACTACCGGAGGCGGGAAACGCACCTGGTCAACCTTCGGTTTTGGTGGTTCCGGTGGCGGCGGTGGTGGTTTTTTGGTTTCATCAACCGGCGGCGGAGGAAGTACCACTTCTGTGATCTTCACTTTTTCGTCAGCCTTTGGAATAAACCCCTCAAGTTTATTGAGGATGGTTTTAAAGGATATAGCAAAAACAAATATTGCAACACCAATTATAAGGGCCTTGTTGGTATGACGAGGGTTCTCCTTACGTAATTCGTATGCACCATAAGCTTTGTTACGGCCTGTAAACACAACGTCTATCCACTGCTGGTTTAGTATGTCTAATTTTGATCCGAACATTATCTTATACCGTTAATTTACAATTAATAATTACCATCCCTTTTCAGCAGCTCAAGCTCTGACGGGAGGATATCAACAATAGCGTAGGATTGTACACCGGTGATGTTCATCTCATCAATCGTATCAACTACGTTTTTGTAGTTTGACTTATCGCTTGGTTTAATAAGAACAACCATGTATTTACCTGTTGTTTGTTGAATTTCTTTTCCTTTTTCGATAAGGGTTTTACGCAAACCATCTTTACCGAAATTTTCGGTAGTAGGCTGCGATTTGCCCGGCTCGCCTATAAACCACTCCACTTTGTTGTTGGCGCCTAATAAAAGCGTCATCGAGCGGGAGGCCGCAACGGCTAACTGGTCGGTTTGCTTCTCGTCCTTATCTGGCATGGCTAAATCCATTGCCTTGGGTTTCGATAGCGTAGTGGTAAGCATAAAGAAGGTGATGAGCAAGAAAGCCAAATCCACCATCGCGGTTAAATCCACGCGTGTAGAGGCTTTTTTACTGCGGACCTTTCCGCCTTTATGTTTACCCCCGCCGGAGGTATCTAATTCTGCCATCTGTTTATTTTTTTGGCTCCGATTTGATCGTTGTGATCAAAGAGAATTTGTTTATCTTTTGTTTCTGAAGAACACCTATCAATTTTTTGATAGTTGGGTACTCTTCTTTATTATCCCCTTTTATGGATATACGTAATGCACGGTTGTGTAAGCTTACATCTACACGGCGGGCTTCGCGGATCCAGTCAGACAATTCATTATTGGCTGTTGTATCGTGCGGGATACCGGTTTGTTGAAAAGCTTTCCTTCCTTCTGCATCCAAATCAAGGAAACCGCCCAGTTGTTTCAACGGTACGCCAAATATTGGCAATCCCGAGAATTTCACCTGCTGCTCCGGAGTGAAAGTAACACCGTACTTTTCGCCCATTTGGATAAGAGTTTGCTTGCGTATATCGTTACCATCAACAGAGAAAAATACTTTGCCCTGGCCCACAGTCAACATCAGCATGTTATCATCAGGGATTGGTATCTCTGTTGTAGCAGCCGGTATATCCACAGGAACAGGATCCTCTGTTCTTGGCTTTGCGGTTAATATAAAGAAGGTAAGCAGCAGGAAAGCTACGTCGCACATGGCGGTCATATCTATCGAGGTGCTTTTTCTTTGGACTTTTACTCTTGGCATTTTGTAAAATTAAATATTAAGTGTTACAATTTCAAATTAATTCCAAATTATATTTTGTTATAACGTGGAAACAAGCACTAATATTTTATTACTTGCTGTTTTTATGCGATGCAGCGAATGTTTGAACGATGCTGAAACCAGTTTCGTCGATAGCGTAAGTCAATTTATCTATCTTAGAAGTAAACAGGTTGTACATTACAATTGAGATAGCAGAAGTACCGATACCTAATGCAGTATTGATAAGTGCCTCAGAGATTGAGTTTGAAAGTGCCGATTGGTTTGGAGCACCAGAAGCTGCTAACGCACCGAAGGCCTTGATCATACCGATTACCGTACCTAACAGACCGGTTAATGTACCGATTGATACCAGAGTAGCGATGATGGTAAGGTTTTGCTCAAGCATTGGCATTTCTAAAGCGGTTGCTTCTTCAATGTCTTTTTGGATAGCTAAAGTTTTTTGGTCAACATCCAGGTTTGGCTCTGCTTCCATTTCGCGGTATTTTTTCAAGCCTGATTTGATAACGTTTGCTACCGAACCTTTTTGTTTGTCGCATTCTGCGCTTGCAGCATCAATGTTGCCTGCGTTTAAGAACGCCTGGATTTTTTTAACGAAAGCATCTACGTTGCCGGTGCCCGAAGCTTTACCGATAACGATTGCCCTTTCAATAGAAAATACGATAACCATTAAAAGGTACGACATAATGATAGGCACGATAACACCACCTTTGTGGATAATACCGAAGTAATCGCCAGGGTTAACGTCGTTCTCTGGGTCGCCTCCTTTGTAGTGGCTGCCATCTCCTAATATAAACATGTATATTAACACAGCTACGGCTATACAAATCGGGATGGTCAAAGTTGCAAATGCGCCCGATGCACTTGAGCTTTCATTCTTAACAGGGGTAGTTGGTTTTGTTGGTGCGTTTGCCATTACTTTTTAATTTTTAGTTTTCGTTTTGTTTATAATATAAGTTAATAAAAATGTGTGCGTGTGAAGCGAATAACAAAAATAGAATTTAAATGAATTAAAAAAACTTTTTATGTAATTCTTTATAATAATTTAATATAGCCGTATTAACCGTTTTGCAAAATGGTAATACATAACGCTATTAAGCCAATAAATTGTGTTTTTGCCAAATAATATTTTACAATACAACCCATTTTTTTTAATAATAGCAAGCGCCAAGCCACAAAAATGTGTAACTAAACTGATATATTGGTGTCTAAAGCACACTCACTGCCTTGTTTCAAACAGTCAATGTGTCACATTAACACACAAGCACCTGCTATTGCGCATGATGTGAAACGTACAACAACAGGGCCGCCCTGTTGTTTGCGCAAACGCAATTAACGCCGGAGCCCTTTGCGAAAACTAAAGTAAAAAACTTTGCGTTGCTGAGGCAAACCCAGGTATGTACAAGTTGGTACAAGTTGAAACACAACTTCCCAACGCTACCAACTTGGGTTTGATGCCGCTTTTACCTCAAAAAAATAAATTGAAATTGCCGGGGACGGATTATCCGCCGGCCTTTTTGGCTTTAAACCCCTCGGTTTGCAATAAGGTTAGCACCTTATCTCTAAAATCGCCCTGCAGTAATACCTCGCCATCCTTTACAGAGCCACCTACGCCACACTTGGTTTTTAGCTTTTTGCCAATAGCCTCTAAATCGGCATCGGCACCAATAAAACCGCTGATACGGGTTACCAGCTTGTTCCCTTTTATCCTGTCGAGGTATATTTTGAGGTTTTGCTGTTGCGGCGGCAGGGTTTCCCGCACATTGTCCCCCTCTTCCTGGTATTGAAAATCAGGATCGGTAGAGTACATAATACCTGTGAAATTCTTTTTCGCCATACTCCTTATTTATTATAGGTATCGCCTACAATTACCCGCAGCGCGCCGGGCAGTATATTTATATCTATATCAACATCCGCATCTCTTGGCTCGCCATCTAAATGGATAGGACCGGGCTGGGTGCGTTTAATAATAATATGTTTGCCTTTTATTATCTCTACGTATTTGCTTCCTTCGGATGTTTTGGTGAACATCCGGAGCCCCATCTCCGGAAAGCGGTATAAAGGGAATGGCTTGATGATACACACATCCAGCAGGCCATCTTGTACCGACGCGGTGGGCGATACATGCGCATTATTGCCGTATTGCGATGAATTAGCCAGGCTTAGCATAAAAGCCTCGCGTTCGTATCCAATCCCGTCGATAAGGAGTTGGTAGGTTTGCGATTTATAGTTAGCCACCTCTTGCAGCGACGATTTTAAATAGCTAAAAAACCCGCGTTTTTTGCTGCCCTGCGCAAACACATGGCTAATGTGCGCATCAAAGCCCATACCTGCCATGTTAAAAAACCATTTGCCGTTCATTTTACCGGCATCTATGTTAATGGTGCGCCCGGTATTTAGTGCTTTTATGGCCCCTTCAGCATTCATGGGCACACCCAGGAAGCGCGACAATCCATTCCCCGAGCCATAGGGGATAACGCCAAGTACGGTATCGGTACCCGCAATTGCCGAGGCCACTTCGTTAACGGTACCATCGCCACCAACGGCAACAATGATATCGTAAAACTTGGCTTGTTCGCGGGCCACATCACGTGCGTGCTTTACGCCGGTACTAAAAATGGTTTTATACGAGAAAGCCGAATGGTCGATATACTTATTAATAAGTTCCGGCACCCCGTCTTTCCGCTTCCCTCCCGATACCGGGTTTATTATAAATAACGCTTTCCTTTTCAACTATATAAGTTTACAGCGGGCAAAAGTAAATGTATTTTCGGCTTTGTGAAAAATTGTTTTATTTTTGCCCCGCGTAAGTGGACTGATTTGATTGTGCCGGGCCTGCCTTGTACATATTGCAACCACGTAAAAAAGTGCTAATACCTGCTTCTCTTTTTACAAGTTTCAAATAAATCCATACTTTCGGTTTTAACGTTTATTTTAAAAAAAATATGCCATATTTATTTACTTCAGAATCTGTATCAGAAGGGCACCCGGACAAAGTTGCCGACCAAATATCCGACGCTTTAATTGATAACTTTTTAGCTTTCGACCCCGATTCGAAGGTTGCCTGCGAAACCTTGGTTACCACCGGGCAGGTAATTTTGGCCGGCGAAGTAAAATCTAAGGCATACCTTGATGTGCAGAAAATTGCCCGCGAGGTGATCAACAAAATTGGTTATACCAAAGGCGAGTATATGTTTGATGGCAGCTCTTGCGGTGTGCTTTCGGCAATTCACGAGCAATCTCCTGATATTAACCAGGGCGTTGAGCGTAAGGCACCCGAAGAACAAGGCGCCGGCGACCAGGGTATGATGTTTGGTTACGCTACCGCCGAAACCGACAATTACATGCCATTGGCTTTAGATATTGCTCACGCTTTATTAATAGAGCTTGCAGCTATCCGCCGCGAAAATAGTGAGATCAAATACCTTCGCCCGGATGCAAAATCGCAGGTTACCTTAGAGTATGCCGACGATAACACCCCGCAACGTATAGATGCTATTGTAATATCTACCCAGCACGATGATTTTGATGAAGAAACAGCCATGCTGAAAAAGATAAGCGATGATATCATCAGCATCCTTATCCCTCGCGTTAAAGCAAAATACCCTAAATACGCGCACTTTTTTAACAACGAAATTAAATACCACATTAACCCAACCGGTAAATTTGTTATTGGTGGCCCGCATGGCGATACCGGCTTAACCGGCCGTAAAATTATTGTGGACACTTACGGTGGCAAGGGTGCACACGGTGGTGGTGCATTTAGCGGCAAAGACCCATCAAAGGTTGACCGTTCTGCTGCTTACGCTACCCGCCATATTGCTAAAAACCTGGTAGCTGCCGGTGTTTGCACCGAGGTATTGGTACAGGTATCGTACGCTATTGGCGTTGCGCAGCCAATGGGTATTTACGTAAACACTTACGGCACTGCTAAAGTTGGCATAAACGATGGCGAAATAGCTAAAAAAGTAGAAGCTATTTTCAACATGACACCATATGCTATCGAAACCCGCTTTAAACTGCGTAACCCTATTTACAGCGAAACCGCTGCATATGGCCACTTTGGCAAGCCAAGCATCACCGTTAAAAAAACCTTTAACGCACACGATGGCAGCAAGCTGGAGCGCGAAGTAGAACTATTTACCTGGGAAAAACTCGACTACGTAGACAAAGTAAAAGCCGAATTTGGATTATAACCCCCCTAATAAATTTAATCAACTGGAAAGCGGTCTGTAAAAAGGCCGCTTTTTTGTTTTGTAGGCGATTGGATTAGTGGTTATTTAAACACAAAGGCCACAAAGGTTTTGAAGTTTTCTTACTTCGCCTTCGTGGCCTTTGTGTTAACCCACTATGCCAATCTTTGTGGCCTTTGTGTTAAAGAAATAAAAGTTTCCTATCTCGCTCCCGGAGGGCAATGCTGTCTTAAATAGTTGGTATACATGGTGCGCAAATGCGTAGTTGTTCCCGCGCCTTCGGATATACCATGGGTGCGGTTTGGATAAAGCATCAGTTGGAACTGTTTGTTGTGTTTCACAAGTTCGTTTATTAGTTGCTCGGCATTGGTGTAATGCACGTTATCATCGCCGGTACCATGTATATAAAGCAAGTTGCCTTTCAGGTTTTTAGCATAGGTAATGGGCGAGCCTTTTGTAAACGCAGCACGGCTGGCCTCGTCTACCGGTACGCCGGTATAGCGTTCCTGGTAAATATTATCGTAAGTAAGCTGGTTGCCCACCGCCGCAACGGCAATACCTGTTTTAAATATATCCCCGTATTGAAACATCAGGTTTAAGGTTGACGACCCGCCGCCGCTCCAACCCCATACCGCTACGCGCGAGGTATCCAGGTAGCTGCGTTCCTTTAACAATTGCTTGGTACCCAGCGCCAAATCGCGGATGTTGACGGTGCCGATGCCTTTATAGATAGATTTACGCCATTCGCGCCCTTTTGGCACAGGCGTACCACGGTTATCAATGGACATGTAGACATAACCATCCTTCGCCATATCGCCGGTGTACATAAAGTTATAGGTGGTACCGTTCTCATCCTTTACGTTTTGCCCCCATGGCTCGCCATAAACAAACAATACCACGGGGTACTTTTTGGCGGGGTCGAAATTCTCGGGCTTTTGCATCCATCCATCCATTTCTACACCTTCCTCTGTTTTTACTTTAAAAAACTCCACGTTCGATTTTGCTTTGGCATCGGCCGAGGCGGCTATCGCTTTCGCTACTTTCTCATCGCCGCTAAAGGTTTTGTGCTGCGGTAAGGATACTACTTCGTTTGTGCCTTCGGTGTAATAGTTAGAGAAATTGTGTGTAGCTGCTTTACCATTCGGCGATACATCATACTCGTGGGTGCCGGGTTGGGTAGCGGGTGTTAAGCGCTCGGCTTTGCCGCTGCCATCCAATTTGGTACGGTACAGGTATTTCTGCGTTGCATTCTCCGGCGAAGCCGAAAAATAAACATAGCCCGATTTCTCGTCAACGGCATTTATCTGCATTACATCATAATTTCCGTTCGTTATCAATTTCTGCTTTTTGCCATCGCGGCTAATCCGATACAAGTGGCGCCATCCGTCTTTTTCGCTCGCCCATAAAAACTCGGCGCCGTTTTTAAACCAGTCCCAGCCGCCATAAT
>NZ_CAMLOV010000002.1 GCF_946481715.1 uncultured Mucilaginibacter sp. | reverse complement strand
ATCCGTTAAACTTGATGGCGGCGCTACCGGCGACATACTAAGTTATAGCTGGTCGCCAGCCGATTACCTGGACGACCCTACCTCGGCAACGCCAACAGCAACCCCGCCGGATGACATCACCTACACCCTTACTGTCACCGCGCTAAATAGCTGCTTTACCGCACAGGATAAGGTATTTGTGCGGGTTTATAAAAAAGTTGTTATCCCCAATACATTTTCGCCCAATAGCGATGGCACCAACGACATCTGGAACATTGAGGCGTTGGAAACTTATGCTGAAAGCACTATTGCCATTTATAACAAAAACGGGCAGCAGGTATATACCGATATCGGCTATAAAAAACCATGGGCAGGCATTTACAAAGGCAAGCCCTTGCCCGCCGGCACCTACTACTATGTTATCGACCTGAAGAACGGCGCTCCGCAGCTATCAGGCTGGGTGTTGCTGGTGAGGTAGTTATTTCTGTTTCCCTAAAATATAGTTTATGCCGAAGTTATTGCTCGATTGCGAAAACCTGTACAGGCTGAAGCGCGAAAGCGGGTCGCCGGATAAGTGCTCTCCGTATATCTGGATGTTTTTATGCAATAAAAACCCAACTTTATAAATGATGACATTATTAAAGTTGCTGAATACGAAGGGGAAAAAGTTCATAGGTATTGCAGTGCCGTCGTTACGGAAAAACTTTTTACTTAAATACGTGTACTTACTTAGCCCGATGCCAAGCCCGGCATAAAATTTAAAGTTACTGCCATTGTAAATATTATAAGCAATTGCCGGCGCTAAAGTTATTCCCAGTTGATTTACACTGTAGTTTGTGTTACCGTACGAGTTTTTGTACATTATATCCGTTGCCGAAAACTCGGCCGAGAACTGCAGCCTGCGGGTATTAGGATTTAAATAAGTAATTAAACCGAAAACTGCCCTTGGTAAAACAGAGGTGTAAGGGCTGCCTATGGGTTTATCAAACTCGTCATACGATTTAATAGTAGTAGCATTCAGGCCAAGCCCGGCATAAAGGTCAAATTTATCATTATTGCCGCCGGGCTGGTTTATGGCAAGTTGTGCTTTTGTATACCCGTTTAGCGCGGTGGTAATTTTAAGAAGCGCGGATTGTGTGTATTCTGCACCTTCCAATAATCCCTGTAATTGGTCATCAAGCAGGTTTGCTTTTAAGGCTATTGCAGTAAGCTGCTGCAAATAAGTTGCCTCTACTGTGGTATTGCTTTTTTGGATCTCGGTAGATCCGCCATTGGTATAAATGCGGTAAACCAACTCGTGTATGGCATCACCGGCATTGGGGTCGCTGTAAAAATAACGTGGTTTTATGGCATCCGAGTAAGCGTAAAGGTTTACCACTTTACCGGTTTGCAATACTTTTAAAAATACATCCTTCACAGTAAAACTGGTATCGCGGCCGCCAATTACGCGGTTGCTGTTGGTTTCATCGTGGCTAATAGGGCCACTATAGCGCTGGTAAATATCCAGCTTATCAATGTTAAAATATTTAATGTCGGCGGTAGTAAAGTTGTGGGTTTTGTTATCCGCCGTTCTGAAACGGATGCCCGATGGGTTACTTCCCCATTCCTGGTAGTCCACTTCGCCCTTTACCGTATCGCCGGCTAAGGTTACAACGTAAGCGGGTTTAAAATTGCTTTGTGCAAAAGAGAGCGTTGTTAATAAAAATAATGGGAGTAATAACAAGATGATTTTTTTCATAATTAGGGGGCTTAGGATTATTAAGAGTTGGATGATTTTTATTTCTTTTTGGTGCCGTTTATCGTATTAACTACTTCAATTATATAACTTTTAGTGTAACGGCACCATTCTAACATACGCTGCATATCGGGTGTCATCAAATTGTGCTTCAGGGCAATATTGTACAATTGCGTCAGGTATGTATTTTCGTTTACAGTACGGCCGGTGCCCGTATATACGTTTACCTTCCCCGAATCATAGTAAAGGCGGTACCCCAACTCTACCGGCATTTCACCATCCTTTTCGGTAATGTAAAACCGCGTTTTTATATGATCGCTAAACGAATAAAGAGAGAGGTTTCTTCCCTTTTGCAACACTTTTAAAAATACCGTATCAAGCCTCATGGCGGTGTCCCTTTCGTTTAATACCTGTTGCTCGCTAATATGGTCAAGTGTAATAAAACCTGCATAACGCCGATATGCCTGCTTTCCGTCAACTTCTAAATATTGCGTGTTATCCGGGGTTAAAACGCTTATGTTATTACTTGCCACTGTTTTAAACTTTACTTGTTTAGGGTTATCATGCAAATCGCGCGAATCCACTTCGCCTTTTATGGTATCACCAGCTAAGGTTACAGCATAAGCCTGCTTAAAATTCTTTTGTGCAAAAGCAAAAAAAGGCAGCATCAATACGGCGGGTAATAACAAGTATAATTGCTTCATATTATTTGGGGGGGGGGTAGGAAAATCGGTTTAAATATAGCGGATTACTTAAATTACAATTACAATTATTACAAAAGCAACTACAGCGGCAATACCTAAAATGCCTATTGGGCTGCTTGTCTTTTTTGCGGTTTCGGCTTTTGGGGTATCGTTTATTTTACCCACAACCTCCAACATAGCGGTTTGCGAGTATTCGGCCTTATCTATCGTTCTTTTGATATCCGTGGTAAGCTTGTTGTTTTTAAGCGCCAGGGCCGATAGCTGTTTTTTGTAAGAAACTTCGCTTTTTGCATTACTGTTGCCGCTGCTCTCTCCGGCAGAAAAGTATACCTTAAATATAAGCTCGGTGGGTATGCTGTTGGTAGCATCGCTGGTGTAATACCTGGCTTTTATATCGTCGGTATAGGCGTAAAGCTTTACGTATTTCCCGCTTTCCAGCACTTGTAAAAAAACGGTATCAGTTTTAAAGGTGGTATCGCGCCCGTGGCCCAATCTATTTTGGTGGGTTTCATCAAGGCTGATATTTACCACATGGCGTTCGTATTTCTCCAGCCCGGTAAAGGCGAACGAGCGGATCTCGCTAATAGGGAATTTTTGCACTTCGGCTATTCCCGTTGGCTTAAATTTAACGATGTGTGGATTGTGTTCCAGCCCGCTATGCTCAATAAAACCTCTTAATGTATCGCCTTTTTGTGTAATGGCATACGCATCTTTAAAACTTTGGGCAAACGATGTTGCGGAAACAAAAAGTATTGGCAGGAGTAGTGCATAGAAATATTTCATGCGTGTGTTAAGGTTTATAATTGGCGGCAACAATATACACAAATAATATAAACCTAATAAAGTTATTACAAGAGCGAAGAACGACAGGCTGCCTTTAAAACTTGATGAATTTATCCACCTGCTCGTTTGTAAATTTAAGCGTATCGGGCTCAAATAAATTACCTGTTTCGTCCATCTCCTTACGGATATTGGCTATATGTATTTTTAGCGGCATTACATGCAGGTGTACGTAATTGCATATCCCGGTAAAATGGTCGATACCGCGGATATTGCCATATTTGCCCGATGATAAACCCACCAGCGCAGCTTTTTTCTCGTAAAAACTCTCCGGGAAACTACAGCAATCAATAAAAACCTTTAAAACGCCGGGGAAACTGCCATTATACTCCGGGATAACAAACAGGAACTTATCGGTACTGCTAACCATTTCCTGTATTTTTTCAAATTCGGGGCTGCGTTTGCCATATAAGTCGGTTTCAATTAAATTGGGCGGCAGGCTTGTTAACGAAAACAGGTTAGCTTCCACCCCCTTTTCGGCTAATCGCTTTTGATAATATTGGGCTAATTTGTAGGTTGAGCTATTGGGGCGGTTGGTGCCGGATATGATAGTTACCATGTTTTTATTTTGAATGAGCAAATAAGCGCAACGAGTGAATAGCTGAATTAATGATTTTTGAATTAAGAAAAGGGAAGGATTTTGGCGCAATGCAGAAATCACTCATTCCACAATTCGCTAATTCCCGGCATTCAATAAACACTCATTCGCTAAATCCGGCCCTATTTTGTTTGTAAGTTGGCAAATGCTGTGGATTTCTAAATTATATAATTGCGTATCTTTGTTGCGGATAAAAAACAATGCAAACATAAAAATTTAAGTGTTTGTTTTTCGTTCTAAATAAACCGCTTAATTAATTTTTTGAATATACAGAATGGGTAAAATTATAGCTTTGGCCAATCAAAAAGGTGGCGTCGGGAAAACTACATCATCCATAAACCTGGCCGCAAGTTTAGCCGTGCTTGATTATAAAACTTTGCTGCTTGATGCCGACCCGCAGGCCAACTCAACATCAGGCATCGGGTTCGATCCGCGCAATATAAAAAACAGCATTTACGAGTGTATCATAAACGATATCGACCCGCACGATGCTATCCAAAAAACCGAAACACCAAACCTCGACCTGCTCCCCGCGCATATCGACCTGGTGGGTGCCGAAATTGAAATGATAAACCTAACCAACCGCGAATATAAAATGAAAGCGGTTTTGGAAAGCATACGCAACGAGTACGATTTTATCATCATTGATTGTTCGCCATCGTTAGGTTTGATCACCATAAACGCGCTTACCGCTGCCGATTCGGTTATTATACCGGTGCAATGCGAATACTTTGCGTTAGAGGGGCTTGGCAAACTGTTAAATACCATTAAAATTGTACAAACCCGGTTAAACACCAGCCTGCAAATAGAAGGCATACTGCTAACCATGTACGATGTGCGCCTGCGCTTATCAAACCAGGTGGTTGATGAGGTGAAAACGCATTTTGAAGATATGGTTTTCGATACCATAATACAGCGCAATACCCGCCTTAGCGAGGCCCCAAGTTTTGGCGTATCGGTAATTATGCACGATGCCAATTGCAAGGGCGCTGTAAATTACCTAAACCTTGCCCGCGAAATTGTGCGCAAAAATGGGTTGGTAAAAGATGAAGAACTGGCCACTACAGAAACCGCTTAAGCCATATGAGTGCAGAAAAGAGAAACGCCCTTGGTAAGGGCCTAAGCGCGTTATTGAATGATTCGCCAAGCGTAAATACTAATAATAAAACCAACACGCCAACAGGGCCGGTATCAGAAACCAATAGCCTGGGCAGCATCAGCGAGGTAAAAGTAAGCGAAATAGAAGTAAACCCGTTTCAGCCCCGTACCGAGTTTGATAGCCAGGCACTGGCAGACCTTAGCGCATCTATAAAGCTACAAGGTTTAATACAGCCTATTACAGTAAGGCGCATTAATGCGCATAGCTACCAGCTTATATCGGGCGAGCGCAGGCTGCGTGCCAGCAAACTTGCCGGGCTTACACAAATACCAGCTTACATACGCAGCGCCAACGACCAGCAAATGCTGGAAATGGCACTGATAGAGAACATACAGCGCGAAGACCTGAATGCAATTGAAGTTGCCCTCAGCTTTCAGCGTATGATTGACGAGTTGAAGCTGAAACAGGAAGAACTTGGCGACCGGGTAAGCAAAAACCGCAGCACCGTTACCAATTACTTAAGGCTGCTAAAATTACCGCCTACCATTCAAATTTCGCTGCGCGATGGTGAAATAAGCATGGGCCATGCCAAAGCCTTGTTAGCGGTAGACGATGCTACCACCCAGATATTTATCCACCAGCAAATTGTAAAGCAAGGCCTGTCTGTACGCCGCGCCGAAGAGATGGCCCGCGAAATTCAACAGGGGCCTCATAAAAAAGAAGGCAAACAGCCCGAATCGCTGCCGTTTCAGATGCAGAAAATACAGGACGAACTGGCCTCGAAATTCAGCACCAGGGTTAAGTTAAAAGTTAACAGCCAGGGCAATGGATCGATTGAAATACCGTTCCTATCAGAAGACGACCTGGGGCGCATACTGGAAATGCTGGATTGGTAAATTATGCTTAAACAACTGCTTGTTACAATACTTTTTATCTGCTTCGTATCGGTTTGCATGGCACAAAAGCCCGATACGGTTGCAAAAGCTAAAGATACCGCCACAGTTGTTAAGAAAGACACGGTTGTACGCAGTTCCTTCGCCCCAAAAATAAAAAAGGAAAAAATTTACCACCCCGATAGTACCCACATCCCCAGCCTTGCTGTAAAACGAAGTTTAATGATACCGGGATGGGGACAGGTGTATAATAAAAAGTACTGGAAAGTGCCGCTTATTTATGGTGGGCTGGGCCTTTTGGGCGCAGCAATAGTTTTTAACCAGGGTTATTTTCAGCAATTTTTGGCGCTGGCCAAAATAAGCAAAACGGGTGGCATACCCGCAAAGGGCAGCGCCTTGTACCCAACCTACATCAAATACCAGGCAGAGTACGAATTGTATAAAAATATCGACTACCAATCGCTGGCAGATGCATCTGACGGATACCTGCGCAACCGCGACCTTAGTATTTTGGGCGTATTGGGCGTTTGGGGTATACAAGCCATTGATGCTTATATAGATGCAAAATTCATCAGCTCGTACACGGTTGATAACGACCTATCCATAAAAGTTACTCCCGGCCTTATCGGCCAGCCCATGTATGCATCAAATTTTAACAGTGCGTATATTCCGGGTATAAAAATTACCTTTACGCTTAAATAAGTAAAGCTGCAATAATTTATACGGATGAAGATCGCATTATTAGGGTACGGCAAAATGGGCAAAATTATCGAAGGGATAGCCATTAGCCGTAAACACGAGATCGTGTTGAAAATTGATAAAGACAACCAGCACGACATAACCACCGAAAACCTGCAAAAGGCCGATGTGGCTATTGAGTTTAGCACACCAGCAACTGTTTTGGATAACATTACCGCTTGCTTTAACGCCGGCGTACCCATTGTTGTTGGCACTACGGGCTGGCATAATATGATGGCATCGGTAAAGCAAAATTGCGAAGAGGGCGGCAACACCCTGCTATACGCCACCAATTTTAGCGTTGGGGTAAACATATTTTTCCACGTAAATAAAATTTTAGCAAAGCTGATGAATAACTACCCGTACTATGATGTACAGGTAGAAGAGATCCATCACATGCAAAAGCTCGATTCGCCAAGCGGTACGGCCATTACCATTGCCGAGGGCATTATTGATAACCTGGACAGTAAAGAAGGCTGGGTAAACTTATTAACCAGCGCCCCCACCGCCGAGGATAGTAATGTGGCAGCCAACGAGCTACTGATAGAAAGCCACCGCATAGACAGCGTACCCGGCACCCACACCGTAATTTACGACTCGGAAGTGGATAGCATAGAATTTAAACACACCGCCCATAACCGCAATGGTTTTGCATTAGGCGCGGTGCTTGCCGCCGAATGGGTACAGGATAAAAAGGGTTTTTATTCGGTAGAGGACATGTTTAACTTTAATTTATAGCACTTAATATACTGCCCAACACACATACAATGAACTGGAAATTCTGGAACAAGAATAATAAAACGGAAAAAAAGAAAAAAAGCACTGCCCGCGAATGGGGCGACGCTATTTTATTTGCCGTAATAGCCGCAACTGTTATCCGCACCCTCTTTATTGAGGCTTACACCATCCCTACGCCATCTATGGAGCGGTCTTTACTGGTTGGGGATTTCCTTTTTGTAAGCAAAGTTAACTACGGTGCCCGTACGCCTATTACACCTATATCATTCCCGTTTGCGCACCATACCATGCCTTTAATAGGCACAAAGGCCTATTGGGACGGCATTAAATTACCATACTACCGCTTGCCCGGCTTAAGCGAAGTAAAAAAAGGCGACGTGGTAGTATTTAACTACCCAATGGAAGCCGATTCGCCGTATTTCCGCCCGGTTGATAAGCGGGAAAACTACATTAAACGTTGCCAGGGTGCACCTGGTGATACTATTGCTTTGCTGCATGCACAGGTTTATGTTAATGGCAAGGCAATGCCAAACCCACCGGGTTCGCAACTGGATTATACTATTGTAAATAATGGCACCGATTTAAACCCTGACATTTTAGACGAACTGAAAGTATCAAACTACGAAAACGTGGGTAACCCAACTATGACGGCGGAGTCGGCAGGTAAAATAAAGGGTTACTCCAACATTAAATCTATCACGCCAAATATTAAACAACCCGGCGCGGCAGATCCGTTTAACCCCGTGTTCCCGGCAGGGACGCCAAAATATAAACTCGACCCAAAAAATAAAGATTTTAACTGGAACGTAGATAATTTTGGCCCCATCATCATCCCTAAAAAAGGTTGGACCGTTAAGCTAGACAGCCTTACACTGCCCGTGTACGGCCGCGCAATAGAAGTTTACGAAGGGAACAAACTACAAATTACAAACGGCGAGATATTCATCAACGGCAAAAAAACAACCAGCTATACTTTTAAAATGAATTATTACTGGATGATGGGCGATAACCGCCACGATTCTGCCGATTCGCGCTACTGGGGTTTTGTACCCGAAGACCATATTGTAGGCAAAGCCCTGTTTATATGGATGAGCTGGGATGATAACGCCGGTTTCTTTAGCAAGATCCGCTGGAGCAGATTGTTCAGAGGGATAGATTAAAGGACGGAATAGTAATTTCGATAAATACAACTTTACAATATGGCCGGCTCGTTTGAGCGGGCCATTTTTGTTACACCGGGATTTTTAAGGCCCGCAAATTCACTATTCTACCATCAGCCATTTATGAACCACCATTATCAAGTTTCCATCACAATTTCTATCAAAATTTGCGCTAACTAATTGGCTTTCAACCACCATAATTATTCATAATTAGGTATATTTATAGCACTTAAACTTATCACATTATGAAACCTTCAGAAACAAATCAAAAAAGATTACTATTTGAAATTTCCGGCGAAATTATTAGCGCCGGCAGCGATGGAGACAACCCAATTTCCTTAAGAGACTTAAACTATGAGCGAAAGAAGATAGAGCAGAATACGATAAAAGAGCTTGACGAAAGTATTAAGAAACTTGGATTTACAAGTCAAATAACTGCAGATATCCAATTCGACCAAGGGAGCATTTTGGTTACCGGGCTTATCATTCTTGATATAGCAGGCAAAATATCAGGTGGCATTGCATTTGTTGAATATATAGTGCGTTTGATAAAAATGATTGTTAAAAGAAACATCCGGGAGGCTGTAAGCTTTCCGAACCTGGAAATGAACCTAAATGTTTCACCGATAGGCTTAACGGATATCGATGCACATCAAGTAGCCGAACCTACATTATCAACAGTGGCACCAAGAGAGGAGGAGCCCAGCCAAGACCGGGCGGCCTTTGTCTTTTTGGGGTTCAAACCCGCTTCCCTTATATTAACAATAACATTGCTAAATGTGGCGCTTTTCTTAGGTGGAGCCGTATATAGTGGGTATCAGGTGAAATCCATTCAACAACGCTATGATGAGGCTCAAAAAGAAATAGAAAATGCAAGGGACAAGTATACCAAAGCGGCGGGTACTTTAAAAGATGCCGAGGCAGCTTTTAACACGAAGTTATATACAGTTGATACTGTGTCACAAAGCCTGCACATTAAGAAATTAACCATTGAAGAAGCAATAAATAATGATAAAATATCATTAGAGCAGGTGTTTAGTTCAACAAAGCAAAATCTGGACTCTTATAAAGAAAAAGTGAATGAAATACGCAAGGAGCTTGACGTTGCCGACGACCAATCTACATTATTAAACCGGAGGTTGAATAACCTGAATAGCAGCGATGTTACTTTTTCTTTTATTGAACTTTGGAGGCATATCAATATATGGTTTAAAATTATTTTAATTGCCGTTCCGTTGGTATTTATTGGGCTATTCCTGCGGATAAATAAGTTACAATGAGGAATATCTTGATGCTGTTGTGATTCCGTGTAGTTGCCCGCTGATTGCTATTTTGTAAAATAATTATCGTCACTGCGGGGCCTCTCGATAGATTTAAGTTAACTCACAAAATGTTGCACTTAGAAAGCCGCGACCGTTGCATGCTTAATATCATAAAACGTTCCGATGGAACGTGAAAATGGCTATTTGCAAAGAATTTTAAGCTTTATACTTTGCGGCCTTAGCGGCTTTGCGCGATAAAAAATCTTAACTTAACGTGAGTTCGGTTTAAGCAAGTGTAACCCCACCAGGTTTTTATAGCCTTTCCCGGGCTGGGCCATTTCAGTTGCAGGTGCCCAAACAAAGAGCTTGCCTTACAAAGTAAAGCAAGCCCTATGCAGTGGTAAGCAAAAAAAGTTTCGTACCCAACTGATTTATTTAATAGTAATTGGCAACGATGCAACAGGCAAGCCATCGGCTGTTGCTGTTATGGTTACTGTACCCGGTTTATTTTTAGCGCCAATAATTGCCAGGGCCAAACCATTAAATGCTTTACGATGATCTGCTTTGAACGATTCGTGGCTGGTTTGGTTTCCATTATCAACACCTGCCAGGAAGCTATCGGCTCCTGACAATTTGAATTTGACATCATTATCAGCATTAGGCACCATTATGCCATTCTTATCTACAATTTTAACGGTGATAAAAGAAAGATCATGATCGTTAGAACGTATGCTGCTCCTGTCGGCACTTAATTCTATCCTGGCTGGCGCGCCCGCGGTTTTAACTTCGGTGGTTAACACAACTTTGCCATTTTTGCGCGATACGGCCTTTAAGGTACCCGGCTCATAGTTTACTTTCCAGGCAATGTGCAGGCTGTCCCCCTGTTTTGATTTTGTACCTAACGATTTGCCGTTTAAAAACAGTTCAACCTCATCGGCATTACTGTAATAGGCCCAAACATCAACTACTTTACCAGCTTGCCAGTTCCAGTGAGGTAATAAGTGGAGCACTGATTTATTGGTCCATTCGCCCTGGTACAAATAATAAACATCCTTAGGGAAGCCAGCCAGATCTACTATCCCGAAGTATGAACTGCGGGATGGCCAATGGTAAGGCCATGGTTCGCCTATATAATCAAATCCGGTCCAAACGAACTGGCCCGACAGGAAAGCATATTTTTTATATATTTTCAAGGTTTCTTCGTGGGTAAAACCCCAGGGTGCCGAAATATTATCATAAGCGTTAACGGTGTTATCGGCATTCATGGTCCATCTCACCTTTTTGCCATTAACCATCCCACCTCCCGGCCACCGTTGTATGGTATCGGACTGCCTATTGTAAACACCGCGGCTTTCCAGCGCCGAAGCAGTTTCGGTACCAATAAATTTTTTACCCGGGTAGTCCTTCTGGAAATTGGCAAGTTCACCATTATGGTAATTGTAACCTACCAGGTCAACAGCGCCCGACTCAACAATTTTATTGCCGGGGCCGGGTTCGCTATTAGCTGTAGTGATTGGCCTTGTAGTATCCAGTTGATGGATAATGCCGGTAAGCTCGCGGGCTATACGTGTAGCGCTGGTATCTCTTTGCTCGGGTATTTCATTACCAATACTCCATATCATTACCGAAGGGTGGTTCCTATCGCGCATTATCTGATCTGTCAGATCGCGTTTGTGCCATTCATTAAAGAAAAGATGAGAGTCAAACTGAGGCCTTTTATGGATCTGCCATACGTCAAATGCTTCGTCCATAATAATAAAGCCCATGCGGTCTGCAAGGTCTAAAAACTCTGGTGGGGGTGGGTTGTGCGAGGTGCGTATCGCATTCACGCCCATTTCTCTTAATATTTTAAACTGCCTTTCCAACGCGTGCAAATTGAATGCTGTGCCCAGCGCGCCCAGGTCATGGTGTTGGCAAACGCCGTTTATTTTCATGGGAACACCGTTCAGGCTGAAGCCTTTATCCGCATCAAAATTGAAATAACGGATACCCAGCGGTGTTTCATACTGATCAACCACCACATTATTCACCAATATTTTAGTTTGTACTTTATACAGGAATGGTTTGTTAACCGACCATAACACCGGGTTATTAACACCGAAATTTTGGCTTACAGTAGTAACCGTATCCTTTAAACTAACGCCTGTAAGGGTCTTGCTTGTTACTACTTTACCATTGGCATAAATGCTGCTCACAATAGTGGCAAGTTTAGTATTGCCCGCCGCGTTTTTTATGCTAACGCTTAGGTTAACATCGGCATGGCCGGCGCTTACCTTGGGTGTGGTTACAAAAGTACCCCAATTGTTAACGGCAATTTTGTTAGTGCTTATCAGCCAAACATTGCGGTAAATGCCCGAACCGGAATACCAGCGTGAATTTGGCTGTAACGAATTATCGGCCTTTACAGCTATCACATTTTTACCGCCATAATTTAAATACGGCGTGAGCTCATATCTGAAACTGATATAACCGTTTGGCCTATAACCTAAATGATGGCCGTTTATCCATACATCGCTTTTTTGATAAACACCGTCAAAAGCAATATAGATCAATTTGCCTTTATCGGTTTGCGGGATGGTAAAGGTTTTACGGTACCAGCCTATGCCGGCTGGTAAAGCGCCGCCTTCCACTGTGGCCGGGTTTTCTTTGCTAAATTCACCCTCTATGCTCCAGTCATGAGGTAAATTTAATTTTCGCCAGCTGGCATCCTTAAAATCAACATTTTGGCCGTTGGGTACATCGCCCAGGTTAAACGTCCAGTTTTGATCAAAATCCAAAACCGACCGCCCACTTTGTGCATGTACAGCAGCCGATAAACTGAATAGGATAAGTACGTTAAATAATATTTTCATGTTGGTTTATAACTAGTTATTAAATGTATGTATAACATTTATATTAACACATAATTTATCGTAAAATATGTGTTATAGACATAGTTAACGAGATTTCGGGATAACTAAATAAAAAGTTTAAGCAACGGGCAAATCATTCAGTCAAATGATTTCTGCAAAGAATTTGAGGCCGAACTAGCTAAATACCGGTTGGATACTGGTAATTATAATTGCGGGATAGGAAAGCATCGTTGGCAGATAGCGAGCGCATCACCATTCTGATGCTTTCATAGTGGTCATTTTACCAATCGAACTCACATTGACCTAATAGTATTGAAAAGACACTGCAGGGATGAAATCCCCAAGACGAAATCCTATATGATCGCTATATATAAAACAGCAACAGCCTCCCAATCAGAAAGCTGTCGCTATTATAAAAATCAGTAGGATCAGAATTACTCGTTAATGAATGAATGCTTCCTCAATCGGTGTATATTACCCTATTCGGTGTAACCTGCCTAATCGGTGAAATCAATCCTTAATCGGCGTAATCCTCAACTAAACTTCTGCTAAAGCTTCGCCGGTAACAGTCGCTTTTATTTTGCGTTCCAGCTCTTCGGCCATTTCGGGATTATCCAGTATCAGTTGTTTAACCGCATCGCGGCCCTGGCCAAGGCGGGTATCGCCGTAGCTAAACCACGATCCTGCTTTTTTGATGATGTTATACTCTACACCCAAGTCGATAATTTCGCCGGCTTTAGAAATACCTTCGCCAAACATGATATCAAACTCGGCTATACGGAACGGCGGAGCAACTTTGTTTTTTACGATCTTCACCTTAACACGGTTACCTGATACCTCGTCGGTATCTTTAATTTGCGATATACGGCGTACATCCAAACGTACCGATGCGTAGAATTTTAAGGCGTTACCACCTGTAGTAGTTTCCGGGTTACCAAACATAACGCCGATCTTATCGCGCAGCTGGTTGATGAAGATACAGCAGCACCCGGTTTTGCTAATGGTGCCGGTTAACTTACGCAATGCCTGCGACATCAACCTGGCATGCAAGCCCATTTTAGAGTCGCCCATTTCGCCTTCTATCTCAGCTTTTGGCACTAATGCAGCAACAGAGTCGATAACTAAAATATCAATAGCGCCCGAGCGGATAAGGTTATCAGCAATTTCTAAAGCCTGCTCGCCGTTGTCCGGCTGTGAGATCAGCAGGTTCTCTACGTCCACACCCAGCTTTTTAGCATAAAACCTATCGAAGGCATGCTCCGCATCAATAAAAGCAGCAATGCCACCCCTCTTTTGCGATTCGGCAATAGCGTGTATGGCCAGGGTAGTTTTACCCGATGATTCCGGGCCGTAAATTTCTATCACCCTACCCTTTGGCAAGCCGCCTACACCCAAAGCGATATCAAGGCCTAAAGAGCCGGTTGATATTACTTCTGTTGGCTCGATAGCTTGCTCGCCCAACTTCATAATGGTACCTTTTCCGTACGATTTTTCCAGCTTATCAAGGGTAAGCTGCAGTGCCTTCATTTTATCTGTATTGCTCATCTCTATTTTTTTCGTGAAACAAATATAAATAATGTTTTTATTAATTGCTAATTATTTTAGTAATTATTTTTTATCGCGGTGTGCCCTAAAATGTGCAAACGCCAAACGCAGCTCTTTTTGGACAAAACTGCATTTATCCCCCATTAAACCAAAGAAAAACACCGAAAAACCGCAGAAAAACGCTGCATTTTGCACAAAGCAGTTTTGCTGTACGAAACTGTACGAGATTGTACGAAACTGTACGAACGCTGTACGAACTGTACGTAAAATGAAGATTCGTACAACTCATCAACTATCTTTATCAACGCTGCGCTTTACCAGTTCCTTTACTATTGCTTTTTGTATCTTCTTCTTTTTTGAGTCTTTTGCTTTGCGCAATTTTAGCGCCTCGGCTTTCAAGAGGGCGGTTTCGGTGTTTTGCTGGGCGTAGTATTTGCAAAACCAGGTAAGCGGGCATATCTCGCATTTGGGAGTGCGGGCAACGCATATATACCGCCCGTGTAATATCAGCCAGTGGTGGGCTACGGCCAGTGTGTTTTCGGGCAGGTTTTGCACCAATTGCTTTTCCACCGCCAATGGTGTTTTGGCGCGCACAAGCCCCAGCCTGTTAGCAACCCTAAAAACGTGAGTATCAACGGCAATAGCCGGCGCATCAAACACTACCGAAGCAATTACATTAGCCGTTTTACGCCCTACTCCGGGCAGTTTTTGCAGGTCGTCAAGATCGGAAGGCACCTCGCCGCCAAATACTTCCATCAGCATTTTGCCCATGCCAGCCAGGTGCTTAGCCTTGTTGTTAGGGTAACTTACGCTGCGGATATAGGTGAATATCTCGTCGGCATCCGACGCAGCCAATGCCACCGCATCCGGGAACCGCTGGAACAGTTTGGGCGTTACCTGGTTAATGCGTTTATCGGTGCATTGGGCGGATAGGATAACAGCTACAAGTAGTTGGTACGGATTATCGTAATGCAGTTCGGTCTCCGCGTTAGGCTGGTTTTTAGAAAAATATTCAACAAAGTGGTGGTAGCGTTCGGATTTCAACATAGTTCATTGGCTCACTGGTTCATTAGTTCATTGGTATCTGGACCGGCGATTACAAATGCAATTATATCAAACTTAGCACCAATGAACAAGTGAACTAATGAACCACTGGACCAAAATAGAAAGGTTCATAAATCAAACTATCGGCCTTGCCAATATGTATGATCTATGAACCAGTTTCGGGGGTGCGTAGTACTTAACGTAAACTCTTGGAGTAATCAAGTATCTGGTGGATTGTTTGCAGTTTTGGCTTCTTTTTCAGAAGATCCAATTCGGCATGGATAGAGTGATAGAATATCACTGAGTCCGCATCCAGATTTTCAAGTGTTCCTGACTCTTTCATCTGAGTTTTGTTAGTGACCGCGTAGAAATTTGTTGTAAAGGTTTCACCCATAAGCTATCTTTTTTTGTTTAGATAAATAACGAAGGTTAAACGCGATTATTTTATGAAGATGAAAATTAAATGAAATTTTTTTCACTTGCTTAACCTCCTGATAATGTTTGCCTAAGCACACAGTCATTGTGTTTAACCGACACAAATAAAACGCAGCAATTGAATGATTATTTCAGCCCACAAAAAAAGAAAAAGCCGCCCCAAAGGGCAGCTCAATTAATTTCTTACTGATCTTTATCCGCTCTTAAACAAACCTCTAATTCTTCAAACTCAACTCTTTGGTCTGCATCATTTTGCGCAGGTTGTTCAATGCATAGCGCATACGGCCAAGGGCAGTGTTAATACTTACGTCGGTAACATCTGCAATTTCCTTAAAACTCATATCGCCAAAGTGGCGCATAATTAATACTTCCTTTTGCTCGGACGGCAGCAGTTGTATCAACGATTTCAGATCCTTGTGGGTTTGTTCGCGCACCAGGCGGTCTTCGGCGCTTTCGTCGTAGTTACCCAATACTTCAAAAATATCAAAGTCGTCGCCGTTGCTTACCATAGGCGCACGTTTTTCGCGGCGGAAATGGTCTATCACCAGGTTGTGCCCAATACGCGTAACCCATGGTAAAAACTTGCCCTCTTCGTTGTATTTGCCGGCTTTTAGTGTATTAATAACCTTAATAAACGTATCCTGGAAAATATCTTCGGCCAATGCTTCGTCTTTAACGAGCAGGTAAATAGAAGTATAAATTTTTGATTGGTACCTCCGGATGAGCTCAACAAGCCCTGCTTCGTCACCGGCGATATATAGATGGATTAGATCCTGATCACTTTTCAATTGAAAATCCATAGACACTACTAATAAACTAAATTAAATGTTTTATCGTTATTACAAGTAGAGTTCTATCTATAGCGTTTCTTTTAGGGGTTAAAAAATGTTACCCTCAAATATAATAATCTTCAAAATAAAAACAAATATTTTTTAGAGAGGGCATTGTCATGCCTGCATCATAAAGTTTACATGTCAGTATATTGCAAGTATTCATTTATTCTTCCCACTATTCTTAAACCTGCTTGCAAAAAGCTAAATATTTTAGGATTTTTGCGGTTGGACGGAAACATGGCTTATTAGCGATGGTTCATTCCCATCAAAATATAAAAATGTCAGTTAATGGTTTAATGGGTATTACCGTTTAGACACAGGCTTTAGTAGATGGTTTAAAACCTATTTATTAAATATTTGTGATAACTACTATCCATATACCATCAGCTATGAATTCATAAATAATGATCAAAGAAGCCGAAAAAGATCCGCAGAAGCATATCATCATAAAAGGGGCACGGGTACACAACCTCAAAAACATGGACGTGGCCATCCCTAAAAACAAGCTGGTGGTTATCACCGGCATGTCGGGCTCGGGTAAATCCTCGCTGGCCTTTGATACCCTTTACGCCGAAGGCCAACGCCGGTATGTAGAAAGCCTGAGCAGTTATGCGCGCCAGTTTTTGGGCCGGATGAATAAACCGGATGTAGATTATATTAAAGGTATAGCGCCGGCGATTGCCATAGAGCAAAAAGTTATTACCAGCAATCCGCGCTCTACCGTGGGTACCAGTACCGAGATTTACGATTACCTTAAACTGCTTTTCTCCCGCATCGGCAAAACCATATCGCCAATATCGGGCGGTATTGTGAAAAAGGACAGCGTTACCGACGTGATCAATTTTATTATGAGCCTGCCGCTGGATACCCAGGTAACCATCCTTTGTCCGCTGCACCCGCATAATAACCGCAGCCTTAAGGAAGAGCTTGCCGTGTTGATGCAAAAAGGCTTTATCCGTGTAGAATACAACGGGCAAGTGCACCGCATAGAAAGTATGCTGGAAGATGAAAGCATTGACAACACCGCCTTTGGCGAAAAAGGCGAAGTGGAACAGGTAAAAAGCAAAGCTAAAACCAAAAAGGCTGCTGCCGAATCTGAGGCAGACCATTCGCAAACCACTACTTATGATGCTTTACGTATCGTGATAGACCGGATCACCAAAAACGACGAGGATGAAACCGTGAGCCGCCTGGGCGATAGTATCCAAACCGCATTTTTTGAAGGCAAGGGCGATTGCTATGTACGCTACCGCGAACCGGAAAGCGAAGTGGAGAACGAACGTTTCTTTTGCGACCGCTTTGAACTGGATGGCATACGCTTTGAAGAGCCATCGCCAAATTTCTTTAGCTTTAATAACCCGTATGGCGCTTGTAAGCGTTGCGAAGGCTATGGTAAGGTGATTGGCATCGACGAAGATTTGGTTATCCCTGATAAAAGCAAAACCGTTTACGAGGGCGCTATTGCCCCCTGGCGCGGCGAAAAAATGCGCGAATGGAACGATAAGCTGGTGAAAAGCTCGCTGAAGTTTGATTTCCCTATCCACCGTCAATACAACCAGCTTACCGAAGAGCAGCAACGCCTGCTGTGGACCGGCAACCAATACTTCCGCGGGTTGGATGAGTTTTTTAAGGAGATGGAAGAGCAAACCTATAAAATACAATACCGGGTTTTGCTATCGCGATACAGGGGCAAAACCACCTGCCCCGAGTGTAAGGGCAGCCGTTTGCGTAAGGATGCATCGTATGTTAAGGTAGATGGCAAATCCATCACCGATGTGGTGCTGATGCCTTTAGATACCGCGCTGGCTTTTTTCAGCAGCCTTAACCTTAGTCCAACTGATGTTAAAATAGGAAAGCGCTTGTTGTTAGAAATTGTGAACCGACTGCAGTTTTTAAATGATGTAGGCCTAAGTTATTTAACGCTGAACCGTTTATCAAACACACTTTCGGGCGGCGAATCGCAGCGTATTAATTTGGCCACATCGTTGGGGAGTAGTTTGGTGGGTTCTGTATACGTACTGGATGAGCCAAGCATTGGCCTGCACCCGCGCGATACACAGCGTTTGGTTGGTGTGTTAAAATCGCTGCGCGATGTGGGCAACACCGTTTTAGTGGTGGAGCACGAAGAAGAAATCATGAAAGCGGCCGACCATATCATCGATATTGGCCCGGAAGCCGGCACCCATGGCGGTAACCTCATCTTCACCGGCACGTACGAGCAGATCATTGTTGACGATAACAGCCTTACCGGCAAATATCTGAGCGGCCGCGAAGCCATCGCTATCCCCACTCATCGCCGTAAATGGAATGATTATATTGAAATAAAAGGCGCCCGCGAAAACAACCTGAACCATGTGGACGCCAAATTCCCCTTAGGTGTACTTACCGTGGTTACGGGTGTATCCGGCTCGGGTAAAACCAGTTTAGTAAAACGCGTGCTTGCCCCTGCCCTGCAAAAAATATTGGGTAACTATAACGGCGAACAAACAGGCAGCTTTGATAGTATTGAAGGCGATTACGCCAAAATTGAGCAGGTAGAACTGGTAGACCAAAACCCAATCGGCCGCTCGTCGCGCTCTAACCCGGTAACGTATGTTAAGGCTTGGGACGAGATCCGCAACCTGTACGCGGCTTTGCCTGTGGCCAAAGCCGCCGGTTTAAAACCGTCCGCATTCTCGTTTAACGTTGAAGGTGGCCGATGCGATGTTTGCCAGGGCGAAGGCGAGGTGAAGATAGAGATGCAGTTTATGGCTGATATTTTCCTAACCTGCGAAGCCTGCGGTGGCAAACGCTTTAAACAGCACATACTGGATGTTACCTATAATGAAAAGAACGTATCCGAAGTATTGGAGCTCACCATCGACGAAGCTTTAGAGTTCTTCGCCAAAGAGCCTAAAATACTGGCTAAGATAAAACCGTTGGTTGATGTTGGTTTGGGTTACGTGCAATTAGGGCAATCAAGCAATACCCTATCCGGCGGCGAGGCGCAGCGTATTAAGCTGGCATCCTTCCTGGTAAAGGGCAACAACACGCATAAAACGCTGTTCATTTTTGATGAGCCTACAACGGGGCTGCACTTTGCCGATATTAAAAAACTGCTGAAATCCTTCGATGCGCTTTTAGACCATGGCAATACCATTATTGTGATTGAACACAATATGGATGTAATAAAATGTGCCGACTGGGTGGTAGATATCGGCCCCGAAGGTGGTAACCGTGGCGGTAACGTTGTATTTGAAGGCCTACCCGAAGATCTGATCAAAAAAGAAAACAGCTTTACTGGTGAGTTTTTGAAGGAGCGGTTCGAGGTGAGAGGTTAAAGGCTAAAGATTAGCAAAACATATAAAATAGCGATGGGGTAACCTGTCGCTTTTTTTTTGAAATTGCGAGCATAACCACTTAGCTTAGTATAAATCAAACCTATGCCAGCAAAACCACCTTACCTGTTGTTGAGTGTAATAATTGTCAATTTATATCTATTCGGCTGCCAACGCCCCGACCAGAGCCTAAAACACCTGCAAACCAAACAAATTGACACCAGCGTTTACAAACAATTAAATAAGCGTTTTGATGTTTTCATGACGATACCACCCGACCATTTAGGTGGGTTGACGCCTGATTATCCCATAGCAACCTGTATTCAACTGATATATGGCGATGACTACAAATTACTAACGAAAGACACTGATTGGATGACCGGAGGCCTTACAACACAATTAAGAAAAATAGTTGTCAAAGGCCCGAAAGGCTTTACATTGATCAATAACCGGCTCGACTTGCAAAAAATGTATGCCCCTATTACAACAAAAGAAGAAGCGCTTGCTTATGCTATACTTTACTGCGATGGCTTTGCCGTGTTTGAGGATTTTTATAAGAAAAAGAAATATAGATTTGTAGACAAACCCGTTGTTTCCGATGTAATTAAAACTGACAATTTTTATATAGTAACGGTTTTTACTTATGCTGCGTTTGGATGCCATCATCCTTATTACCGGGAAACTATACGAGTGAACGAAGATGGCAGAGCGGATTTATTAACCAGCGTAGAAGCATTTTATGACCCTGCCGATGACGGTTTGTGTGCTGATTGATCCTCCCGTTTACTGGTGGATAAAAAAAATTGCCCTTAACGGGCATTACATCAAAACCATAGGAGGAGATAAGAAGATATAATAAGAACGGTCAATCGCCACCTCCTCCGCAGCCACTGCAACCAGAGGAAGAACAACCCGAGCATCCGCTTCCGCAACCACTATGCCCGCCATCGCCTCCGTGCCCGCCATCATGCCCGCCGTGATGAGACGAGCCAAAGTCGCCGCCGCAGCCTGCGGTACTGCAACCACTGCCATTTCTGTCGTTGTTGCCCTTCCCCTTATTAGGGTCAGATTCCCACTTATAAACACCGACCGTAACAGCAATTACGACACCAAGCATTAATAATGGCGCGCCGTAATCTTCCGCCGCTTGTATAAACGTAGCACAGGCAATAAACAGCATTAGTAAGGTAACCCTTGCCACGGAAAACCGGGGCTTTTTGACCAGCCAGTACCGACCGATATTCACCCGCTGAAAATCGATATCCGAGAAACGCTGTTGGTTGTTTTGCCAGATATCTTCGGGCGGTGTTGTCCCGAATTTATCGATATAAAGCGCCTGCGATGAGGTGTAAAACAGGTCGAACTTCTTCGCTTCCTGCACACCCCCTTTGGTAGGATTGTGATGGATCTCCTTCCCGATGGTGTCCCTGCAAAAATCAACCCAGTACGAGCGGGTGAACGTTAGGTGCAGGTGCCATGCCTGGTCCACCGGGTCGGACGGGGTTACGCCAGTTGGGCTGATGCAGCACATAAAAATAAATTTCTTGTACTCAGCTATCACGCGGTGCGAGTACGCCGAACTCCAGCCATTCTCCCTGGCCAGTCTCGCAGAAAATTGGAAGCCGGCACCCGGGTCATCCAGCCGGAACGCTTCAATTTTTTTCCATAATGTAATTTCTTCTTTCGTCATTGTTGTATGTATAAATTAGTTAAAGCTAATGAGAAAGAAGATGGGTAAGGTTTATTTAATGTTAATTAATCGTTATATTTTAAATGATTAATATTAACTCGCTTATGCAAAATGCCTGCAATGTGCCCGTGTGCAAATCTATGTATCCGGTTTAACCTGACCTAATAATCGAGTATGTAAGATTAACCTTGCACTATTACCCGATGGAGCAAGGTTTTGTTTTTTAACCCAATTGGATCTGCTTGCTTACCTCACAACCTATTAACTAACAACAAACAATCTGTCAAAATTTGCTCTTTTGAAGTTTTTATTTATAGCTTTATTATGAATATACTATTTAACCTCCGAAAAATAATCCGACCTTAAAAACGCTCTCGATTAGCCGATAAAATGAATTTTCACAAAAGGAATATACAGGTTTTAATACCGTGCCTGGCGCTGATTATTACCGGCATTACCTTTATCGGCATACAGCTTTCCAACACCAACTCTCTACTGGCTTTTTATCAAAAATATGTTTCGATAGTATTTAATTCATGCTTGTGTTTGATACTGATTGGAGCAGGTTATATCCTGTTGCAATTTGATAATAAAAAGGCCAGGGCATTTGCAATTGTAATATCCCTATTGCTAACAGTTGTCTGCGCATTGACTATTCTGGAATATTTATTTCATTTCGATGCCGGGATCGACGGGTTGTTTGTGTTGAAGCGGTACTCAAATCCTGCAATTCACCATCTTACGCACGGCCAAATGCTACCGGCAACCTCGGCAACCTATTTATCCCTGGGCCTCGCTTTAATAGGGTTCTGTAGCAAGCACAGGTTAGTTCATGTTTTCTCGCAGTATCTCTTGCACCTTGTGTCTGTTTTTTGTTCAATCCTGCTTATCGGTTTTGCATACAGCGGCATCAGCTTTGCGGAGATGCAGGCTCACGCGCTGAATTATTTGTGGTTAGGTGGCTGGATCATCACGCTGTCGATAGCAGCCTCGTTCCGGCATCCGTCGCTGGGCCTAACCAGGTTGTTCAATGGCGGCCTTGTAGGCAATAAAATGGCCAGGAGGCTTTTTGCGATGATGGCAATATCGATATTACTTTTCGGCCTGGTAAAGGTAAAATACCTGGGCTTTAGTATATGGCAGTATGATACAGGTATTTCGTTGTTTGTGTTTTGTATCCTTATTGTTGCCTTGCTAATTATTTGGCACACTGCCAATTGGCTGAATAAAATTGATTTGAGGCGTATAAAAGCAGAAAATGAGTTAAAGGTACTGAACGGCGAACTTGGGATAAGGGTAGAAGAGCGGACAGCCGAATTATCTGATTTGCTAAAAAAATACAAGGAAAGCGAACTAAAGTTCAGGACGCTTGCAGAAAAATCAATAGTAGGTATCTACAGGATTCAAAACGGTAGGCTAACTTATATAAATTTTCGTTTTGCCGAAATCTTTGGCTACAGGCCGGAAGAGTTGATGGACACCCTTGCAATGGAAACAATCCTTCCGGAAAGCTATCGCTCAATAGCTTTGGGCGATGCGAAAGCCCATATAGCGGGCGCAGATGACAGCGTGCATCATAAAGCGGCGGCCAGGAAAAAAAATGGCGAAACGATTTGGGTAGAGTTTTACTCGAACACTGCAGTAATTGGCGGCGAGCCTACCATAATTGGTAGCATGATTGACATTACTGAACGGAAAATGGCCGAAGACGGCGTTCAAAAATCAAAAGCCAACCTAAGGGCTATATTGGAGACTTCAAATACAGGTTACGCCCTGTTAGGCAAGGAGCTTAATATCGTAACATTTAACCAGCGGGCTTTACAATTCGTGAACCTTCACTTTGGTGCATTCCCAAACCCTGGGGACAGCCCCTTTGATTTCTTGCCAAAAGACCGTATTCCTGTTTTCAGCAGTTATGCAAACCGTGTATTACAAGGAGAAAATATAAGCAACGAAGTTAATTACCCACAGCCAGACGGTACGAGCTTGTTCTACAATGTAAGCATGTCGCCAATCAAAGATAATCATGATGAGATTGTTGGGCTGATGCTGGCGATAACCGATATAACCGACATAAAGAAATACACTAATGCCATTGAGGAGCAAAATAAAAATTTACTGGAAATTGCCTGGTTGCAATCGCATGTTGTAAGGGGTCCGCTTGCAAGGATGATGGGCATCATCAATTTACTTAGGGAGCACGATCTGGATAATACAGAATATGACGAATACTTAACACATCTTTCAACATCCGCCGATGAATTGGACACGATTATAAAAAACATCACAAACAAGACAGAAGAAATTAAATAAAGCTTCTCTGAAAAAGGGGCAATCCACTCTTATTGGCATGACTATAAAGCAGGTAAGGGCCGAACGATTGAACTATACGTTGCAAAACTTAGGTAACAGTGAGCCCACATCATTGCCCCGCTGGGATACTTGCTCACAAAAAAAGCCTCCCCAATCGGGAAGGCTCAATATCAAATCTAAAATCGTAATTCTAAAATCTAAAAATTAAGATGCCATTTGCCTGCGGATGATGTTTAGGGCACCGCCTGCTTTAAACCACTCAATTTGTTGTGCATTGTAGGTATGGTTTACCTTAAAGCTTTCGGTGGTGCCATCTGCGTGGTGCAATACCACGGTTAATTGGTGGCCCGGGGCGAAAGTGGTTAAACCTGTTACGTCGATAACGTCGTCTTCCAATATTTTATCGTAGTCGTTGCTATCGGCAAATGTGATGCCCAGCATACCTTGTTTCTTCAGGTTGGTTTCGTGGATACGGGCGAATGATTTCACCAATATTACACGTACACCTAAGTGGCGCGGCTCCATTGCAGCGTGCTCGCGAGATGAGCCTTCGCCGTAGTTCTCGTCGCCTACTACGATCGATCCTATACCGTTTGCTTTGTAATCGCGCTGGGTAGCAGGTACGGGGCCGTATTCGCCGGTTAACTGGTTCTTAACGCTATCGGCATTCAGGTTAAAATAGTTGATAGCGCCGATAAGCATATTGTTTGATATGTTATCCAGGTGGCCACGGAATTTCAACCATGGGCCGGCCATCGAAATATGATCGGTAGTACATTTGCCTTTTGCTTTTATCAGCAGCTTTAAGCCGGTGATATCGGTACCTTCCCATGCTGAGAATGGATCCAACAATTGCAAACGTGCAGAAGTTGGGCTAACCTTTACTTCTACCTGGCTGCCGTCTTCGGCTGGTGCCTGGTAACCTGCATCTTCTACAGCGTAACCACGTACCGGCATTTCTATACCCAGTGGCTCATCCAGCATCACCTGCTCGCCATCCTTATTAGTTAGGGTATCGGTAAGCGGGTTAAAGGTTAAATCACCGGCAATAACCATGGCGGTTACAATTTCCGGCGAAGCAACAAACGCATGTGTATTAGGGTTACCGTCCTGGCGTTTTGCAAAGTTACGGTTGAACGAGGTGATGATAGAGTTTTTGCGGGTCGGGTCATCAGTATGACGAGCCCACTGGCCGATACACGGACCGCAAGCATTTGCCAATACCACACCGCCCATGCTCTCGAAGGTACCTAAGTAACCGTCGCGCTCAACAGTGTAACGCACCAATTCCGAACCCGGGGTAATGGTGAATTCTGCCTTGGTTTGCAGGTTTTTATCAATTGCCTGTTTGGCGATAGAAGCCGAACGGGTAATATCCTCGTAAGATGAATTGGTACAAGAACCAATCAAACCAACTTCTAAAGTAACCGGCCAGTTGTTCTCGCGGACAGCCGTAGCAAATTTAGAAATAGGCCATGCCAGATCCGGCGTGAACGGGCCGTTGATATGTGGTTCTAATTCCGACAGGTTGATCTCGATAACCTGGTCGAAATATTCGGTTGGGTTAGCGTAAACCTCGTCATCCCCTGTTAAATGTTCTTTAACGGCGTTTGCCAGTTCGGCAACATCGGCACGCGAAGTACCGCTTAAATAAGTAGCTATCTTTTCGTCGTAACCGAAGATAGAAGTGGTTGCGCCAATCTCGGCACCCATGTTACAGATGGTACCTTTACCGGTAGCAGAAAGTGAGCGTGCACCTTCGCCAAAATATTCAACAATAGCGCCGGTACCGCCTTTTACGGTTAGGATACCTGCAACTTTCAAAATAACGTCTTTAGCGGAAGCCCAGCCGGATAATTTACCAGTTAACTTAACCCCGATCAGCTTAGGGAATTTTAGCTCCCATGGCAAACCTGCCATAACATCGCAGGCATCGGCACCGCCAACACCAATGGCAACCATACCCAAACCACCTGCATTAGGGGTGTGCGAGTCGGTACCTATCATCATACCACCCGGGAAAGCGTAGTTTTCTAACACTACCTGGTGAATGATACCTGCACCGGCTTTCCAGAAACCGATGCCGTATTTATCAGATACGGAAGAAAGGAAATCGTAAACTTCTTTATTGATATCAACAGCGGTGCTCAAATCTTCAACAGCGCCAATTTTGGCTTGTATCAAGTGATCGCAATGTACGGTTGATGGCACGGCAACCTGCGGGCGGCCTGCCTGCATAAACTGCAAAAGGGCCATCTGCGCTGTAGCATCCTGCATGGCTACGCGGTCTGGTGCAAAATCAACGTAGTCGGTACCGCGTTCAAAAGCTTTTTTAGCATCGCCTTCGGAAAGGTGAGCGTATAATATTTTTTCTGTAAGAGTAAGGTGTTTACCGGTCGCGGTACGTGCAGCCGCAATACGGGTGCTGTAGCGATCATAAACTTTTTTGATCATATCTAAATCAAAAGCCATAATGTTTGATTTTTTGTGGGTAAAAAAAGGATTGCCGGCCCATTTCGGGCAGGTAGCCGCGAATTTACAAATTATAAACTTTATTCACAGTCAGTGCTTTGCACAAATGTTATTTAGATGCGATATAAATAAGAATGTCAGTCAAAAGGATAAATTTAGAGAACGGTTCACCCATTTATTACTTCTACTCAAAAAACTAACACTCCGGCAAACTAATAGGGATATTTATCGCCAGCCCACCGTCAGACGTTTCTTTGTATTTGGAGTTCATATCCAGGGCGGTTTGCCACATGGTGCGCACTACAGCGTCCAGGCTTACCTTGGCTTTGTCGGGGTTGCTTTGCAGGGCCAATTGACTGGCGGTGATAGCCTTAATGGCGCCCATGGTGTTGCGTTCGATGCAGGGAACCTGTACCAGTCCGCCGATGGGGTCGCAGGTCATGCCCAGGTGGTGCTCCATGGCAATTTCGGCGGCCATTAATACCTGGCGCTGGCTGCCGCCCAATACTTCGGTAAGCGCAGCAGCGGCCATGGCAGATGATACGCCAATTTCGGCCTGGCAACCGCCCATTGCTGCGGATATAGTAGCGCCCTTTTTAAATATGCTCCCCACTTCTGATGCGGTGAATAAAAACTGGATGATACGCTGCTCATCAAACCCATCGCAAAAGCAAATGAAATACTGCAGCACAGCAGGGATAACCCCGGCTGCGCCATTGGTAGGCGCAGTAACCACGCGGCCAAAGCTGGCGTTCTCTTCGTTTACGGCAAGTGCAAAGCAACTCACCCAATCTAAAATATTCTGGAAGCTGTTACCCGTTTGGCGGATGGCAGCAACCCATTCGTTATAATTACTGTAGGTGCGGCCGGCCATGAGCCGTTTGTTTAAAGCGTAAGCGCGGCGTGCAACATTTAAGCCGCCGGGAAGCGAGCCGGTGGTATGGCAGCCGCGGTACATACACTCCGTCATCACCTTAAATATTTGCAGGGCACCGTTGCGGGTGTCGGCTTCGCTGCGCCATGCCAGTTCGTTCTCGGCAACTACTTCTGATATTTTCAGCCCGGTTTTTATACACCAGTGGAGCAGGTCGCCGGCGGTTTCTATCGGGAATGGCAAATCCACTTCGGCTTTTTGCGAAGCGTTTGCGCCCTCCTTTACTACAAAGCCGCCGCCTATAGAGTAAAAGGTGGCAGATACTGCCTTGCCATTACTCAAAAATGCCTGGAAGGTAACTGCATTGGGGTGAAAGGGCAGGCTTTCGGTGAACAAAAACAGCATATCCTCCTCAAAATGGAAGCTGATCTGTTTTGTACCGCCGAGCAACAGGTTGTGGCCGGTTGTTATCTGCGCAATTTTGCTGTCAATCTTATCTACCTCAAAGGTAACCGGGTCGTCGCCGCTTAAACCCAGTAGGATAGCAATATCGGTACCGTGCCCTTTGCCTGTTTTGGCAAGCGAGCCATATAGCAGCACCTTTATCTCTGCCACCAGCGGAAGGACATCCTGTTCGGCAAGCAGGGCAACAAATTGCTGTGCGGCACGCCAGGGCCCAAGCGTATGCGAACTTGACGGCCCTATGCCAATTTTAAACATGTCGAAAACGGAAATTTGCTCTCTTTGCATCGGTGTAAAACTACTGATAGTAAAAGAATAATTTTTGGGTTAAAAAATTTTAACAACCCTACATTTTATAATTCCTTTTCATATATTTAGAATCTAAAACAAACTATTGCTTAAACCTTAAAACTCAAAAAAAATGAACTATTACTTTGCAGTGTTTCAAAAATATGCACAATTCAGCGGCCGGTCCAGGCGTAGCGAATACTGGTATTTCGTGTTGTTCAATTTGATCATTTCCATTATACTGGCCATGTTAAGTAGGTTTGGTGTTCCATACCTGTATAATATTTATTCCATCGGCGTGCTTATACCTTCTATAGCAGTCCTCGTGCGCAGGATGCACGATGTAAACAAAAGCGGCTGGTTTATCCTGATCCCGATTTATAACCTGATCCTCGCTTGTACTGATGGCACCGCCGGCGAAAACGAATATGGCGAAGACCCTAAAGGCAGGCAGGGATTTGGCGCCTACGACTACCAGAAACCTTTTGATGCCGAAGAACCGGTAAGTTAATATGCTTTTAAAAAATTTGTTCTGCAGCCATTTGTTTAATTACGGGTGGCTGCAAACTTTTTTTATACCCTGCCCTTTTAAAAAACTCACCGGTATAGATTGCCCGGGTTGCGGTTTCCAGCGCTCGGCCATCGAGTTACTGCACGGGCACCTGCCGGCAAGCCTTTCGCTTTACCCGGCCACCATCCCATTAATACTTTTGTTTGTTATTAGCCTGCTTAGGCTGGCGTATCAGTCTCCGCAACTGGACCGCGCGAAAAAGGGCTTAAGTATCCTCGCCGCTATACTAATAACCGGCGCTTACCTTTTTAAGATTGGTATTTATATTACGCAGTAAATTCTCCTCTGCCTGTAAGATAGTTATAATCCTTAAGTACAATTTCTAAAAACTGGTACTCGTTTATATGGCTTGGGTATGCCACTTTCAAAAACCGCTTTATCCTGATGGCCAGCTTATAAACCAGATAGCTATTGCGCGTTCTGTTGAAATTTTTTATTACATCGTGTATCAGCACAACATCGGTATCTGTTAGCTGCATTACTTCTTTATAAGTAGGCTCATAGTCGCCCTCGGGCTGGCCAAATACCAGGTCGTTAAAATTATTGCGTGGCGTAGTTTGTACCACCGTAGTACCGGCCACCATATCGCCTAAGCGTTGTTTATTGTCAGAAAATGCCACGCTTACCATAGCCGCCGACCCTAAAGTAATGCCAAAATCAATGGTGCGGAACAGCCAGCGCAATATGTATTGCCCTATACTTGGCCTGTTGCCACTTAGGCTTATTACCTTTATTTTAACCGACCGCTTGCCAACGCTTTGCCCGTTAAAAAAAACCTCTGTAAGCAAATCGTACAAAGCACATAGTGCCACCCAAACGCCTATCAGTACAACAAAACCGCTACCAAAGCCTTCGGCAGCTTGGGGGGAGTTGTCTTCCACGCCGTAATAAATGGCGAACATCGTCACTATAGCGGTATAAACGCACATAAACACCACATAATCAATAATACGTGCGGATATGCGCTGGCTAAGGCTGGCTACTTCATAATCGATATCGATGTTCTGCGTGGTGGTTATTTTTATAGTTGGCATGCGTAACAAATATATATTTGCTGATTGAACAATTTATGCTTTTACATTAAATATTTGTTGCTATTTTAACAAAAAAAAACACCCTGATTAATGTATGCGTGAGGCCTTGTTTGTAAAGCAAAACTCAGAACGTTGGAATAGTTATAACAGCACCCCCACCCGCGACCCGGATGAGCTTGCTGCACGGTTTATAGCTATCACCGATGACCTGGCCTTTGCCAAAACATTTTACCCTAATTCTAAGACTACGGCATTCCTTAATAAACTTGCAGCAGGGTTCCACCAGTCTATCTATAAAAACAAAAAAGAAAAAACCAACCGTATCATTTTATACTGGCAGTTTGAGCTGCCCTTGTTATTTGGAAACTACCGCCGCCAGCTATTATACTCCCTGCTGTTTTTTACGGCTTTCTTTTTTGTAGGAATGATATCTGCAAAATACGATGATACCTTTTTAAGGCTGATCCTGGGCGACGAATATGTGAACATGACTTCGGAAAACATTGCCAAAGGCGACCCTTTTGGGGTTTACAAGCATGGCGATTCGTTTTCCATGTTTTACCAGATAGCCAAAAACAACATGCAGGTTACCCTTTTCAGTTTTGTATCGGGCATATTTTTTTCGGTAGGTACGTTGTACGTACTTTTCTTTAACGGATTAATGCTGGGAGCCTTCGAATATTATTTTATCAGCCACGGTTTAGGCATCCAATCGGTATTAGTTGTATTTATACATGGCACGCTCGAAATTTCGTCAATTATTATAGCAGGCGGCGCCGGCCTTATTTTGGGCAACAGCATACTGTTCCCGCAAACCTACACGCGCGCTGTATCTATAAAAAAGGGGGCTGCGGATGGCATGAAAGTGGTTTGCGGCATATTGCCTATTGTGGCAGTTGCAGCTGTATTTGAAAGTTTTGTTACCCGCCATACCGAAATGCCGGTTTGGCTTAGTATCGCTATTCTATCCGCGTCGTTCTTTTTTATAGTGTGGTACGTAATTTTATACCCCATACGCCTAAACAAAAAATTGTATACCATTTGATATTTTATAATAATGCTGCCAAAGGTTGAGCTTGCCAGGATACGTAATTTAGGAGAAACCGTTGACGACAGTATCCTTTTTTTGAAACAGAATTTTCGTCCGCTTTTAAAGGCCTATGTTTATATATGCGGCATTTTTTGGGTAGCCGGGCTGGTTGTTTCTATGTTTGGCTTAACGCAACGGTTTCAGCTGCAAAACCAGGGCGAAGCAATAAGTAGCACCACTTATATTTTAACAGCAATTGCAGGCTACATCAATTTTATTTTTCTTGCGTTAACATCTTTTTCGTTTATCGCCCTATATCACGAAAAGGGCAAAGAAGCGCCAACGGTAGAAGAGGTATGGGCATATGTAAAATACTACCTGCTGCGGGTGGCCGGCAGCGGTATTGCCCTTTTTGCGCTTTTGGCACTCGGCACATTGCTGTGCGTGCTGCCGGGTATTTATTTTATGCCCATTTTATTGCTTATCATCGCCATTATGACGTTGGAGAATGCCAGTTTTAGTTATGCTTTTGGGCTGGCATTTACCTTAATAAAAAACAAGTGGTGGCATTTAATGTCGGCCCTGGTGGTTATGATGGTGCTTATACTTGCCATTACCATCTTGCTATGCATCCCGCTGGGGATAATTGCAGGCTTAATTTTATACTTAACCGATGTAAACCAACCCGAAGCACAAGGGATAGGTATTGCCATAGCCCTTAATACCCTCCAGTTTTTTTATATCCTCCCCATGATAGCGGTGGCACTATGCTACTACAGCTTTACCGAACAACGAGACGATAACAGCCTGATGCAACGAATAGAAATGCTTGGCAAGCACAATGCCGGTACAACCCATTTGCCCACAGAGGAATATTAATATTATGCGCAGGCTTTTTGTAATTACTTGCCTATTTATCGTACTTGCCTGCCGGTTTGGCGGCGCGGCACCTGTGCATAAAGCATTGGTAAAGGCCGATTCTGCAGAAATTAAATTTGATACTTCAAAGGTTAACCTTCGCCAGTTTAATGCAGCAAGCATAAAAAGATATAAAGACGACCCCCAGTACGACTACTACCGGGAAGAGGCCGACACAGATACCTGGTGGGATAGGTTTTGGCGCTGGATATGGCATCAGCTGGATAAGCTGTTTAGCGGCGGGGATGGCGGCGGAGGGCAGTCGATGACCTTCGGAAAGCCAATTGCTATAGCATTAGCCATAGGCTTTGCGGTTTATATTATTATTAAGGTGCTGGGCTTAGAAAACATACTGCGCCGTAAATCAAAAGAAGTGGCCATACCGTATGCGGAATCGCTCGAGAACATCAACCAGATAAATTTTGATGAGGCGATAGAGAATTACTGGAAGCAACGCAACTACCGGCTTGCAGTGCGCCTGTTATACTTGCGTAGTTTAAAGCAACTGAACGATGCCCGCCTTATCAACTGGCAAATAGGCAAAACCAATACCGCCTATTTAAATGAGATAAGTAATGACGAGCAACGCCGCTCATTCGGTGTATTAACCCGGCAGTTTGAATATGTGTGGTACGGCGATTTCCCTGTTGACGAGCATGCCTACGAGAGAATTAACACTTTGTTTACCGATTTTAAAAAAATGCTGTAAATGAAAGGATACAAAATATATCTCGGCATCGCATCGGTATTGCTTGTACTTTACCTGGTGGCGCAATACAACCGGCCCCTTGCAATTAATTGGGAAAATACCTTAAAAGCATCTGATAAGATACCATACGGCACCTATATACTTTACCACCAACTGCCTGATATTTTCCCGGGTGCCACGTTAAGTACTACCAACCGCTCGGCTTACCAGGTTTTTAAGGATAGTACGCTAAAGCCCGGCAATTACATTATCATCGCCAACTCGGTGAGTATCGATAAGAACGATTTTAACGCCATGCTTAAATATATAAAGGCAGGCAACTCGGTTTTTATAGCGGCAAAGGATTGGAGCGGTTTTATAACAGATACTTTAAAGCTTAGTTCAGAACCGGAATTAATGATAAAACAGGTTGGCTTTAACTTCTCAAACCCGCAGTTAAAAAACCCTACCAACTACCTCTTTTATAACAGCACAAATGTAAATAGCCGGTACTTTAAAAAATTCGACACCACAAAAGCTGTAGTGCTGGGGCAAAACGAATATAAGCACCCAAGCTACATCGGGTACAAATTTGGCAAAGGCAACCTGTACCTGATGGCGAACCCCTTACTGCTAACCAATTGCAATATACTGCAATCTTACGGTGCGGAATTTGCCGCCAAAACACTATCATACCTGCCCCCTGCCAAAAACGTTTACTGGGACCAATACCAAAATGGAGACGAGGCTGCAAACATTTCTTTTTTACGGGTATTTTTTAGCCACCCCGAACTGAAATGGGCCTATTATATTGCCCTTGCTGCGTTGCTGCTTTTTGTATTGTACGAGGTAAAACGCCGCCAGCGCATTATACCTGTGGTAGAGCCTTTAAAAAACAACACGCTGGAGTTTGTTACCGTAGTTGGGAACGTATATTACGAGCAACGCGACAATGCTAACATCGCCGCAAAAAAAATAATGTACTTTTCTGAGCACTTGCGTACCGCTTTCAACTTAAAGGCGGTGAGTTATGAAAAAGATTTTATACCTATCCTCACCAATAAAACCGGCATTGAGCAACCCCTTGCCGAAAAACTGGTGAACGCCATCAGCGCTATCAATCAAAAAAGTGCGGTAAACGACAATGAACTTATACTACTAAACCAGCTTATAGAAAAATTTTATACCCAATCCGGCTCACATGGAAAATGAACACTTTGAACAACGAACAGACCTTGGCAAGCTTAGCAGTGCTGTTGAACAAATAAAAACTACCCTCGCAAAAATAATTGTAGGGCAGCAGCACGTTATCGACCTGGTTATTGCCGGCATACTGGCCGATGGGCATATCCTGATAGAAGGCGTGCCCGGTGTTGCCAAAACACTTACGGCTAAACTTATTGCCAAAGCAATAGATGCCAAATATTCGCGGGTACAGTTTACGCCCGACCTGATGCCGTCCGACGTGCTGGGCACTTCGGTCTTTAACCCCAAAACGGCGGGGTTTGAGTTTAAACGGGGGCCTATCTTCGGTAATATTATTTTGATAGATGAGATAAACCGTGCACCTGCCAAAACACAGTCGGCTTTGTTTGAGGTGATGGAAGAGCGGCAGGTAACCATGGATAGCCACACCTACAAAATGGAGGAACCCTTTATTGTATTGGCCACCCAAAACCCGGTAGAGCAGGAAGGCACCTACCGCCTGCCCGAAGCGCAGCTTGACCGTTTCCTTTTCAAAATAGAGATCAAATACCCATCGCTGGAGGAGGAGATAGCCATTGTAACGCAGCAACACCAGCAAAAAACATCCGACCAGTTAAACGAGATAGAACCGGTTTTGGCCGGCGAAGATATTATTGCCCTGCGCCAACAAGTACGGGCGCTGTACGTAGAACCCAAAATACTGGCCTTTGCCGCGCAGATCATCCACGAAACGCGCAACAACCGCTCTATATACCTGGGCGGTTCGCCGCGTGCATCACTGGCCATTGTAAGCGCTGCCAAGGCCATGGCCGCCATAAACGGCCGCGATTTTGTAACGCCCGACGATATTATTTTAGTGGCCGCCCCTGTTTTGCGCCACCGCATTATGCTTACCCCCGATAAGGAAATGGAAGGCGTTTTACCGGATGATGTGATTGCCCAGATAATCCAAAAAATTGAGATACCACGATAAACGCAGGTGAAGAAATTTTTAGATCTGTTTTACACCAATTTGTTTTTTACACGCAGGCTATTTGCATTGCTGGCCGGCAGCGTTGTGCTGTTTTTATTCTCGTTTTTCTTCCCCTGGCTTGGCGCGGTGCCCATGGTTTTCTTTTGGGCCGTGGTGGCGCTAACTTTTATAGATATCGTACTGCTTTACCGTATACCCAGTGCCATTTTTGCCAAAAGGCATGCGCCCGAAAGGCTGAGCAACAGCGATGATAATGAACTGGGCATTTATATCGAAAACCGGTATCCGTTTACGGTAGCTGCGGGGATAATAGATGAGATCCCGGTGCAGTTCCAGCGGCGCGATGTGCTGTTTAAAACCGCTTTAAAAGCCGGCGAACACAAGCGCATCACCTACTACTTAAGGCCGCTTAAACGCGGCGAATACGCGTTTGGCAGCATCAGGGTGTTTGTGCGCTCGCCGCTTGCACTTGTAAGCAGGCGCTTTAATTTCGGGCAGGCCGAAGTACTGCCGGTGTACCCCTCTTTTTTGCAGATGCGTAAGTACGAGCTATTGGCCATCTCCAATCGCCTTACCGAGATCGGTATCAAAAAAATACGCCGCCTTGGGCAAAGCCTGGAGTTTGAGCAGATAAAAACCTACGTTGCCGGCGATGATTACCGCAACATCAACTGGAAGGCATCGGCGCGGCAGGGTACATTAATGACCAACTCTTACACCGACGAAAAATCGCAGCAGGTGTATTGCGTGATAGATAAATCGCGCGCCATGAAGATGCCATTTGAAGGCTTAAGCCTGCTGGATTATGCTATTAACGCAAGCCTGGTGCTATCAAACGTTGCGCTTTTAAAGGAGGACAAAGCAGGCCTGATAACCATTGCCGAAAAGGTAGGCGCTGTACTGGCTGCAGATAAACGCCCCACGCAGATCAATAAGATATTAGAGATATTATTCAAAGAGAAAACGCGCTACCTCGAAACCAATATGGAGGCGCTTTACAGCACTATTCGTAACGTAATAAAACAGCGCAGCCTGGTAGTATTTTTCACCAATTACGAGAGTATGCCGGCCCTGCAAAGGCAATTGCCATTTTTAAAGCGGATTTCAAAATTCCATTTGCTGCTGGTGGTTTTCTTTGAGAATACCGAACTGAAACTGGTAAGCGAGCAGCCCGCCAAAGATGTTGAAGGCATCTACATCAAAACCATTGCCGAGAAATTCGCTTACGATAAAAAACTCATCGTAAAAGAATTATCTGCCCATGGCATACAATCCATCCTCAGCACCCCGCAAAATTTAACAATTAATACCATCAACAGGTATTTGGAATTGAAGGCGAAGCAGAGAATTTAGAGGTTAGAGTACTCACCCACTTGTCATTTCGAACCGAGGAACGAGGGAGAAATCTTGTTGTTAATGCAAAGTTCGCCGTGCAAAGTCGCCGTGCATGTCTAACAAGATTTCTCGTCGCTGCGCTTCCCTCGAAATGACAAATGGTTAAAATTACATTCCCGGCAGCTTCACCCCGGCAGCGGCAAGGCCGATGACGATGCGCTCCTGCAGCTCTATTTTGGTGGTGAGGAAATTAGCGGGTTCTACCCAAACGTTTATGGTAAACCTTACTCCGTCTATCTCCAGGGCAACTACGCCTACGCGGGTTGCGGGTTCGTGCAGGATAGCCGGGATGGCTTTTATAGCATCATTGATGATTTGTTTTACCTGCGGAATAGGCGCAGCGTATCCCAATTTTATTTCAAAATCAAGGCGGCGTTTACCTTCGCGGGTTACGTTTACAATTACCTCGTTAAACAGCTTGCCGTTGGGGATAATAACCGTTTTGTTATCGGCTGTAATCAATACGGTGTAGAAGATCTGTATAGACGTAACCTTGCCATCCTGCCCCTGGGCAATAATGCTGTCGTCTATTTCAAAAGGTTTTAATAATAAAATAAGTACGCCGCCGGCAAAATTTTGAAAGGTGCCCGATAAGGCCAAACCTGCTGCCACGCTAAATGCACCAATAATTGTAGTGAATACGGTTAGCTCGAAACCGATAATATTCATTACAAATATGATAAGCAGTATATATAAGGCGGTAATTGTAAGGCTTAAAAAGAATGGCCGCAAAGAGGAGTGGACTTCGTTCCGGTCCATCCGGCTGTGAAGGCGGCCCTTTAAAAATCGGATAAACCACAACCCGACAAAAAAAACAATGATGCCGGCAGCGTAGTTAGGCCCCCTGTGTATTAACCAAACGTGAAATGCGTTATAGAATTCTTTTAGCTCCATAGATAGGGGCCAAAATTAAGGAAAATTTAGTTATTAGCTATATATGGCCACGAATAGCTCCGGGCCTTTAAACAGTACCCACTCCACTATGCGGCTGTGTATCTGCGTTTTTTTGTTTCTAAGGTTTTTCATATTACTGTTGGGTATGCAAACGCTGTGCCTAACAACCCGTTTAACAATATCATGACGAAAATTTCACCTAACGCGCTACAATTGCCTGTAAAAATGCGGTAACAGCAGTTTATCAGCCTGTTAAACCCGTTTCATGCGGACAAAATAGTGTCCAAAATAAAACCCCTGTCTAATAAAATAGACAGGGGTTTTAAATTTAACTTAAGAAAGAATTATTCAATATCGAATGATGAATTTCGAATATCCAATATCGAAGTTTTTTTCCTTCATTATTCGGCGTTCAGTATTCGGTGTTCGATATTGTTTAACTATCCTCTTCAGGGGCCTGGGGGCCTGATATTACATCATACCGCCCATGCCGCCGCCGCCCATAGGTGGCATGCCGCCGCCTTTTTCGTCTTCCGGATCATCTGCCAACACACACTCGGTGGTTAACAGCATCGATGCGATAGAAGCAGCGTTTTCTAATGCTACACGGCCAACTTTAGTTGGGTCGATAACACCGGCACCAATTAGGTTTTCGTAAACATCAGTACGGGCATTGTAACCAAAGTCGCCTGTACCTTCTTTAACTTTTTGTACTACTATAGAACCTTCCACACCTGCGTTTTGGCAGATCTGGCGAAGAGGTTCTTCGATAGCACGACGGATGATCTGGATACCAGTGTTCTCATCGTCGTTTGCGCCTTTAAGGTTTGCTAAAGCAGCTACCGCGCGGATGAAGGCAACGCCACCACCAGCAACAATACCTTCTTCTACAGCCGCACGGGTTGCATGTAAAGCATCGTCTACACGGTCTTTCTTCTCTTTCATCTCTACTTCAGAAGCAGCACCGATGTAAAGAACAGCAACACCGCCGCTTAATTTAGCTAAACGCTCCTGTAGTTTTTCTTTATCGTAATCAGAAGTAGTAGTTTCTATCTGCGCACGGATCTCGCCGATACGGCCTTTTATAAGCTCTGCATCACCATCACCGTTAACAATGGTAGTGTTGTCTTTATCGATAGAAATTTTCTCAGCCTGGCCAAGCATGCTTAGGTCAGCGCTTTCTAATTTGTAGCCTCTTTCTTCAGAAATAACAGTACCGCCGGTTAATACTGCGATATCCTCTAACATAGCCTTACGGCGATCGCCAAAGCCCGGTGCTTTTACAGCAGCAACTTTCAGCGAGCCACGGATCTTGTTAACAACCAATGTAGCTAATGCTTCGCCATCTAAGTCCTCAGCAATAATTAACAATGGTTTGCCTGTTTGTACTTGTTTCTCCAGGATAGGAAGCAATTCCTTCATCGAAGAGATCTTTTTATCGTAGATAAGGATGTATGGGTTATCTAACTCAACTTCCATTTTATCCGAGTTGGTAACAAAGTAAGGAGAAAGGTAACCACGGTCAAACTGCATACCTTCTACAGTTTTCACTTCGGTTTCGGTACCTTTTGCTTCTTCTACAGTGATAACACCGCTTGTACCAACTTTTTTCATCGCATCAGCAATCATCTCGCCAATAACTTCATCGTTATTTGCAGAGATAGAAGCTACTTGTTTTATTTTACCGAAATCGTCGCCAACATCTTGTTTTTGGGCTTTCAGGTCGGCAACAACAGCAGCAACTGCTTTGTCAATACCGCGTTTCAAATCCATTGGGTTTGCACCGGCTGCAACGTTTTTAATACCTGCAGTAACGATAGCCTGGGCCAATACAGTAGCAGTAGTAGTACCATCACCTGCAATATCAGCAGTTTTTGATGCAACTTCTTTAACCATTTGCGCACCCATGTTTTCGATAGGGTCTTTCAGTTCAATTTCTTTAGCTACAGTAACACCATCTTTGGTGATGCTTGGAGAACCGAACTTTTTATCGATAATTACGTGACGGCCTTTGGGGCCTAACGTTACTTTAACTGCGTTAGCTAAAATATCAACACCGCGCTTTAAAGCGTCACGTGCCTCAACATTGTATTTAACTTGTTTTGCCATTGTCTTTTTTAATTTTGATTGATTGATTTGTAGTTAGAAGGGTTAGAAAAGTTGGAGGAGTTAGAAAAGTTAGTGTTATCACATTTTAACCTTTTTAACTTTTAAAACTATTTCAACCTTTTACAACTTAATTAAATACCGCGTAGATATCAGATTCGCGCATGATCAGGTACTCTTTACCGTCAACGGTAACTTCGGTACCGGCATATTTGCCATAAAGAATTTCGTCACCAACTTTAACGGTCATCGGGATAAGCGCGCCTGAGTTATCGGCATACTTGCCCGGGCCAACAGCCACTATAGTACCTTTTTGTGGTTTTTCCTGAGCTGTCTCGGGGATGTAGATGCCCGAAGCAGTTTTAGTTTCGGCAGCAGCGGCTTGTACAACCACCCTGTCTGCACTTGGTTTAATGTTTAATGACATAGTAATACTATTTGAAATTATAATTTTAAGTTTTCACTGTTGGTTTCACATCAATTATGCCAAGCCGCCAAATAAACTTGCATTGGCATACTTTACTGTTTTATTGTCAGCCTTGCAGCTTTAGCCCTGCTGCATACACCTGCAAATTTTGCTGTTGGTGTCATCATGTCAGGGCCGGTATTTAGCCAAAAAAAGGCCTTGATCTCTCAAGGCCTTTTTCTATTCGTTTAATATATATTACGGTTTTTTGTTCGGGGCTGGTTGTGTAGCAGGGCCAGGCAAAGTTACCGGCTGTTGTGTTTGGCCTGTTGGTTTAGACATTTTGTTGATCAATTCCTTTTCGGCCGGGTCTGCTGATTTTTGCGAACCGCCTTTTACCGATACGTTGATAACCAACGATAAAACCATAATGCTGATAGCCAGTACCCAGGTGCCTTTTTCAAGGAAATCGCCGGTTTTTTGTACGCCCATTAATTGCGATGAACCTGCAAAATTTGATGATAAACCACCGCCTTTAGGGTTTTGTATTAATACAATAAGGCCTAAAAGGACACATATAATGATGGTGATAATGATTAAAACTAAGTACATTTCTTGTTTATTAATTGATTTTCTTTTCTAACTGTTCAATCTGGGCTGCAAAGTAAAGCTTTTTTTCCGGTATTTTCAACATCAATTTTTTATAAGTAGCTATCGCTTTATGATATAGCATCTGGTCGCCATAAATGCGGGCAAGCGTTTCGGTCACCAGGGCATCCTGGTCTTCCGAGCTTTTTTTAGCCTTGTTTTCGTTATCCAGCTTATCTGCCGACAGGGGCTTTATCTGCGGATCGGTATGGATAAAGCGTTCGATGATGATGTCTTCTTTTTTGGCCGGGTCAAACGCTATCTGCGCTGGTTCTATTTCGCCTATGCCGCTAACAGATGTAAGGCTGAATATATTGGCATAATACTGCTGTTGCAGTTCGTCAGATGCAGGTTTTTTAGCGGCATCGCCTTGCGCGGCCAGGGGCGCGGCCGGGTGTTCCGGCGTTGCATAAGGCTGGTTTACGCCGGCATACTCTTTACGTGTTTTATCAAGCCACCACATAAAACTGTAAGGCAGGGTGTCGTCGTTATACTTTGATATAACATCGGCATCTTTGGCGCCTTCGGCAAGTTGTTGTTGCGCTACAGGCTGGGGCAATGCTGCCGGCAGGGGCGCTATTGGGGCAGCAGTTGCTTCGGTTGCAGGCTGTTGTGCTGCAACAGGCGGTGTAGCGGCGCGCAGCTCATCCAGTTTTTTATCAAACGATAAATAATCGGTAGCAGCAATATTGCCATATATCAGCTTCTCGGTCTCGTCATCTATATAGCTTTGCTGGGCATTGGCAGCTTCTTCGTCGGCCCCGGTGGCCTCAACCTCTATTTCGTCGGGGTGTATATCCGCCGCAAATTTATTGCTTACGGTTTCTACGCCTATTTCGTCTATACTAACTATTTCGTCGTACACCTCATCCTCAATATCTCCCTGTTTATGGAAAAAATTTTCGGGGCGGTAACTCTCAAATGATGATACTTCCTCCTCGGCAGCTGCCGGCTCAATCGCCTGCTGCTCATAAGCCGAAAGCGAGTGGTCGTAAGTTTCTATATAAGGCTCTTCGGGCACCGGTGCTGCTACGGGTTCGGCGGCGGCGGCTGGTTGTGTATCGGGTGTTTTTTCAGCTTCCGCCAGCGTACCCGCCACCTCCTCTTCTACAGGCATCTCGTTGGGCTCAACTAATTTCGATAGGTCCCACGGATTGTCAAACGCATCTTCTTCGTCCGCTTCATCATGTGAGGGAGCCGCATCATGGGCAGGCTCTGTTGGCGGCGCTGTCACGGGGGTATGGTAATCATCCGGCTGCGGCGCCTGGTAATGATCAGGTTCCGCCGGTGCAGTATCAGCAGGTGTTGGTTGCTGCGTTTCTTCCGCAGGCTCCTCTGCCGGTGTGGCCACAGCTGTTTCCTCCTGGTATTGTGCCAGCAGGTGTTCTTCTTCTGTTTCCGGTACGTATACCTCCGTTGGTATAATGTTTTTTACGGGCTGGGTATCTTCCTGCGTTACCAAACTTTCGTTTTCGGCAACAGGGGCATCGCTAATCGCTTCTATGGTTTCAGCTTCGGTAACGGCGCCTATGTTAAAGTAGTTTTCGGGCTCGGCAGGCTGGCTGCCATTGCGGGCTTTGTTCACCCTATCGCGTGCTACAGGCAGCAGCCCGTCCGGGTCGTGCAATATCTTGTAAAGGGCTTTTGGGCTAAAATAGGCAGATGCCTTGCGTACATCGGGCGTTTGGGTGGCGCGGGCATACATTACCTGCAACAGCCCGCTTTGCGGGTTATCCTGCACCAACTGTTCTAAATTGTGTTTATATAACCGGCCATTCTCTGCCGGGTTGGCCAGCAAATCCCACAAAATCTCCTTATGCCTGTTATCTATGTTTTGATCCACCTGGTTAAAACTACAAATTGCTTACCAATTATTAAAGGCCTTGTTGAAAATATCGTCGGTGAGCTGTTTGTTAATATCCTGTATCAACTGCTTTTCCTGCGTAGACAGATCGCCTGTAAAATCTTTCGATTTGCTGAACGCTTGCTCAAAACTAATCTTTTTATCCTTATCGTAGGTAAACTTTACGTTCACGGTTATGGTTAAACGGCTTGCCCCTGCAATAGGCGCGGTATTGCTGTTGGTGGCTTGTATGGATATAGGTGCATAAGTATAACCTATGATAGCACCTGAGAACGTTGCGTCTGCCTCTCCCCTCACAATATCTATGTTGGTTTGTGTGCGCACCCGGTTTTTCAATGCTTCGGTAAAGTCCTGGCTTAGCGTGTTCACCACCAGCGGTGCCGTGTTTTCAAAATATTGCACATTAAGGGTTTTTAGTTCCTGCGGGATAACTGAACCCTTAAGGGAAACCGAACAGGAATTAAAAACCAACACAACGGCGCCCAGCAATACCGTATTAAAAAATAGCTTTTTTGTCATATACCTATGATAACTATAAATTTAGCTCTTTTATTTTACGGTACAGGGTTCTTTCTGAAATGCCCAGTTCGTTTGCCGCCAGTTTGCGCTTGCCTTTATGCTTTTTAAGGGCTTTGCGTATCAGGTCTGATTCCTTATCTACCAATGATAACGATTCCTCCACTTCCTCCGCTTCCTGGGTAATGTTATAAGCATCGGCATTATTGCTGTTGATGCCGTTGTTTACCGGCTGCTGCAATGTAAAATGCGGCTCTTTATGCCCGCTTTGCGGCAACTCTATATCGCGGTAAAGCTGGGTAAGCGTTTGCGAATGGTTTTGATGGTTAACGCTTACGCCGCCATGTTCAATAATATCGGCAACCAGTTTTTTAAGTTCCACCATGTCCCGCTTCATATCAAACAGCACCTTGTACAATATGTCACGTTCGGAGAAATCTTCTTTGGGCTGGTTATCCAGGCGCATAGGCAGGTTACTGCGGCCTGTTTCGTGCGGGATGTAGGTAAGCAGGGTAGCCGCGGTAATTACACGGTCGCGTTCTAAAACGGCCAGCTGCTCGGCCATATTCTTCAACTGGCGAACATTGCCCGGCCAGGTATAATTAATAAGCACCTGCTGCGCATCCTCATCAAGCTGGATAGGCGGCGTGCGGTACTTATCGGTAAAATCTGCAGTGAATTTGCGGAACAGCAGGAAAATATCTTCCTTCCTGTCGCGCAGGGGCGGTATCCGCAGCGGAACAGTGTTTAAGCGGTAGTACAAATCCTCGCGGAACTTCCCTGCTTTCACCGCATCGTAAACATCCACATTGGTGGCGGCAATAACCCGCACGTTTGTTTTCTCTACCTTGGATGAGCCTACGCGGATGTACTGGCCCGATTCCAACACGCGCAGCAGGCGCGCCTGGGTGCCCAAAGGCATTTCGGCAATCTCATCCAAAAAGATGGTGCCGCCGTTTACGGTTTCAAAGTAGCCTTTGCGTTCGCCAACGGCACCGGTGTAAGCGCCTTTTTCGTGCCCGAATAGTTCGGAGTCGATAGTACCCTCGGGGATAGCCCCGCAGTTAACCGCTATAAATGGCCCATGCTTGCGCGGGCTCATCTGGTGGATGATGTGCGAAAACACCTCCTTGCCGCTCCCGCTTTCGCCGGTAATTAATACCGAAATATCTGTTGGCGATACCTGGTTAGCTATATTTATTGCCCGGTTTAGCAATGGCGAATTGCCAATGATACCGTAGCGTTGTTTTATTTCTTGTATATCCATAAAGTTAGAAGCAAGAGTTAAGAGCCAAGAATTAAGACTTCGGCTCCTTATTCAAGATATATTCTCTAAAAGAAAAGAGCATCTTTTGGACTTCCGAAACAAGCTCCAGGCATGCTTTTAGCTTGACTGCCTTTCCATAGTTCCGTCGCTCGCATATTAATAGTTGGGTTTCTAACTCGAATGAAGACGAAATAGAAATGGATAAAAATTCGCCGAAGTGTTTGTCCGTATTTTTACCGGAACCTTCAGCGATATTTGATGGTACTGAACAGGAGCTTCTGTTGATTTGATCGATAAGGTTGAAGCGTTCATCAACAGGCAAGTTTTCGCAGTAGTCAAAAGTTATATCTGTAAGGTCCATCGATTTCTGCCAAACCTTTAAGTTTTTAAAATTGTGCCTCATAATATCTTTTCTTGTCTCTTGATTCTTGCCTCTTGATTCTTGTCTCTCTCCTCTACTAAACTATTCTTCCTATCAACGTTGCCGATGTAGTGCGCTCTACTAATACGTTTGCGTATTGGCCGGGCTTGTACCCTTCTGTTACCGGGAATATCACCATGGCGTTTTGGTCGCTGCGGCCGCAATAATCGTTGTTCGATTTTTTGGAGAAACCTTCTATCAGCACTTTCTCTACCCGGCCCAAACGTGCCTGCATGCGGTAAAACGAGTATTGCTGCTGCTTGGCTACTATCTCGGCCAAACGTGCTTGTTTTACTGCTTCGGGTATATCATCGGCATAACGCTTGGCCGCTAAAGTACCCGGGCGCTCGCTGTATTTAAACATGTAGGCAAAATCGTATTTTACGTAATCCATCATGCTCACGCTGTCGTTATGCTCCTCGTCGGTTTCGGTACAAAAACCGGTGATCATATCGGTAGAGATGGCGCACTCGGGTATTATCCGGCGGATGGCATCAATACGGTTGATATACCAATCGCGGTCGTAAGTGCGGTTCATCAACTCCAGTATGCGGCTGTTGCCGCTTTGCACCGGCAGGTGTATGTAGTTGCAAATATTATCGTATTTGGCAATGGTGTACAAAACCTCGTCGGTAATATCTTTTGGATGGGAGGTGGAGAAGCGAACCCTTAAGTCGGGGCTAACCAAAGCAACCATTTCTAACAGGTTGGCGAAGTTGACGGTAGCCCCCTCTAAATCTCCCCCGGTAGGGGAGACTTTTTGATTTGCGTCACCTTCTCCTAAAGCCCTCCCTTCCGGGGAGGGTTGGGTGGGGCTCCCCTCTAAATCTCCCCCGGTAGGGGAGACTTTTTGATTTGCATCACTTTCTCCTAAAGCCCTCCCTTCCGGGGAGGGTTGGGTGGGGCTGGCTGCTGCGCTCCACTTATACGAATCCACATTCTGCCCAAGCAAAGTCACCTCGCGGTAGCCCTGGTTAAACAGATCGGTACATTCCGCTACGATGGATACCGCATCGCGGCTGCGCTCGCGGCCACGGGTAAAGGGCACCACGCAAAACGAGCACATATTATCGCAGCCCCGCATAATAGATACAAAGGCGTTAATGCCATTGCTGTTTAGGCGTACCGGGCTTATGTCGGCATAGGTTTCTTCGCGGCTTAGCAATACATTTACGGCACGCTGGCCACCGTCTACCTGTTCTATTAGGTTTGGCAGGTCGCGGTAAGCATCGGGGCCTACAACAACATCTACCAGTTTCTCTTCTTCTAAAAATTTGGCTTTTAAGCGTTCGGCCATGCAGCCCAATACACCAACCACCATACCGGGGTTGCGCAACTTGGCACCGGCAAACTCTTTAAGGCGGTTACGTACGCGTACTTCGGCATTCTCGCGGATAGAGCAGGTGTTAATAAACACCACATCGGCGTTGTTAAAATCGCTGGTGGTTTCAAAACCGCTATCGGCCAGTATCGAAGCCACTATCTCGCTGTCGGAAAAATTCATGGCGCAGCCATAACTTTCTATATAAAGCTTGCGCCCGTTATTTTTACCCACAACAGGCTCCAACAACAAAGCCTCGCCCTGCCTGCTCTCATCATGCACCTTATCCGGAATAAGCAAATCCATTTCCATTCTTAAAAATTGAACCGCAAAAATACAAAATTTTATATAATGATGTGACAGTTTGTCAGCGGCCAACAAAATTGATTTTCTGTTGTTAAGCAAAAGCCTCTGACGGAGGATGATACTAAAAAAAACAAATTACCCTATAAATGGCATTTAAACTATTAAAGCATCGCTGGCAAAAAATAACCCTGATAATAGTGCTCGCCTTATTGGCCATTACGCTGGTGGTAGCCTTATCCGCCAACAGCTACTTTGCGCCAAAACTGGCCGATAAAATAAAAAGCCAGGTACTTAAAAGCAGCGATAGCCTGTACCGCATAGATATTGGCAATACCGAATTGCACATCCTGCGCGGGCAAGCCACCCTTTACGACATCAAACTGAGCGTAGACACGGCAGTTTACAGCCTGGAAAAGAAACAAGGCACCGCCCCTAATAACCTGTACGAATTACAGGTGAATCGCCTGGTGGTATCGCATATGCAACTGCTTACGCTTTACTTTAAAAAGAAGCTGAACATTGGCCGTATTACCCTTAATGCGCCCGATGTTGTGGTAAGTTACCATAAAAACCAACCCGATACCGAAAAAAAAGATAACCGCACGCTTTGGCAAAAGATCTCCAAATCGCTAAAGCTGATCAATGTTGGCGAGATCTACTTAAACGATGTAAAAGTTAAATATAAAGATTACACCGGGCCGAAGGTAGCCGTGTCGCAGTTTAAAGAATTGAACCTGAAAGCGACCAACCTGTTGATAGATTCGGCAACGCAAAAGGATACTTCGCGGCTGTTGTTTTGTGAGGATATCAGAACGGAACTGTATAACTATAGCAGCAAATCGGCAGATGGCTTGTATAGCTTTAAGGTAAAATCTGTAATGCTATCTACAAAAACCTCCCGGCTAATTGTAACGGGCTTAAACCTGCAACCGGTAGATCATGTGGTGTTTTTTAATAAAGTGAAGGACGACAGGTTTACGCTACGGATAGATTCGACGGTGTTTAACCACTTCGATTACATGAACTATCAAAAAACCCAGGATTTAGATGTATCGAAGATAGCGATGTACAAAGGTTTTTTTGAGGTCTACAGCAACTATAACGGCCCGCTACAAACAACCGACAGGCTGGTTACCTTCCCGCATTGGGCCATCCGCCATGCTATTAAGGCAAAGCTTAATGTGGATACGATGGACCTGAAGAGATTTTCTGTTACTTACAAGCAGCTTAATAAAAAACCCATGAAAACGGGGATGATCTTTTTTAACAACATCAATGCCCGGTTTTTAAACCTTACCAATAAAAAAGAGTTGCTGCAAAAGAACAATATAGCCACCGCTAACGTCAGTAGCTATTTTATGGGGAAAGGGAAACTCAACCTGTCGTTCAATTTTAATTTGAGCGATGCGGCGTACAGCTATAGTTACAAAGGGCATTTAGGCCCTATGGAAATTGCGGAAGTAAACCCGGCAACCATGCCCTTATCGCTGGTGAAAATAACATCGGGCAGGGTAAAAAGCCTCGATTTTAATATCCACAGCACGCAAAAAACGTCGATGGGTACGGTTTCGTTTTTGTATAAGGATTTACAGGTTGATGTTTTAAGGAAAGACTACACCAAAAAGTCTGTCATCACTACCCTGGCAAATACCTTTATTATAAAACACGATAACCCGGACGACGGCAGCAATACGCCGCGGCTGGCAAAAGTGGCGTTCATCCGCCCTGCCAATTTCCCTTTCTTTAAAACCGTTTGGCAAACCATCCTCAGCGGTATTAAACCCTGCGCCGGTGTTGGCAAGGCCGAGGAAGAAAAATTCAAAAAACAAAGCGCCGATGATGCCCGCAAAGAGCAGGAAGACCTGCTGAAAGATGCTAAGAAAAAGAAGGAAGCCGAAGACAAGAAATTTAAAGAGGCGCTGAAAAAGAAAAAAGAGGAAGCGAAGAAAAAGGGGTAAACAAAATCGTGATGGTGCCTGATCTTTAGGTCCCGGTTATGCCCCGAAAACTTACGATTTGCTTTTTTTAGAAAGCCTGCATTTATACCCCTTTTTATCAAAGAAAAACACCGAAAAACCACAGAAAAACGCAGATTTTCGCCAACCGCTTTTTGCTGTACGAAAGTGTGCGAAACTGTACGAAGTTGTACGAAACTGTACGAATTGCAATAAAAATTGTACGAACTGTACGAGATTGTACGAACTGTACGATTCGTGCAGTTGTGATGCGCCTTTATTGCAACAATAACTTCAAATTCAGCCCAAAATTGGTAAACGAGGTATTGAAAGTTTGCGAAGTATAAGGCTTGGTAAGGTTGCTATCGTAAAAGATATTGAGGTTAAATCGCTGGTTTATAACATAATCGATAGACGGCCTCATGGTGATATTCTTCGCCCCCGATGACACTTCCGCAGACTCGATATCGGCACGGTATATCAGGGTTTTGTTATCGCGTATAGCAACATCCAGCTTAAAGTTGATGTCGTTATTTGCCCGGCCGCCAAACCAGCCAAAAGGCATCCTAAAGTTTTTTGGGCGGTAGCCAAAGCCAAATACCACAATATTTTCGTTTTGCTGGGCCAACTGGCTATTGAGTAAACTTAGGGCAAGCGAGCGTGTTTTACGGAACTCGAGGTTAGCCGTCATGCTGTTTTTAAAACGGACATCCATCCCCAATAACGGCACAAACTGCTCAAATATACTTACTTGCGTCATTTGGTAAAAGGGCAGGAAATCGGTATTGGCATCGCGCGAGCTAACGGCGCCGTTAGCTGCCTGGTACTGCAGCAAAGTAGTATAACCGTTCACGTTGTACGATGAACGGTAGCCATGCCGGATATCGAATGAGTCGAACACCTCTGTAAAAAAGGCTATTTTCCCTAAGCCGTTATAGGTTATCTGCCAGTTTGGTATCGGCGTGGATGGGAACTGGCTTAGCGATACGCTCCCCGCATCCTTACCCATATACGCCGCCAGGAAGGCCGGTACCAATACGTTCTGCGCATTTGGCCCGTATCCGTCTGCAAAGCCGGTTGTACTCGTACCCGAGTTAGGGTTTGTTGCACCCAACCGTTTGGAGATCACCGCACGGTTATCCAAAAACTCCTGGAAGGTACCTGATGTGTTGTTTATACCCGTTGATTTGGAAAACGCTGTGGCGAACGACAGGATAGAAATACTATACGTACCTGATGTTGTGGGGCTAAGGTTCTCAATAGAATTTGTAGTGGCCAGGTATTTAAAGTTGGTTTGATAGTTACGATCCTGCGTTTTAAAAGCGATCAGTTCGATACGCAGGTCTTTAAACGGTTCGATGATACTACGCAGGCGCAGGTCGGAATTAAAGGTACGCACGTAAGGTTGGTTTTGCAGGGTGTCGGTTGTTATCCAACCATTTGCTACGGCTTTATTACGTAGGTCCGCCTGGCTGCCCAATAAGAAGCCTATACCCGGCGAATCGTAAGTAAAATCCTGCCCAAAGAAATTCGATTGCGGTAAATAACCCGGCAAAAAGGTGCCCTCGGTACGGGTATAGGTACCGCTTACATTTTTTATCCCGGTTAATATCCCCAGGAAGAAACTGCCCACGCCGCCTTTATCATTGCTGCCTTTGCGCAAGGCTTTAAATTTATTATAAAAGGTAGTAAAGTTTAAAGTTGGGTTCAGTTGAACGGTACGCGAGTTTTGTATGCTATTACCGATGTTATAATCGGGGTTGTTTATGGCGAACTCCGGTTGGGTTTGCCAGTTAAAGTGGGTGCTATACCGCGCTACCAAAGCCGTCCAGTCCAGCCCCGGGATTTTGTTTATAGGGGTGGTGTAGTTAAAGTTGATGGTGTGGTTGTAGTTGGTGGTACGCCCCAGTTTTTTCAGGTTCTCCCAAAGGGTATCGCGCTTAAGCCCGTTAATACGGCCCGCAGGTTCATCCACTACGGATAGGTTAGTTGCATCAATATCCATCTGTAACGATTTGCTCAAATTCCATCCGATACCGTAAACGCGGGTAATGTTGAAGTTTTTGTTGAAGCTGGTTGGTATCGGGATAAAGTTATTAGGGTCGTTGTTCCGTAGCGTGTTCTCCGAATAATATCGGTCGAAATTAATGCTAAAGTTCAGCCTCGATGGCAATATGCTGAAGTTGAAATCCCTTGCCAAAGCCAGTAGGTTGCTTTTAATGACCTTCTCGAAAGGCGAATAATACTTGGGCTGGTTGCTGTAGTTGTAAGCAAGGCTAACACGGTAAGTACGGGCAAGGTCGCTCTGCACTATGAAATCGTGGTGGGTATATTCGGTATAGGCATAAGTAGCATTAAAATTCTCGATATCCCAAACACGTACCGGGGCGCTGGCATCTGTACGCTCTTTATGCACATTGGTAAAGTTGATACTCTTCCGCATGGTATAATCGATGGATACATCTCGGATAGAATCCCTGGCCTGCGAGTTTGGCGCTGCTGCAAGCACCTTTTTCAACTCCACATCCGGCGATTGCGGGTCGTACTGCGGGGTAGCAACCTGGTTGCTTACGTTAATATAGGCAGGTATCTTAATACCGCTCTTCGCCGGGAAGAATTTACCCAGCTCCACACTGCCGGATATATCGTACAATTGGTTGTCGCTCCGGCTCCTATCGCTCACACGCGAATCCAGCGAGCCGAATCCCACGGTACTTTTACTGCCTGATACGGTGATGTTGGCAAAATCTGCTAATGCAAAATCTGCCCTCGCCGTTGCCGCCCAGCCGCCGCGCTGGTCAAAATCGGTCAGGCGAAGCTCGTCAAACCAAACGGTACCTGTTTTGTCCAGCCCGTCATCAGCCCCGGCGTTGCCGCCTTTGTAAGGGTTGCGCACACCCACCATAATGGTGCGCAGGCGGCTTAGGTCGGGCTGACCTTTTATGGTTACTTTGTTATGCCCGTCGGTATAAACAAATGGCGTTGTAAAAGGCCATGGCAAACCGTTTAGCTTAGCGTTGTTACGGGCAAGCTTGGCGCTGGTAAGCAAATCAAGCTGCAAGTTCAGTTCGTTGCCGGCCGGCCAAATAGCGCCGGGGTCGCGGGTGCCGGGCTGGGTAATAGCCAACGGCACTTCGTATTCATAATAGTTATCCTGGTAATCAACACCCAACCTAACAAATGCATTCACATCATTATCCTTCAATTGGTCGCCCTCGGCATGGATAAACATCTGGATCTTTTTGTACGAACGCAGGTCGTTAAAAAACGTACGGAATGCAGCCCTGGAGTAACCATCGCGCAGGTCGGTAACTTTTAGCGATAGCGATTGCTCGTTCAGCTTGGTATCGGTTTGCAGGTTGTTGTAATTACGCTGGCGGTTAATACCCGGCGGCACCACGTAAGGGATAGGGGTGCGGTTACCGTTTTCCTCTATGTTTACCGCCTGTACATCCAGCACCGAGTTATCGTTTGTTGGGTTTTGAATGGCCGGGTCGGCAATGATGTTTAGCGGGTTGTTTTCCGCGTTAAAGCTACGCCATTCGCCGCGCACCAGCTGCAGGGTAGCAAAACGCAGTACCGATGTATCGGCAAAGTTGGTCATGAACATCCTCATAAAGCGGATGGCCTTAAAATCCTGTATGTTGCCCACTTTGCTTTGGTAATCTGTTATGGGTATCCTAAACTGGTACCAGGTTACCGCCTCGGTTTGCCCGTTTGCCAGTTTTACATTGGAGGTTACTTTATCGCTGATATAATTTTGGCCAACCAACATATCCTGCGGGCGGATGGATACCCTGTACTGGAAGTACTCATCCGTTTGGCTCATGTTATTATCCTTGTTGATGTCCTCGCCATCGGGCAGGGAGGTTGATGCCGATGTTTGCAGACCAAGCTCGGCTTGCGATTGCTCTGCGGTTTTAGAGTTACCCTCCGCACCGTTATAGCGGCTGTAGCGTTCCAGGATACCGGCGCGCGCCTGGTCAAGCTCGGGACCCTGATAGTAACGGTAATCATCTGACGATGGATCGGCCGTAATAACAGCTGCTGCCTGGGGACTCAATACGGCCTTTGCCTGGTTCACTACATTTGCAAATTTCGCCTGCTCGTCGGTATCGTTTAATCCATCCAAACCAATATCCTGTAACCGGCGCGAATCCGGGTTGTTATCAAATGCATTAATAACCGGCTGCAATTTTGATACCCGGCCCCAGTTGGTGTCGTCGGTTTTGTCGGTGGCGCCATCAACGGGCAGGCTGTTCTCCAAACTCTTGCGTCCATCTTTCAGCACGTCTTCTGATATACTGCCGAGGTTAAAATACAAGTCGCCGCCTTGCGAAGCGGGTTTGTAGATGAAGGGGTCTAATACCCAAAACTCGATGTAGCCAACATTCAACGATTCAAAATCATTCGTTTCCAGTTTGCGGAAGATGCCGCCCCAGCGGTTTTTAGGGGCCAATAAACTACCATCGCTGTTAATACCGGTAGTGGTATAATTGTAAGGTCCGCGCACGGTTGGGTAAAAGGCAAGGTTTAAGGTAGCTAAAGTAAGCGGCTGCCCGGTTACCGATTGCTTGTAAGGGAACACCTCCTGCTCTATCACCTGCCTTACGTAGTGGTTTGATAGGTCGGTGCGGTTTACCGGGATATTCCCTGCGCTGGTATAAAATATAGGGTCGATATTATAAAAGGCCAGGCGGGCGCGGTTATAGCCGTAACTTAAATCGTCAAACAACTGCGATTCGGGGAACATCTGCGGCGTACCGGCAATTTGCCAGCTTACGGCGCTTTTTATATCGATAACCGAGCGGCTATTCTCAAAGTCGTCGAGGTAGGATGTACCGTTCTTCGAGCCGGCAAAATTCAATGCACCCGGGCTACCCGGCATCAGTTTGGCAAACTCGCCGCTTAGGTTGATGGTAGACGGCGCTTTGGTGTTTATCAAAGGTATTTTATCCACCAGCCTGGTCAATAACCTCGAGGTGGTGCTGTAATTGGCATCGAAACCGAAAATACTGTTGGAGATTGATTCTTCGCCAACAAGTTCGTTCTGCGTAATGGGTTGCTCGGTAAGGTGCATAAAGGTTGCACCTAAAGCCAATTTATTGCTTGCCCGGTAATCGAGCCTGGTACCCCAAAGGGATTTCTGCTGAACGCCAAACAGTTCGTTGTTTTCTATTTTGATGTTGATGGGCTGCCCCGATGAAAGCAAAGCCTGGTTAAGTATACGGATACGGCCCGAGCTGTAATCAACCGTGTAGTCCGAACCTTCATTCAACTTTAAATTACCGGCGGTAACCACTACCGAACCTTGCGGGATATTCACGGCGTTTAGCTGGTATTCCGAACCCTGGGTAGAGGTATAAGTTCCTTTGATAAGGTACCTGTTCAGTTTGGGGAAAAATTGCTGCGCGATAGTTTTGGTAGAATCGTACAAGGGCTGATATACATACCGCGCCGCCAAATCTACTTCGCCGGCGGTGAACTGTTTAGCGAGGTCCGAGCCAAAGGGCTCCAGCACCGGGAACATGATGCGCCCGTTTTGCGAATCGATGGTTATCCCTTCTAAAAAGTCGAAGAAACCATCGGGGCGCTTATCGCTTTGCTGGTCGAGGTTATCCACGCCGGTTAATTGCAGCCAGCGCTTGCTTTTGGTATTGGCACCCTCATCCATTATCGTTTTTTCGATCCCCGATTTATCATCCAACCGGCTTATATTCAATTTAAAATCGCTTGGGCTAATACCGTATGCACCTAATGAGTAGATGTTTTTCATCATCAAATCCCAGGTAGGCAGGTTAGTTTTCAGCAATTCGTTCTTCAGCAATTTTACAAACAAAACCTTTGGCGTAGCCGGGTCAACAGCCACATCACTGCTAAACTCCCCCACCTGGTATTGCTGCCCGTTGTAAGAGTATTGGTAAGCCACCGCCAAAACCTCATCGTTATTTAAAGGGTAGTTTAAGGAGATGTAACCCAACTGCGCGTGCAACGTGTATTCCTTTTCGGTAAGCTTGCGTGCGTAGGTTAGTTTGGAGTAGTTATCTGTGGCCCCCGTTGCGCGGAAATAATTGGCAACATCGTTAGAGTTGGTTATACGCGCTGTTGTCGGCAGGTTTTGCAGCAGGTTGTTTGATTGTTGTGTAAAGCCCGGCCCCTGGAAACCCGCAGGCAACCCGCTAAAGCCAGGGCCGCCCTGCACCAATGCGGTATTGTAGGGCCTGTTCTCGCCAAGATCTAAAAATCCTAATATATCGCGGCTATCGGTAGTAACATTGGTACGGTTGGTTGTCCAAACTTCAATTTTGGTTATATTGATATTAGAGCTGATGATAGGGATATTGGCCAGTGCCCTGTTATAGTTGTTCCTGAAATATTGCGACAGGAAATAGTGCTTATTGGACTCGTAATCGGCAGGTGTGAGCGATATGTTGCCCTGTTGCGAACCGTTGGTAATGGTAATGTTTTTTGATTGCGAGCGCTGCTGCGACAGGATGGTGGTAATATCCAATTTGCCAAACTTCAGCTTTGTTTTTACGCCAAACAAGGCCTGGCTGCCTGTTATCAGCGTAGTGTTTAAGGGCATGCTAACTGTTCCTGCCTCTATCTTTTGGATGATCTCATCCGGATGGCCGGTATAATCCAGCTTTATCTGATTCTCGAACTGGAACTGTGCCTCGGTATTGTAATTGGTGCTTATCTTCAGTTTATCGCCAATATCGCCGGTAACGTTTAGCTGTATCCGCTGGTCGAAGTTAAAGTTGAACTGGCTGCGCTGGCGGGTGTTGAAAAGCGGGTTCTCGTTCTTGTTTATCTGCCCTGCTAAAATCACCTCGGCCGAGCCTTGTGGACGTATATTGATGGTAGAGCTGCCGAATATCTGTTCGAATGTTTTGCTGCGGACTTTTATCTGCGGGATAAAGCCTGGCTGTTGCGACTCGTAGGCGTAGTTGTCTGCCAGTTGCCTGTAATACTCGCGCTGAACGCCTTTTTGTTGCAGTTTTAAATACTGAGATACGGTAAGGTACTGTGGTACGCCATAATTTAGGCTGCCCAGTTTTTTATAAACAATATACATGTTTATGGCCGGTTCGTAAACCACCGTATACTGTACGCCGGGCGGGTCGAGGCCGAAGATGCCGTCTAATGCAAGTTGGTTGCGTGTTTTTGTAAGTTTAGGCGCATTGCTTAATGGCTGGGTATTGCGCGGCCTATTGGTATCAACAGGCGCAGTATTTTGGGATGGCTGCAGGTTTGGGCGTTGCGTTTGCTGCGGGTTTGGGCGTTGTTGCCCGGGCTGTTGTTGGCCTGGTATAGTTGTTTGCCCCGGTATTTGCTGCTGCCCGGCTGGTTGCGTTTGGGCCAATAGTTTCCCCATACCGCAAAAAGCGGATAAAAAAAGAATAGCTATAAAAATTTTTAAAGTAAATTTTTTAACCAAGTGTTATTTTTATTACAGGTAATTATAAGCTTTTTAACGCAAATTTAATAAGCTGTTCCACCGTTAATGGGCCGCTATTTTTACCGATCTCCTGATCCAATACCTTTTCAGCAACGTTACGCACAAATCCTAACATAACAAGGGCTGAAAGCGCCTCTTCTTTTACCGTTTTTAACCCTGACACCACTGTCAATGTGTCGGGGCCTTCCTTGCGAAGTTTGTCCTGAAGTTCTAATATAATGCGCTGTGCTGATTTAGGCCCTATCCCTTTTATCCTTTGAATAAGCGGAACATTACCCTGCACAATAGCGTTGCGTATCTCATCGGGGGTGATGGACGACAGCATCATGCGCGCGGTGTTGGGGCCTATTCCTGATATGGATACCAGGTGTAAAAAAAGTTTACGCTCGCCCTCATCGGCAAAACCGTACAAGGTGTGCGCATCTTCTTTTACATGTAACCAAACGTACAGTTTGCACCTTTCAGTATCGCCCACGCGCGAAAAAGTATTTACCGAAATATTAATGTGGTAGCCAACGCCCCCGGCATCAATAACAACATGTGCCGGGCTTTTAAATGCCAGCTTCCCTTCAATATAATCGTACATAATTATTTCGCTTTACGTGCTTTGGGCGATGCTGCCGCTCGTGTTTTTTCCTGCGCATCTACCACCGCAATAGTAACCATGTTCACAATTTCGCGCACGCTGCTACCTAGTTGCAATACGTGTACGGGCTTTTTTAGCCCCAACAATATAGGGCCAACAGCCTCGGCACCGCCAATTTCCTGCAACAGCTTGTAAGCAATATTACCCGATGCCAGGCCCGGGAAAATAAGGGTATTGGCCGGTTTACCGTTCAAAGTAGAGAACTCAAAATTATCTTTCAGCAATTCAGAGTTCAAAGCAAAGTTGGCCTGCATCTCCCCATCAACAATCATGTTGGGGTACTTCTCGTGCAATATACGCACTGCTTCACTGGTTTTCTCGGGTATCTCGCCTTTGTTAGATCCAAAGTTTGAATAGGACAACAGCGCCACCCTCGGCTTGGGTATAAAGTACGATACGGCTTTTTCTATCAGCACCGTAATATCTACCAGTTCCTGCACGGTCGGGTTAATATTTACCGTGGTGTCTCCAAAAAACACAGGGCCTTTTGGGGTTATCATCAGGTACATCCCGGCAACGCGGTTAACGCCTTCATCGGTACCTATAATTTGTAGTGCAGGCTTAATGGTATCTGCATAATTTTTTGTTAAGCCAGAGATCAGCGCGTCGGCCTCGCCAAACTGTACCATACATGCACCATAGTAGTTGCGGTCGATAACCATTTTGCGGGCTTCCTGCTTGGTAATACCGCGGCGCTGCCGTTTCTTAAACAGATAATCTGTAAACTCATGTACACGGTCGCAATCATCGCGGGTATCAATCATTTGCACATCGCCCAAATCGAGCTCGTTCTCGCGCATAATGGCCTTTATCTTTTCGATATTACCCAACAAGATAGGTGTTGCGATGCCTTCGTCTTTAACAATTTGTGCCGCGCGTAATATTTTGTAAGTATCAGCCTCGGCAAATACCACACGTTTGGGGTTTTGCTTGGCTTTATTGGTAATATCGCGCATCAGCTTATTGTTGGTGCCCAGGCGCGATAGCAATTCTTCATTATAAGCGTCCCAATCGGTAATAGCCTTGCGGGCAACACCGCTATCCATAGCTGCTTTTGCCACCGCAGATGACACCTCAGTAATTAACCTTTGGTCCATCGGTTTGGGAATTATATAATCCCTGCCGAATTTGAGGTTGGTGATGTTGTAAGCCAAATTAACCGCTTCCGGTACCGGTTTTTTAGCCATATTGGCTATGGCATGTACTGCGGCAATTTTCATTTCTTCGTTAATGGCGGTAGCCCTTACATCAAGCGCGCCGCGGAAAATGTAGGGGAAGCCCAGCACGTTGTTCACCTGGTTAGGGTAATCAGAACGGCCGGTTGCCATAATGATATCCTTACGGGCAGCAACTGCCAAATCGTACTGTATCTCCGGCTCGGGGTTGGCCATGGCAAATACCACAGGGTTTTTGGCCATGCTCACCAGCATTGCCGGGGTTACCACGTTTCCTGCAGATAAACCCACAAATACGTCGGCATTCTTCATCGCGTCCGACAGTGTTTTAACGTCCTTGCGTTGGGTGGCAAACTCCATACGGATATCGTCCAGGTCGGTTCGGTTGGTATCCAGCACGCCGTTAATGTCAAACATAACCAGGTTCTCTTTCTTCACCCCAAGTGACAAGTACATTTTTGAGCAGGAAACGGCAGCGGCACCAGCGCCATTTACAACCATTTTTATCTTATCCAGCTTTTTGCCCTGTATCTCGCAGGCGTTCATCAGCGCTGCGCCCGATATAATGGCCGTGCCGTGCTGATCATCGTGCATTACGGGTATCTTCATTTCAGCCTTTAACCGGCGCTCTATTTCAAAGCAGGTTGGGGCCGATATATCTTCTAAGTTTACGCCGCCAAAAGTTGGCTCCAGCGCTTTAACTATCATTACAAACTCGTCAACCGTTTTGGCATTTATTTCCAAATCGAACACATCGATATCGGCATAAATTTTAAACAGCAGGCCTTTACCTTCCATTACGGGCTTGCTGGCCTCCGGGCCAATGTTGCCCAAACCAAGTACCGCGGTGCCATTACTGATAACAGCCACCAGGTTACCTTTAGCAGTATACTTGTATACATCATCCACATTTTCGGCTATGGCGCGGCATGGCTCGGCAACACCGGGCGAATAAGCTAAAGTTAAGTCGCGCTGCGAATTGGTAGGTTTGGTTGGTACAACCTGTATTTTACCGGGACGGCCTTTAGAGTGGTAATTTAAAGCGTCCTGTTTACGATTTGGTTTATTCATTTTCTCTGTAATTCAAGCCCTCAAAATTACGATTACTTTTTTTGAAAGCTGGCAATAAAAAAGGCCGGGTTTCGAAATACATCGAAACCCGGCCGCTACTATATATTCTTTTACCCTCTGCTTAAGTTAACGGTAAGCCCGCCAACCAGGCGGATGTTTTTATTGCTGCCTAATTGCTTGTTCCATTGCATTAAGTCCTCCACCCTAAGGCCATATTTAGCAGCAATATCAACCAGTGTTTCACCCAATTTTGTAACGTGATAGGCGGGGATGTTTTGTGGCGGCGCATTCGTTGCCACCATATTGGTTGCCGGCGCTATTGTACCTGTTTGCGGTGCCCCCGTATTGGCCGGCGCAACCGGCTTTGCAACAGCTACTGCCACTGGTTTTGGCGGAGCAGGCGGTGGTACATATACCGGGCGGTACGGCGGTATTACAGCGTTGGGGTTATTAATTGCTTCGGTTAAAATTGCGTAACGCTCTTTGCGGCTTTGCGGCACAATAATACGGCGCGGTGCTGCGGTTGTGCCGTTTATTATCAGCTGGCGGTACGATGGATTAAGCACTACCATATCTTTCAGGTCGAGGCCCAGGGCGGCAGAAATACGGTTGAGCGGCACAAATTTATTAACCGACAGGGTATCTGTCTGCAAAGCAATATCGGTAGGCTGCGGCATAATGCCGTGGCGCTTATAATAATTCATGATGTAGCTGATAGCGATATACGCCGGCACATAGCCGCGTGTTTCGGCGGGCAGCAACTGGCGGATAGACCAGTAATCGGTAGCGCCGGTTTTTGCCAGCGCGTTCTCTACGTTGCTTTTGCCGCAATTGTAGGATGCTATGGCCAGCAGCCAATCGCCAAATTGCTGGTAGGCATCGCGCAGGTATGCAGCGGCAGCTTCGCTGGATTGGATGGGGTCGCGGCGCTCGTCTACGTAGTCGGTCATTTTCAGGTGGTATATCTTTGCCGTTTCAGACATGAACTGCCATGGCCCGGCAGCGCCTACGCGCGATACCGCATTAGGGTTTAGCGCCGACTCTACTATCGATAGGTATTTTATCTCTTCGGGTACGCCTGCCTCGCGGAAAGCTTTTTCGTAAATGGGGAAATAATATTTGGATAAGCCAAGGAAACGCCCGATCTCATCGCGGCGGCCCATGTAAGCATCTATATAACCCTGCACGTAAACGTTATAATCTAGGGGCACATCCTTCTGGATAGAATCCAGCCGGCGCTTATAAATAACATCCTGGTATTTGGAAACTGCCACCTCTTTAATGGGCAATAGCGCAGAGGTATCTGAGCCGAACGATTGCTGAAACGCGTATAACTTATCCGCTTTAATTACCTGCAGTGCTACCACGCAGATAATAAATGCAAAGAATTTCTTCATAAATCAGGTTATATCCGGAGAAGGAATCCCCGAAAAAATTATTTACTAATGTATAAATTTTTCTATAGCTGCAGGAAGTATTCGGAGAAATTCAATAGTTGTTCCTCGGCAAAACCATTGGCCAATAGCTGCAACCCTAACGGCAATCCCTTGCTGTTATTGCCGGTTGGCAACGAGATGGCAGGTAAGCCTGCTAGCGATGCTTGCACGGTAAAAATATCGTGCAGGTAGGTTACCACGGGGTCTTTTTCTTTTTTCCCTATCGGGAAAGCAGGCTCGGGGGCAGTTGGGGTGAGCAGAAAATCGTACTCCTGTAGAATTTGGTTGGTTTGGTCGCGTATGAGTTTGCGCACTTTTTGTGCCTTAGCGTAGTAAGCATCATAGTATCCCGCGCTTAGCACAAACGTGCCCAGCATAATGCGGCGTTTTACTTCTTTGCCAAAGCCTTCGGAGCGGGAAAGTTTGTAAGTTGAGGTAAGATCGGTAGCGTTGGGGCTGCGGTAGCCATAGTGTACGCCATCGTACCGTGCCAGGTTGCTTGATGCTTCGGCCATGGCCAAAATATAATATGCAGGCACTAAATACTCCAGATACTCGAAGGATATCGCTTTAACGGTATGCCCGTCGGCACGTAGTTTTTCTATGGAATTGATAAGGTTATTCTTCACCTCGGCATCCACACCGGGGCTGGATAGCGCCTCCTGTAAATAGGCGATCTTTTTTTTGCTGCTGTCTTTTGTAAGATTGGCCGCCTTTGGGACAGGTTGGTGCGACAGGGTGCTGTCGAATTCGTCCCCGCCCGCCATTATCTCGAACAATAGGGATGCATCGTCAACAGATTTTGTCAGCGTGCCTACCTGGTCGAAGGAAGACGCGTAGGAAATAATGCCATGCCTGGATATACGCCCATATGACGGCTTAAAGCCAATTACCCCGCAGAACGAAGCTGGCTGCCTTACCGAGCCGCCCGTATCAGTGCCTATTGCTGCATGGCACATACCTGCCTGTACCGCAACAGCCGAGCCACCCGATGACCCGCCCGAAACGCGCGTTTCGTCAACAAAGTTTTTAACTGGGCCAAAAAACGAATTTTCGTTAGAAGCGCCCATGGCAAACTCGTCGCAATTGCAGCGGCCTATAATAATAGCATCCTCGGCTAATAAACGCTCAACAATGGTAGATGAATAAATGGACGTGAAATTCTTCAGGATACGGGAGGATGCTGTTACCTTATGATCCTTATAACAAATATTATCTTTAATAGCGATAACCATACCGGCCAGCCTGCCTGCGGTACCGCTTTTAATGCGTGCATCAACGTTTTTGGCCGAAGAAAGCGCTTCTTTATCAAAAACCTCGTTAAAAACATTTAAACGGGCGTTTGCCTTTATCTGCTTCAGGTAACCTTTTACCAGGCTTTCTGCTGTAACCGCTCCGTTTTGCAACCCTCTTTTTATATCCTTGTAAGAGGAAAAATTCTTAGACATGGGGCCTAAAATAAAAAACTTATCCGTTGAAGCATAACTATTTCAACAGATAAGTTTTTATGAGTGTAAGCAGCGGTGAAGCTGCCCAATAAGAAATACGCTAAATTATAACTTCGGTTTTTCGTCTGAAGTTGTGCTTGCGGTGCTGCTTTCGCCGTTTTGAGCGTCTTTAAACTCCTTTACGCCTTTGCCCAAACCTTTCATTAGTTCAGGAATTTTTTTACCGCCAAACAATATTAGTATTGCGATGATGATCAGAATAATTTCTGGTGCGCCTAATCCCATTTTCTTAAAATTTTATGTACGTTAATATTTTTATTACTTATATTCTTCTTCGATAGTCTTTTTAGCCGGTTCTTCTTCCTTTGTAAGGTTGATAGATGAACCATTTGCGCTGCCGGTTACCGGATGCTTCAGCTCCGGTTCGCTTTCGTAGGTTTCCGGTGCTTCCGGGTTGCCAAGTTCTGTCTCGTCCTGTACTACATCTGTAGCGGCATGCCCCTCAAATGCAGGCAAAGTACCTTCAACAGGTGTATAAGTTGACGTAGTGCCCTCAGGAAGCTCTTCCTTTGGTGATTCTTCCAGAGACTTCTTTAATTCCGTTTTTTTATCTTCGTAATTGTTTATCTGGTTGTTTATCTCGCGCTTAACATCATCCGAGGCGTCCTTAAAATCGCGAATCCCCTTTCCAAGCCCGCGCGCAATCTCCGGCAGTTTTTCGCCACCAAACAGCATTAGCGCAGCAAAAATGATCAAAACCATTTCGCCGGTGCCTATATTCAGGAATAAAAAAACTGTGCTCAACATCTTATCTCACAATTAAGGTTACAAATATATACAATTAGAACACTATAGTTTAAACTTTAGTTTGAGGGGGCCAGCCACATCCGGGGGTCAACAAATGTTTTCCCTTTAGTTACGTTAAATATTACCTCTGTCTCGCCGCTTATCTGGTCGGTGGCGGCACTTCCTATAACTTGCTTTGTGCTAACCTTTTGCCCAACAGATACGTTAACCGATTTAAGGTTTGAGTACGCGGTAAAATATTCACCGTGGTTTACAACAACTAAATATGTCCCGCTTATGTCCTTCACCATTCTTACCGTTCCGTCAAATACTGCCCTTATTGAGGCGTTTGCCGGGGTCCTTATTTCATAGCCGTCGCTCTCACTACGTATGCCATCTTCGGTATATGTACCATATCCGTGTATCAACTGCCCGTTAGCAACCGGCCATGGCAAACGGCCCTTATTACCCAAAAAGTCGTTTGACAATTTAGCAGCTTCGGGCGTTGCATTCAATGCCTCGCTATCGGTAGATCGTTTCACCACAACAGGCTTTTTTACTACAGTAGGCGCAGGTGCATTGTTATTTGCCGCATCGGCCTTAGCCTTTGCCGCAGCTATACGTGCTGCCTCCTCTGCCCTCCTCCTGGCTTCCTCCTCGGCCTTGCGCCGGGCCTCCTCTATCTCCCTGCGGATAGCGTTGCTAATTTCGCGGTTGGTTTTGGCAATTTTTTGTTGAACGTCCTTCTGTTGCTTTTTAAGTTCGCCCTGGTGCTTACTCAGGTCGGCAACTACTTTTACCTGGTTATTTTTTGCCTTGCCTAACTCTATTTTTTCTTTTTCCTGCTCGGTAAGCAGATTGCTTTTTTCTTTTTTATCCTTATCCAGTTCGTTTATTTTTACATGCAGTTCTTTTTGTGTACCCTGTATGTAACCGGCCTGCCGCTCGCGGTAGGTACCAAACTGCTGTAAATATTTTAAACGCCTGTAGGCCTGGTTAAAGTCTTTTGAAGCAAAAATAAACATCAGCTTATTATAGGCGCTTTGGTTGCGGTAAGCAAAGAGCACCATGCCGGCATACTCTTTCTTTAACTGGTCTAACTGGGTTTGTAAGTTATGTACGGTATTATTGCTCTCGGAGATTTGATTATCCAGGTTTCTTACCTCGGCATTAATGTTTTGGATCTTTTCCTGGCGAAGGTTGATCTGTATCTTTAGATTGTTGAGTTGCTTCAACGAAACTTTTTTGTTTTTTGCCGTTTCCTCGTATTCCTGGTTTAGCTGCTGCAGCTCCTCGGTAAGTTTATCCTTCCGGCGTTTCAGCTCTGCGCTGCTTTGCGCAAACGCACCTGTTGCTGTAAACACAGCGATAATGATCAGGGCAACTTTAAAAAATTTCATTCATCAAAAATATGATTTTTAATCAGCAGGTTGATAACCTTTTGGAATATTGAACGGATACTCTAATACGCGGTCGAATTCTACCGTAGTATAACGTAAATTGGCTATTACTTTATTGCCCGGTGCGGCAGAAGTAATATCTATCTGCGATGGCACCACCCGGCTATCGGCCTGTATAAACACCCTGTTGGTTACCTGCAGGGTTTGCCCGGCTGCCTGGTTGGCCAAATTAGTTTGCGTAACCTTCATATCAGGCCCAAGCAAAAGCTTATAAACCATGCCCATCATATTGCCGGTAACGCCGGTATTGCTCCCCTCAGGGGTAAATTTAGCATTCTCGTTCAGCAACTCGCCTATGGCGTTGCCCACCAGTAACGATTGCAGTGTTTTAAAATTTACCTGCCTGCCGGCAAAACGGTTTATATAACTGAACGGTTTTTTAAGGTACAGGTTCTGGAAACGGTTCACCACCTGTATACTATCGGGCGTTATCAGCGCCCTGGCTACCTCCAGCCCGGCAATGGCGGTGATGGATACCCATATCTTCTGGTCGCGGTTTACACGGATGTTGAGGGTACAATCGTTATCATCATTATTAATAACCAGTTTGGTTTTTGCCTTGCCGCTAAACGTATTGAATGTAACCTGTTTAGAACGTATTGCAGCCAATTTTTCTGCTACATCATTTGTTTTTACAGCGGTGGTATCTTTGGTGGGGCGTTGTACTACAACCAGTTTTTTTGATTTGCAGCTTGCCGCCACAACCAGTAAAACGATGAGGGCTATTTTATTCAGAATATTTTTTCTCATTTATCTTTTTATCTAAAGCAGGCGATGCCGCGCCCTGTTTTTTTGCCTTCTCCCAGTTTTGCAGGGCGGCATTGGTATCGCCGGTGAAAAACAAAATATCACCGTAATGCTCCGTCTTCACCGCGCTTTCTTCTTTATCATGCGCAATAGATTTCTCTATCCACATTTTTGCTTCGGCATAGTTTTTTTGCCTGAACAATACCCAGGCGTACGTATCCTCAAACGAAGCGGTGTTGGGCTGCAGTTCGGTACTGTGTTTAGACATTGCTGCGGCCTTATCCAGTTTCTCGTTCCTTAACGACAAATAATAAGCATAATTGTTCAGCGTGAACGCATTATCGGGGTTGTAGGTAAGTGCCGTTTCGTAAGCCTCATCTGAGCTTTTGTTGTCGCTGATAGCATGGTAGCAATCGCCCATTGCCGAGTAGCATTGCGAAAGCATATCCCTGTCCTGCGATTCCAGCCCGGCGGCATTTTTTAAATACCCCAGCGCTTTGTTGTAGTTTTTACTTTGCTGCCAAGCAATGCCTACAAAATAATTCATCCAGGCCTGGTTGGGGAAATAGCTCAGGGCGTTTTCACCATCTTTTATAGCGCCGGCAAAATCGCTTTCGGCCATCTCTATCCTCACCAGTTGCTCTTGCACCTGGTACGATTGCGCATTGATCTCGACCGATTTTTTATACATCGGCCTGGCCTCGCGATATTGCTCGTTCTGCACCAGCATATCACCATACACAGCATACGCCTTATCGCTGTTTGGATGAGCCACGGTGAGTATACGGCTTAACTCCAGTGCTTTTTTCTTGCTCTCAGCGTCGGCCGCAGCCTGCGGGATATACTCCATCACGATCCGTATTTTTTGATCGATATCAATATCGGGGTTAGCAAAAGCAATTTTACGTTCGGCAAAGCTTTGCCCGGGGTTTTTATTATCGCGGTATACATCGGCCAGGGCCATGTGCAGCATGCCATCGGTAAGCCCGCTTTGCTTATCGGGCAGGGCAGCGGCTTTTTTTAAGATGAGAATTGCTTTATCGTTTAAGCCGTTGGAGTTGTATAACTCGGCAAGCATCAGGTAATACCTTATCTGGCCGGGGTCTGATGCTATCAGTTTTTCAAGGTCCTCTGCCGCTTTATCTACCTTGCCTTGTACCAGGTAAACTTTTTGGCGCCCGCGCTGCAATTCATCAGTAGGGCCGGTAATTTCCTCCACCTTATCAAACTGCTTTAAAGCATCATCGTATTTTTTTTGTATGTAATAGGCATTAGCTTTTTCAAAATAATAGGAAGCTTTATCGGGGCTTATCCTTATCAGCTGGTCCATTACATTTTGCAGCTTTATAATATCGTTTGTTTTTTCGTAGCTATCAGCAAGGGAAAGCCAATACCATTCGTTATCGGGGCTAACGGCAGTTGCCCGCTCTAACAGGGCGCCAGCGGCAGCGTAATTGTTTTGCCCTTTTTGCAGGCCAGCCAATTCATACATCGACGCATCGTTATCCGGGTCGATGGCGAGCACCTTGCTAAATAATTCTGACGCCATCCGGGTATTGTCAATTGCTTTTTGGCGGATGGCCGAAAAAAACAGGTCTTTTACGCGGCTGCTATCCATAGCACTAAGCTGCTTAGCCGGCACAGGCTTTTGAGCCAATGCAACGGTAGATATACCTGCCAATAAAAATATAAATGCAGCCGCTTTCATTGTTGTTTAACTTTTGCCTGTATGCCCGTAACCGCCGGCACCGCGTGTTGTCTCGTTAAGTTCCTCCACCTCTACCCAAAGCACCTGCTCGTGTTTGGCAACCACCATCTGGGCAATCCGGTCGCCGGTGTTTATTTCAAAATCGGTATTAGACAGGTTCACCAGCAATACTTTTATTTCGCCCCGGTAATCGGCATCAATAGTGCCCGGCGAGTTTACAATGCCTATTCCATGCTTATATGCCAAACCACTGCGTGGGCGTATTTGCGCCTCGTACCCGATAGGCAGTTCGATATAAAGCCCGGTTGGTATCAGCGCACGCTCCAGTGGTTTCAGGGTTACGGTAGCTTCCAGTTCGGCACGCAGGTCCATGCCGGCAGCGTGCAGGGTTTCGTAAGCGGGCAGTGTATTTTTCGATCTGTTTATTACGCTGATGTTCATTTGCTAAATATAGCTTTTAGTTCTTTTCGTTCGGTATACAAGGCACCAAGGGCAAATAAAATAAACAGCCCGTTGCTGATGAATATGTTACGCTTAAATATGCTGAATGATAAGTAAACGAGTACAAGCGATATTATAATATAAGTAAGGTTCTTTTTTATAAAATAAGGGATGGGGTAATGCTTTTGCCCCCACAGGTACGATAACACCATCATGGTAGTATAAGCGGCAAGCGAGATCCATGCCGAGGCGATGTAGCCGTAAAACGGTATAAATATTACGTTGAGGATAATGGTTACCAATGCGCCAATACCCGATATGTACAGCCCGTATTTGGTTTGGTCGGTAAGTTTATACCACACCGATAAATTCATGTAAATGCCCAAACTTACGTACCCAAACAACAGCACAGGTATAACCCCGATACCCGACCAATTCAGCTTAGTTTGCGCCAGGTCTTTGCCTTTTATAAAATATTTCAGCAGTTCTATATTGGCCACCAACGCAACAAATATCATACATACCGCAATCACAAAATAGTGCATGATGCGGGCGTAGGTTTGCGCAGCATTTTTATTTTTTGAGTGGCTGAAGAAGAAGGGCTCGGCACCCAGCCTAAAGGCATTTACAAAAATGCTGAGGAAGATGGAGATCTTTGAACAGGCCGTATAAATACCTACCTGGGTGGCGCTTTCGTTCATCGGCAGCAAATTGCCTAACAGTATTTTATCCAGGTTTTCGTTCACCAGGTACGAAAAATTGGCAATAAGCACCGGCCAGCAGTACATCAGCATTTCGTAAAGCAGGGCTTTGTTGAAATTTGGCCTGATTTTTAAAAACTCGGGCAGCAGCATTATGGCAGTAATGGAGTTGGCAATAAAATTGGAGAGGAACACATACCCTATCCAGCCTTGCTTAAACCAGGGAGTTATTAAGCTTGCGCCCGCCCAGTTATGTTTAACAATAGCGGGCAGCACGTAAATGAATATAAGGTTTAAACTCACAAACATAATTACGTTCACAAACTTCAGCATGCCGTAACGCCCGGGGCGCCCATCAGCCCTTATCTTAGCAAAAGGGATAACCGACAGCGCATCAACTACCAGTGTGCCGATGAAGAATTTAATGAAGAGGATATACTCGGTTACCGGGGTAGATGAATCTATCCTGATCCAACCGGCAATGAGCCCCGCAAAAGGAAATGTGAGCGCTAAAAACAGTAATGATACAGCTAAAACCGCCCCAAAAGCGTTGTTGTAAACGGTTTGCTTATCGTCCGGCCGTTTATTAAGGTACCTAAAAAAAGTGGTCTCCATGCCAAAGGCCAGCAAGGCGTTCAGCATGGAGGCATAGCTGTACAGGTTGCCAAATATGCCGTAAATTTTTGTAGGGAAAGTGCGGGTATATATCGGTGTCAGGAAAAAGCTGAGTACCCGGCCGGCTATAGTACTTAAACCATATACAAAGGTTTGCCCGGCGAATTTTTTAGCGGTTGACAATCAGGTGGGAGCTTACGGGTTAACTTACTATTTTCTTACTACCTCAAAATTACGATAGTTTTTCAATTCGCCATCATGGGTTTCTACAGCGGTAACCACGGCGTGTTCTGCACCCTCATGGCACCAATCTAAAAACATCTCCATCATGGTATCATCGGCCTCGGCCTCAATAAATACATCGCCATTGGGCAGGTTGCGCACAAGCCCCCTTACGCCAAGCTGGTCGGCAACGGCCTTGGATGCTACGCGGAAAGACACGCCCTGCACTTTACCTTTTACTGTTATATCGAGATGTTTCATTTTGGTGAATAGTTGATTAAGTGAATGGTGAGTAGTTAATATGCCACTCTTACCTAATTCATAACACAAAAGAAGCTATTCTTGTTGGGAAAACGAAGCAAATTCATCGACAACCAAATCCGGTTGCAAAGCAACTATTCATCTAATCAACCATTCACTAAACAAGCTTCTTTACTTTCGTCCCCTGCGTTATTTTACCGCCGTCGAGTCCGGTTATGAGGTTTAGCCCGGGGGTTTTGCCAACTTCTAAAGTGCCTTTGCTGTTGTCAAGATCAAGGAATTTGGCGCCGTTTATGGTTCCCCATTGCAGCAGGGTATCAAAACTTAAGGATGGGATGTTTTGTTGCAGGGTACGCATTTCGCTTAAAATGCACAGCTTATCATTTGATGCTAAACTATCGGTACCCAGGGTGATGTTTAGCCCCTGGTTTATAAAAAGCTCTACCTTGGGCAGGCGTTTTTCTATATACAAATTGGCATTGGGGCAAAAGCACCAGTTTATTTTACGGTCGAACCGTTTGATGAAATAAATATCCTTTAGGTTGGTGCAGGTATTATGCACCATCAGTATTTTTTGCCTGTTGGTAAGCAGTGGGATAACCGACTGCAGAGAATTACGGGCTTGCGGGCGAAAGTAATCTATATTGATACCTAAATGCTGATACAAATCAATAAACCCGCCCAACTTGTAACGGTAAAATTTGTTCTCATCCTCGCATTCCTGGTTGTGGATGCTTAATAAATTGGTACCGGTATCGCTATGCTTTTTTATAAGCTTAAACAACTCTTTCGAAACCGAATAAGGGGCGTGCGGGGTGATAGAGGCTGATTGTGGCTTAAACTCTTCGGCAAGTGCGAGGGCCTTTTCGAACAATTCGTCGGCCCGATCGGGCAAAAAGCCAAATATCTCCACAAAGGTGTGGTAATACAGCTCGCTTTTGGCCTTTAAATTTATGGTGAAATTACTGTTACTGGTATCGGCAACAGCAACAATTCCGTTTTCGTACATCTCCCTGTCAGCATTTTCAGCCGCTTCTATAACTGCCTGCTTGTCGGTATTACGAAAAGCCTGTATATCTTTTATAAAGCTGATAAGCCCGCTTCCACGGCTTATTTTATCCTTTAGGTGAGAGAGTTCGGTATGACAGTGGGTGTTGATGAACCCTGGGACAATGATCCCGTCTACGTGCTCTGCGGGAGTTGAGGGAGAATCGGCGGAATAGGCATCAGAAATGGAAATTATTTTTCCGGCATCATCAACAGTTACTATTCCATTTTTAATTGGATCGGCACAAACAGGGTAAACGTAATCGGCAGTAAAACTTTTCATTCAAGTAAAAATGGCATCTTTCTAAAAAAATTTAACTTCATCCAATCTTACTTATTACAATTAACTTTTAGTTATTGTTTTTTACGGTATAAAAGAATGACTTTAAAAAAGCATCGGAATTTTTAAAAATAAGTACTTTTGCATTGTGAACGCAAAAAAAGATAAAATTGATATCCGCAGTTTAAGCCCCGAAGCTCTGCAACAGCACTTTATCCAAATGGATGAAAAAGCTTTCAGAGCTAAACAGGTATATGAATGGCTGTGGAAAAAATCATGTTTATCTTTTGATGACATGAGCAATATTTCAAAAGAACTACGTACTAAACTCGATGAGAAATTTATTATCAATAACGTTAAAATAAATACTTCACAGGTTAGTGCTGATAAAACTATAAAAAATTCTTTTATTTTACACGATACTCATTTAATTGAGGGTGTTTTAATACCAACTACAGGCCGGATGACAGCCTGTGTATCATCGCAGGTGGGCTGCAGTTTAACCTGTAAATTTTGTGCTACCGGCTACATGGAGCGCAAGCGCAACCTTAATCCCGATGAAATTTACGACCAGGTAGTACTGATAGACAAGCAGGCCCGCGAAAATTACGGCATCCCCTTATCAAATATTGTGTACATGGGGATGGGCGAGCCTTTGCTCAACTATGCTAATGTGATGAAATCAATAGAGCGCATCACCTCGCCCGACGGGCTGGGCATGGCAGCAAAGCGTATCACCGTATCTACCGCGGGTATTGCTAAAATGATACGCAAACTTGGGGATGACGAGGTGAAATTTAACCTTGCCCTGTCCCTCCATGCCGCAAACGACGAGAAGCGCAACACTATAATGCCCATTAACGAGCAAAACTCGTTGAAAGCATTGGCAGAAGCGCTGAAATACTATTACGCCAAAACCAAAAACCCCGTAACTTACGAGTATATTATTTTTGATGGCGTAAACGATAACCTGCAGGATGCTAAAGAACTTGCCGCTTTTTGCAAGCACCTGCCTTGTAAAGTAAATATTATTGAGTATAACCCCATCTCGTTTGCCAGTTATATAAATGCAGGCGAGGACAAAGTAGAAGCCTTCGCCGATTACCTGCGCAGCCAGGGCGTAAACACCAACCTGCGCCGCAGCCGCGGTAAAGATATTGATGCTGCGTGCGGGCAACTGGCTATCAAAGAGAAGGATAAGACGGTTGCGGTGGAGGCTTAATAGTTACACAGCATTTTACTACAGCACAAGTCACCTTAGTGGTTGTTAAGATAAGTAACTGCGTATTCAAAAACAGCATCGCGTTTGTTGGTGTTATCTGAAAGGCTATTTGTTACCAGGAAATCAGGTGCTATACCATTTTCGATGTTAAATCCGGTTGGCGAGGTTGCCTGCGACGAAGAATAGGAAAGCAGCCAGCCGTTTGGCAACTCCAGGTTAAAAGGAGTTCCGCCACCGCCACCCGTTTGGTCGCCAATGATAACTACGTGGGGTAATAACGACATGTACAACGCAAAATCATTGCAAGAGCTAAAACACCTGCGGTTGGTTAAAATAGCTACTTGCTTATCGGCAAACCTGCTATCGCCGGCATCCAGGTGTTTTGCAACCTGCGGGTAGTAATCATCGTGGCCAGCGCCGCGTTTGTAAGCATCATATTTAACGAGCGTTTTCTGCCCAACAAATTTAGAAGCTAACAAATCGGCAACAACAGACCCACCGCCGGCGTTATCCCTTACGTCAATGATGATCTTATCCACGGCCGCAAACTCCTCCAGCGCCACATTAATGTCTTCGGATTTAAGCTCGTGGCCGAACGACGGCACGTATAAATAACCTATGCCGTTTACTATCTGGTAAGCTAAAATTCCTTTTGTTTTTAAGTCGGTAACGTAACGCGTTTTTAAAACGTCGTAATTAAAATTGTGATCGTAAGAGCGGTAGTAACCCGTGTAACTGTAAATCTTCGAGTTGCTGGTTAACGATACGTGGCCGTCTTTCAACTCATCCATCATATCCGTACAAATTTCAAACAACTGGCTGTCGCTGGTACCTTCGGTAATCTTAACTCTGTATTTATTATAGATGGTTTGCCAGTCTACATGTTTATAAGTAAACATGGCATACTTTGTATCCAGTGTGTTCCACAAATAATCAAATACTGTTACAGGATCACTTTTTTCGGTTTTTATTGCAAGTTTATTGCAGGAGCAACAAAGCAAAATTATTGCAATTAAAAGAAGACGGCCGGCGCTTGATGTAAATTTCATACCCTAAAAATGATAAGATACCGTTATGGTGTTAATTGCAGATTGTACCGTGTTTACTTCTGATATTTTGTAATATTCCCAATTATAGGCTATCGATAAGCCTTTTAATTTGCCCGCCTGGTTGTCCAGTTGGGTATTCAGGTTAATTTTTGCATAGCGGCCAAATGTTACAACCTGCGTGTTTTTTAAATACGTTTTAAAGTTGGGAGACAAAAAATCGTTCTCCTTATTATAAACAGAATTTGACTTGGATAAAGCCGAAACTAAGGGGCTAAATAACCCAAAACTTAAACTACCGGGGTTATTGCCATTACCTTCTGTACCGAAAAAATAGTAAATTTTTGCAGCTGCACTCAACGAGCTATTGAATTCGTAAAAACTTTTATTATTGATAAAGGAGCTTTGCTTGCGGGTAGCCAAAGCATTGTTGAATATACCCCCGAGGTGTAGTTGCACGCGGCCCTGTGCCTGTGTTACCTGGAACAAAGCCAGGTAATTTGCGGCATAAGACTTAACCGATACCGTCGCCTCATTTTGATTGTTTTTTAAATTACCCGATGCAAAATTAAGCGCAAAACTTTGTTTAAGTTTTTGCGAACTAATATCTATACCCGCCGTAATGCCGGGGTACCAACCGGTATAGGTAAGGGCCGACATCCCTTTATCTTTAACAGCGGCGTTTAACAATGTTATCCCCACCGTTGGCTTATAAGTAGCCGTATGCTGTGCGCTGCAACACGCAGGTAAAATAAAACCGAGGCATGCTAACAACGTAATTCGATTGCAAAAAAAATTTAAACCTTTGCGTATCAATGGCTTTTTAATTAATGGTTAGTAGGTTGTAGTAACCGGATAAAAATTAGTCCATTGTTCCATCCAATTTTGTGTACCAAATGCGCCACGGTAAGTTACCGTTTCAAAGCCTGTGCTGTAGTCTGTCCCTGCAAAATTTGCCCCTATTAAGGCTGGCGAGTTTGAATTTGGCAACAGCCCTGGTTTAGCAAAATTAAACGGATCGGCAAGGCCAATCAAATCAGGCGTACCATAAGCCGTATTATTACGTGTTGGCGCGGTTACAAAAGTTCTTACATCGCCAGGATCTATCGAGCCCACTACATTTTGATCAATTGTGTATAATTCAGCAGGATCGGTATTGTGCATTAAATTATAGCTAAAGTCTATTCTCCTGGTCAGCATTTTCTGTGCAGCCCCGTCGTCGCCAATTCTAAAAACGCCATGGGGCATAGCCATCAAAACAGAGTTCCTCAAGGCCAAAGCACTGCCGTAAGAAACAGTAACTGAAGATGTCCAGGGCAGGCTGGGATTATACCCGGGATTATTATAAGGGCCCACAACGGTAAGGTTTGATATAACCGGCCTTGTTACAGTGGTAGGGTAGTTTGCAACGTCGTTTATAGCGAGTATCCCATCGCATGTATAAAGGTAAAACCCTTCGGCTGCAAAGTAAGGGTGTTTATAGCTAACCAAAAATTGTTGTTTGCCGTTGTATCCATTTGAATAAACAAAGCCGATACCACGATTATTAAAGGCCATCAGGTTTTTGGCACTTACCGTGCCTCCATAGAAACCAAATCCGCAAGTTTGCGTATAGCTCGATTCCACATTTTCTATAACGGTGCCACGGCCAACGCCAACGCAGGCAAGCCCATACGAATTTGCTGAGTTTACACCGGCAAATTCAATGCGTACATATTTTAAAATGCCAGAGTTGTCTAAAGCGTTTGTTCCGCCGCCACTGGGCAATGTAGCGCCTAACCCACCTAACGAAACCGTTTTTGTTTGACGGCCGGTTTCAGGATCGAACCCACCAACCGGTGCCAGGCCAAAAATATATAAGCCTGCCCAATCGCCAAACTGGCGCTGCCCTGCAGGCGAACCCGAAGTAAACACGATGGGTTTTTCCGCAGTCCCTTCAGCCATTATTTTTGACCCTTTATCTATTGCGAAATAGCCGGAGCGTGCCTTCCCACTTGCAAAATCAGAACTTTTTATGATAGTTCCGGGTTCGATAGTTAAAACCGCGTTGCTGGTTACCAAAACCCGGCTAAATGTATAAACAGTATCACTGCTTAACGTCCTATCGGCATTTATCGTCTCAGGCAGGGTCACTACAGGTTTAGTAGCGGTGGCTACGTTATCGGTTTTCTTACAAGAAAAAACACACAGCGCCAAGCAGCTGCTAAAAATTAATAAGTAGAGATTTTTTTTCATCTATTGCTTAAATTAAAAAAATACTGGTTTGGCAATATTGCCAAACCAGTTTATTATTTAAGTTGCTTAGAACTTTGTCCAACCTGTTGAACCAGATTTTACAAGAGCCCAGTTGCCTTCGCCTGCAAGAGGGAATGCACCACGGTAATTTGTTTTACGGAAAATTGCTGAACCGTAAGAAACAGTACCAGTAGTAGCGTTGAAGTCATGTGTATCGAAAACAGCGTTTGCTGAAGCCTGAGCGTGAACGCCTGCTTGCAAGAAGAACTGAGTTGAGTTAACACCTGTTAAGTTAAACGGATCAACAAGCAATACTTGCGATGCGTTGCCATAAAGCAGGTTTTTGCTACCAGTAGTTTGAGTAAGGTAAGTAGATAAAGAAGCGTTGCTAAAAGTAGTGTTGCTTACTGATGTAAATGCATTAGCGATAGGATTGTTGCTAACCACGTTGTATTTAAACTCAGCATTGTTAGTTGCAAGGCTATCAGCAGTTACTTGTCCGTCAAGAAGCAATACAGCTGGCCAACCAATAAACACAGAGTTACGCACTTTAAAAGAGCTATTTCTGCGGAAACGTGCACCGGCAACAAATGAACCGGATACGTTAGTTGCAGAAGTTTGCGGAGAATGCGGATCTGAATCGGCAACACCGTTAGCGCCAATTGCAGTAAGGTTAGAGATGATAGGACGGGTACGTGGGTTGTTTGTAGCAATGCCAGTGTTGTCATTATCGCACTCAATGCCATGTGAACCAGATTGGTCATTAATCTCTGGATCTCTGAAAGCTAGCAAGAACTGCAATTTACCACGGTAACCGAAGTCAAAGTCAAAATCATCATCAATTGCACGGTATGAAATAAGGTGTTTTGGGTTTATTGTACCGCCAAAAAACTCAAATGAATCATCGCCGCTATAGCTAACCTGTACATAATCTAACACTGTACCTGAGCCAACGCCGCCAAGGGTAACACCGTTAACCTCATTGTTATTGCCTAAAGCGCCGGCATAAACGCCACCTGCGTACTCTACGCGGGTGTAAATGATAGAACCGCTGTCATCAGTTGTGTTAACACCACCGTATTGGGTATCAGTTGAGTTAGGGATACCTTCGATATAGGTTGTAGTTGGCTTGTTGGTTGGAGCCGAGCCTAATATGATTATACCACCCCAATCGCCGCCAGCCGGAGACGCTTCGTTGCTTGTAAAGATAACAGGGTTGTTTGCATTACCAATAGAGTTGATCCTGCCACCTTTAGCTACCAATAATACACCTTTTTGGCCTGCACCGCCAAAGCCTTTAATTACAGTACCTGCAGGTATGTTTAAAGTAGCACCGCTTTTTACAGTTACTATACCTTTTAGGATGTAAGTCCTTGTAGCTTTAAGGCTTACAGTACCGGTTACAGTACCTTTAAGTGTATCGATACCCGAAACACCACCGTTAACAATTTGGCGTTCAAGGTTAATATTATTGCTTTCTTTAGTACAAGCGCTTAAAAGGCCTGCACAAACTACAGCAGTAAAAATTTTTGAAAATAGTTTCATTTTGTTTTTTTATTAAATTTGTGTTAATTATTAAACTTCGCTGGTTTTTTAATTGCATCATGAGGTACTCCGGCCTGGCCGGGGCTACTCTCGGGTGTTTTTTTACTACCGGGTTGTTACCTCCATTTTGTTCAAATATTTTCGGTTTAATTTAGGTCGGTTTAATTATTACTTTTTAAAAGTGTAAGTAAGCGATAAGGTGTAGCTGCTAAACGATTGCCTCGAATAAACGGTAGCATCAAACACATTACCCGAATATTTCCCATTTAAATCGTAATCCTGGTATTGGATAAATTTATCCGGTATAATGTTGGCAGCGTTAAAGCGCAGCTCCAATTTCTGGTTAAAAAGCTTTTGCCCAAGTTGCAGGTCTAACTGGTTACGGGGGTTTTCATAAATATCCGGGTAGGTACTAATGTCGCCGCGGTCTTCGGTAGTTGTACCAACCACAACTATACGGCGGCCCGCGCGGTTAAGAGCTGCAGAAAAACTAAAGCTATTTTTAAATGCATTTACCAGCAAACCCGCATTTATTAAGTAAGGAGATTGCCCGCTAAGTGGCCTTTGTTTTAGGTTTTGGTCAACGTCGGTACGGCCCTCAAAGCCTTGTAACTTGCCAATAATGTGGGAGTGGATGCGCGAATAGTTTCCAAAAACAATAACGTTTTTCAGCCATTCGGGGCCGGCACCAAAGTAAAGGTTCTTACGTGCTTCAAACTCAAAACCCCAGTTTACAGCACCTGCTATGTTACGGTAAGTACGGATAAACTTAGTTGTAGAAGTTGTAGCCTGGGTACTCACCTCCACAGGGTCTTTCAAATCTTTCCTGAAATAAGAAGCCGAGAATATTTCGCCCGCAGACGGGAACCATTCCACCCTAAAGTCCAGATTCCTAATCGTGCCCCTGTTTAGCTCGGGGTTACCTTGTGTGATGTAACCACTTACAAAATCGAAATATTCATAGGGGCTGATTTCCCTAAATTCGGGACGGGTTAGCGTTTTTGAATAAGCAGCCCTAACATTGATGCTTTTTAAGGGGCTGTATATAATGCTTGCCGATGGCAGGATATCTGTATTGTAACGGATATATTGAAGCGGGCTTTGGTCGTCGCCAGAGCCGCCGCTGCCCGGCAAGGCCCTGGCAAGTTCCGCGTTTGTACTCAGGCTCATGGTATAAAACTCAGCCCTAACGCCATAAATAACTTTCAGATTGTCCAGCACGCTGCTCTCCATATTAACGAAAGCCGATGCAAGATTGGCGCCGCCCGTGTACTCGTTGGCAGGAAGTTCGTAATTAACCAGCACTAAGCCGCCCGGCCTGAAATTCTCCGGCGATAAAATAAAGCCGATGGGCTGGTTAAAATTAACAGGCGTACCGGATGGAAACCCGGAGTCGTCATTTGGAGAAGTTACTCCGCGGGCTGCATCAAAGTAACCCAGATTGCGTGTTAAATACGACCGTTTCCTGAATTGGGTGAATGCCCCTGCTTTCAATTTTTGCAGTTGCTTGCCCACCGTAAAAGGCGTAGTAACGGCAAAGTTTACGTTATATGAATCCTCCTTAAGCTTCGAATATAAACGGCTCGAGCTTTCTATCGACCCAAATTCGGGAATAAAATAATTTTGATTTTTATAAAGTACCGTATCTACCGGGTATAAATTCACATAACCAATACGGGTTTGATTGGGTTCGTCTTTCTTTACCTGATTGTAAGATACGTTCCAGGTTAAGGTTACCGGGTTTTCAAGCCCTAATTTATGCTCGCCCTGAAGCTGAGTACCCAGCAACGTTTTTTGGGTGGGGTGCATATCTGTTACCTGGCTTAGCGCAATATCCTGAAAGCCTTCCCCCTGCGTTTTTTTACCGGTTTTTAAAGAAGTGATCGTTTCAAAATCGCGGTTGAACAGGCTTTTTACAGCTACCTTATTTTTACCAAACTGGTAAGCTATGTTTAGAGAAGCACCTTCATTCACCAGGTAACGATAATCTCTTTCATAATCATACGAGCGTAAATACTGTAGCGTGTCGCCCGGGGCAACGGTACCCGAATATCTGGTGAGCCGTGCAAGGTCGTAGCGCTCTACCTGGTCTATCGTTTGATCCTGGCGGTAATTACCAAGGGCTATTATCCCCAGCTTGGTGGCATCCTTAAACAATATAGTTTTGCCAAAACCCAATTGTAATATTTTTGTTGGCGCTGCAAGCCCGGCACGTACCGGGGTCCATCCTTTGGCCAGCGAATTGCTCAGTTTAAATCGCTCTTCGGGATACAGTTTAGCATAGCCGGCGGAAGTGAGGTCAGCTTCCTTTGGCAGTGCGCGGCCGCCATCATCGTATCCCAGCCAATCGCGGCTCCCGTTCCTGTCTTTCAAGAAGGGTTCGCCGGTTTGCCCTTTGTAAGAACCGGAACCGATTGCTACCGAAATAAAGTCCTGATCGGGAAAGTCTTTAGTGGTAACTTGTACAACGCCCCCGGCAAATTCGCCCGGCAAATCAGCGGTGGCTGTTTTTACTACCACTACGCTTTCAATTGCCTGGGCCGGAATAAGATCGAGGCTGAACGTCCTCCTGTCGGGCTCGGTACTTGGCAATACGCCAC
>NZ_CAMLOV010000001.1 GCF_946481715.1 uncultured Mucilaginibacter sp. | reverse complement strand
CGGCGGCGCAAACCGCTTATGGTTGGCATACGCGGGTCGTCCCAGCCATCTACATGCCCATCGGTAACCAGTTGCAGCAGCTTGCGCTTGCTCATTACCGTATAGTTCAGGTTCAGTCGGGCAAACTCGTATTGCTTGCTCGGGAACAGGTTTAGTTTCTCTATAAACCACTCGTATAGCGGGCGGTGGGGGATAAATTCCACCGTGCAAATCGAGTGCGTAATTTCTTCAATAGCATCGCTTTGCCCGTGCGCAAAATCGTACATCGGGTAAATGCACCAGGCATCGCCGGTACGGTGGTGGTGTGCATGCTTAATGCGGTACATCAGCGGGTCGCGCAGGTGCATGTTTGGCGAAGCCAAATCAAGCTTTGCGCGCAGCACTTTGGCGCCGTCGGGGTATTTGCCGGCCTTCATATCGGCAAACAGTTGCAGGTTTTCTTCCACGCTACGGTTGCGGTACTCGTTACCCACACCCGGTTCGGTTGGGGTGCCTTTTTGTGCGGCAATTTCCTCGGCGGTGCTGTCGTCCACATAGGCAAGGCCTTGTTTTATTAGTTCAACGGCCAGCTCATATAGTTTATCAAAATAGTCGGATGCGTAAAGTTCTTCAGCCCAGTCGAACCCAAGCCATTTTACGTCTTCCTTAATACTGTCAACATATTCCACATCCTCTTTTACAGGGTTGGTATCATCAAAGCGCAGGTTGGTTTTGCCGCCGTAGCGCTGGGCAAGCCCAAAGTTTAAGCATATGGATTTGGCGTGCCCGATATGCAAGTAACCATTAGGCTCGGGCGGGAAACGGGTTAAAACCCTGCCTCCGTTCTTACCTTCGGCAATATCGCCCTCAACAATTTCCTCTATAAAATTCAGTGATCTTTCTTCGCTCATGGTGTGTAAATACAGGCTGCAAAAGTACGGATAGTTTACGCGTGTTTGCAAAATTATGCGGTTTTGCAAAATTTTGCATGTTTTTTAATACTTGTAAAAATATTTCACTTTAAAAGCTATCGTTATTAGTCAGCGCATATTTAATGATGACGATGCCTTTGGCCCGGGCTGTCTGCTCATACGCCTGCAGGCTTTACGAACGGGCCGGTATCCGCGCCCATCCCTATCGCGAAGAATGTCTGAACCGGGATTAAGCGGATTTATACGATTAAAGGATTTTGATTTGCAACAGGAATAACAACAGGCCCAGCGAAGCCAAAAAAAACCGGCCTTGTCCTGTTCGGCAACTACTGGCAGTGCTAAAACACAACCTTTCATAGAACAGGGCGCAGCCGGCAGTTTTCTTTGGTTCGTTTCTTTTGCTGTCAAAAGAAATGAACATCCACAGGCTTAACATACAACACTGCCCGCTCCTAACAGGGCACAGTAGAACAACATGTGCAAACCAATCGCTTGACGGGAGACGCAAAATATTGCGTCTCTACGGAACAGAAACAATTTCTTACTTTTACGCCAACCAACCGCCGTTTACCATGAGCGATACCCAATTTAACCGCCCCATTCGTGTATTAATAGCCAAAGTAGGGCTGGATGGGCACGACCGCGGCGCCCGCATTATTGCCACCACCCTACGCGATGCCGGCATGGAGGTAATTTACACCGGTTTGCGCCAAACGCCCGAGATGGTGGTAAACACCGCCCTGCAGGAAGATGTGGACGCGATAGGTATCAGTATCCTCTCGGGCGCACATATGACGGTTTTCCCAAAGGTAATGGCGCTCATCAAACAAAAGGGTATGGACGATGTACTGCTTACCGGCGGCGGCATTATCCCCGCCGATGATATGGCCGAACTGAAAAAAATAGGCGTAGGGGAACTCTTCCCGCCCGGTACCAGTACGGCGGATATTGTAAAATACATTACCGAATGGGTACACGCCAACCGTAACTTTTAATACCATAAGCATGCACTACCAAAATTTACTGATAGCAAATAAAGGGCGCATCCGATACATCACCATCAACCGCGAAAGCAAGCTGAATGCCCTCAACAAACAAACCCTTGCGGAGCTACATAGCGCGTTTACAAACGCATTTGCTGATACCGAAGTAGGTGGCATCATCATTACCGGTGCAGGCACCAAAGCCTTTGTAGCCGGTGCAGATATTGCCGAGTTTGTGGGCGTAGATGCCGAAGGTGGCCGGGCAATAGCACAAGAAGCGCAAACCAATGTATTTAATGCAATAGCTAACGGCAGCAAACCCGTTATTGCCGCCGTAAATGGTTTCGCATTAGGTGGAGGACTGGAACTTGCCATGGCATGCCACATCCGCATAGCCAGCGATAACGCCAAAATGGGGCTGCCGGAGGTGACTTTAGGTCTTATTCCAGGCTATGGTGGTACCCAACGCTTAACGCAACTGGTAGGGCGCGGCAAGGCGCTGGAGATGATCATGACGGCAGATATGGTAACCGCTGCCGAGGCATTGCAAGCGGGGTTGGTGAACCACGTAGTTTTTCAGGATGATCTGCTGCCAAAAGCGGAGGAGATCCTCAACAAAATACTCATGCGCGCACCGCTTGCTTTGGCATCAGCAATAAAAGCCGTTAATGCCGCTTCAACAGATGGCATTAACGGTTTTGAGGTAGAGATAAACGAGTTCTCCGGTTGTTTTGCTACCGAAGATTTTACAGAAGGTGTTGCCGCTTTTTTGGGCAAACGTAAGGCAGAGTTTAAAGGAAAATAAGAAATGATGCAAGGCTACCGGTTAATTATCAATTTTAAGATGTATCGGGTTATCGTTGGGGCGGTGGCGGCCATTTGCTGCCTGGTTATTTTGCCGGATGCAGCACGCGCCCAATACCCCAACAAAGCACAATTTAGTCTAGGGCCTGATATCGGGAAGACAACCGGCACACTTGCCAACACGCACAGTGCTATGTTTGGCGGTGCGGTGCAGGTAGGGCTCCCGCTCAACAAAAAACTTTATTTTACTATTGCCGGCGGCTATAATTACTTTTTAGGCAAAAGGCAATCCGTTGCGCAACCCCCAAATATCCCGCAGGTAAATTATATTGGGGTAAAATCGGTACCGGCAAAGCTGGGGTTAAAGTATTACCTCAATCCGTTATGGTTTGCGCAAGGCGAAATAGGCGCTGCTTTCTTTTCCGGCACGCCACGCAGTTCTTACGAAGCAGGTACGGCTTTTGTTTATTCGCCTCAAATTGGCCTGGAACTGCCAGCTGGCAAGCAACACTTCATCGCATCGTTGCGCTATCAATCTACCTTCCCCATGGCAAATAGCGCTATTAAAGTAAGCTTCCTGGGGTTGCATGCGGGCTTCGCTTTTTAAGTTGATATACTCATCAGCAAGGGTAGTAACCAAACTACACGCATTCCGCGCGTTTTCAGCGTAAATTAACCATACTCGCCCCGGTTTGCACGCCCCGAAAATTTACTAAAAACCAACGATTATACCGTAAGTTTACACAGCCCTGACTAACACACCCATTTGGTCAAAAAATAAAATACTGTTAATCAAACGATTGAATTAACCTTACAATCGGATGAAAAAACATAGCAGATTTCATGCTTTACTTTGCCCTGTGCTAAACGAAAAGCACACAACTAAATTTACACATAATGAAAAACGCACTAAAAATCACAACACTTGCATTAGCTTTCGCTGGATTATCGTTCGCAGCAAAGGCTCAAACTACAACTACTACATCAACTACAACTACTGGCGGCATACGCTACAGCATCGGTGTTGATGCAGGTATCCCAACAGGTACATTTAACAAAGCATTCAAATGGAACCTTGGTGGTTCTGTGCAGGCAGATATACCTGTGGCTAACCAGTTATTTGTAACCGTTAACGCTGGTTACAACAATGTATTTGGCGAAACCATCACAGGGGTAATAGGCGGCCCATCTTCAACTGTAGAAGTGCCAAACCTGCAGCTAATACCTGTTAAAGCGGGTTTAAAATTCTTCCCGGCATCAAATTTTTACATCCAGGGCGAAGCCGGTGCGGCATTTTTGCTTAACAAATCAGATTTTTTCGATGATAAATCTGTAGCGTTTGTTTACGCTCCGCAAATTGGCGTGCAGTTCCCGGTAAGCGCAAACGGCAACTTTATTGATGCCGGTATCCGTTACGAAGGCACTACCAAATACAGCAGTGCATCTGATGCCAGCAAAGTAAACTTTGTAGGCGTACGTTTAGCTTACGGTTTCTAATATCGCCCTACATTTACAACAATTGAAAAACAGGAAGGGAGGCCAATACGGCCTCCTTTTTTTGTGTTTAAATATTTCCTCCGCAGATAATTCTTATTTTGCAGGAGTGTAGCATTGCTGCTGCAATTGCGTAATATTTATAAACAAACCCTATGAAAAACCTTATCGCCATTATCGCCCTTTCCTTTCTCGGGTTTGCAGCCAGGGCGCAAACCGCTACAACTACTTTAAACGGAACCCGCTATAGTATTGGCATCGATGCCGGCGTGCCCGGTGGATACCTTAGCCATCCTTATACAAAAGTCCTTGGCGGATCGGTACAGGCAGACATACCGGTTGATCGCCGCGTATTTATTACCCTAAATGCAGGCTACAACAACCTGTTTGGGCATACTTACAGCGTTGCCCAATTGGCAGGAGCGCCAACATTTACCACGCAAGACGTACATCTATTGCCCATTAAGGCAGGTTTAAAAGTATTCCCCTTACCGCATTTTTACCTACAGGGCGAAGCCGGCGCAACACTTTTGCTAAATAAAGCGGCTTTTTATAACGATAGATCAGCTGCCTTTACCTATGCCCCGCAAATTGGCCTACAGCTACCCGTTGGTGGCGGCGATGCTATTGATGCCGGCCTGCGTTATGAGAAAACTTCGCGTTACAAATCTGCCACCGCTGACAGCGGTATTAATTTTTGGAGCTTGCGCTTGGCTTTCGGCTTTTGAACCGGTGCCCGCCCGGACCAGGGAATTTGGCATAAATAGGCTGATTAGTGCCTCTCTTTCAAAAATATTTCTGCTGTTTTGCGGCGTGTAACAAATTTGCGTTTCTTTAATTTATTAGTTAAAATTACCAATTATTTGTACCTTAACCTGCTCTTACACTACCTGTAAACTGTAATTGCCAATATGAAGAAGATTCTCATCATAGATGACGAGGTGAATGTTGGGCTGTTGCTATCTAAGTTCTTAACACGCAACGGGTTCGATGTTGATACTGCAGCCAATGGCGGCAGCGGGATGGAATGCTTAAAAAATAAGGAGTATAACCTGGTGCTTTGCGATTTTAGGTTGGAGGATACTGATGGCCGCGAAATGCTAAAGAATATCAAAGCACTTTATCCAAAAACAGGTGTAATTATTATAACGGGTTACTCGGATATAAAAATGGCGGTAGAGCTTATCAAAATGGGCGCGCACGATTATATCACCAAACCCCTTTACCCCGACGAAATATTAAATACCATTAACAAAGCCATCGAAACGCAATACGCATTGCAGGAAATGGCAGCGAACGATTATACCAGCGATAAACCCCAAAAGGAAAGCAAAAAACAAGTGCTGTCGGGTGAATTTGTTGCAGGTACCAGCCGTGCTTCAAAAGAATTGCAAAAACAGATAGAACTGGTGGCTCCTACCAACTACAGTGTAATTATTTTAGGCGAAAGCGGTACGGGTAAAGAATCGGTTGCCAAAAGCATCCACTTAAACAGCCTGCGGGCCAACCAGCCTTTTATAGCTATGGATTGTGGATCGCTCACCAAAGAGTTGGCCGCAAGCGAATTCTTCGGGCACGAGAAGGGCTCGTTTACCGGTGCTTTTGCTACCAAAATTGGCCACTTCGAAATGGCCAACGGCGGCACTTTGTTTTTGGATGAAGTGGGCAACCTATCTTACGAGATACAGGCCGCCTTACTACGTACCGTGCAGGAACGTAAGGTAAAGCGCATTGGCAGCACCAAAGAGATAGACCTGGATGTGCGCATTATAATTGCCACTAACGAGAACCTGCAGGAGGGCATTGCAAAAGGCCGTTTCCGCGAAGACCTGTACCACCGTTTTAACGAGTTTAGCATATACATGCCCCCCCTGCGCGATAGGGGCAATGATATTATGATGCTGGCAGAACACTTCCTGAAAATTGCCAACCACGAACTCGACCGTAACGTAACTACTTTTTCGCCCGAGGTAGTGGAGTGTTTTATGAACTACCGCTGGCAAGGAAATATCCGCGAATTGAAAAACGTGGTACGCCGTGCAACTTTGTTAACAGAAGGTACGGAAGTAGGCCTCAAAAGCCTGCCACTGGAGATAACCAATTTTAAAGGCGGCGCATATGATAATAGCAACGGCTATAATACCGGCAATGGCTATAGCAACGGACAGGCTACACCACAACCCGCAGAAATAAAAGAAGCCCCCAGGCACGATTTGAAGAACGCCGCTTTAGGTGCCGAACACGAAACGATATTGAAAGTACTGCGCGAAGTGAACTTTAATAAAACAAAGGCCGCGGAGATATTAAATATCGATCGTAAAACGCTCTATAATAAAATGAAGGCCATCAACCTTAAATAACTTATGGCAGGCAACCCCGGCAATATGCCCGATGAAGAAGCGCTTTTAACGCTGAAGCACGATATAAAAAATCAGCTATCCAATATTACACTCGCTATAGAAGGGCTACGGTACGAGGTAGGGGATATAGGCGGCGATATGGGGCTTTATATTGAAAGCATGCTTACATCGGCACAAAAGATAGACCGCCTGCTGGATATTATAGAAGCTGATAAATAATTTCAAATCAGCCCGATATAGCTAAAACTTTTTAGGTTTCTTTTGTTTATATAGCACACTAAGGCTTTTCACGGGAATGTCCATTTTTAACTATAAGCAGCGCAACAATATAGTACTTGTAAGCATTATTGTGCTGGGCTGCTTTTTGCTGTATGCACTAAGCGAATTATTCAGTTCGATATTAGGCGCAATTGTGCTTTTCACCATTTTTAGGCCCTTTTACCTGTACATGGTAGAAAAGAAAAAGCTCAATGGCACCTTCGCGGCCCTTATTATCATCTTTATTTCGCTTATCGTTATCGTAATACCATTCCTGTCATTAAGCATTATGGTGATCGGCAAGATAGGCAGCATTAATAAAGATGCTATTCACCTGGACCAATGGACAGCCAAAATTGATGCCTTTACCGGCGCTAATTTAAACCAGCCGCATTTTGCCGAAGATACCCTGCAAAAACTGGGTGCCTATGGCGCGGATCTATTCCCATCCATACTGGGCAGCGCAGCCAGCATCATCCTAACGCTGTTGGTGATGTATTTTTTAATGTATTTTATGTTTACGCAAATGCGCGAGTTTGAAACAGGCTTGTTGAAATATGCTCCGTTCCGCGAGCAGCATGCGCTTAAGTTTGCCCTGGCCCTGCGCGATTCTACCTACTCCAATGTATTAGGGCAGGGCATTATAGCCATAACACAGGGCGTATTGCTGGCTATGGGCTTTTATGCGTTTGAGATACCCGACGCTATATTTTGGGGCGTAATAGGGGTGTTCCTGTCGTTTTTGCCGGTAGTAGGGGCACCAACCATGTGCATACCGGCCAGCCTCATATTCTTTGCCAGCGGGCAAAATTTAAAAGGGGTGTTATTGCTGGCTTACGGCCTGTTATTTATTGGTAATGTAGATAATGTTTTGCGCGTTATCATCAATAAAAGGGTAGGGAATACGCACCCTATAATTTCGGTAATAGGCGTATTTATTGGGTTGCCGCTTTTTGGCATACTTGGCCTTGTTTTTGGGCCGGTATTGCTATCTTATTTCTTATTATTGTTGGAAATTTACGAAACAAACCGGCTGGCCGCCGATAGGCTGGAGCGGATAAGAACCGGGCCGGATATGTAACAATATGGGTATGTAAAACGTTATTATCATAATTACAAAAAATACCCTTTAAACAGCAAAACAAATAAATTTAGTAATTAATAAAACAAATATTCAACTTAAAAATTAATACAATATGAACGATAACACAAAAGTAGTTGTCGCGCTGCTGGCAGGATTAGCGGCAGGAGCGGCACTTGGAATTTTATTTGCACCAGAAAGAGGTACAGAGACCCGTGATAAGCTTTCAGATTCGTTAAAGAACCTGGGCGATACCATTAAGGAAACTGCTTCTAACGAGCTCGACAGGCTTTTAAATTTAAAAGATACCGTGGTAGATAATATTAAAAGTAAAGTGCGCTCTACCGAAGAAGAATACCAGGACGACCTGGAACACGCTTAAATTTTATTTGCGGGTTAATTTAAACCCCCAACATTAGCCCGATATATGGAACAACAAAAAGAACAGGCACGCCCTATTATTGACCAGGCAAAAGAGTACGTTGAAACCCGCGTAAAACTTCTGAAACTGGAAGTAATTGAACGCAGTACATCTATTATAGCCAACGTTGTTGTAGAACTTATTGTTATTATAGCTATTGTGCTTACATTTTTATTCGCAAGTTTTACACTGGCGCTTTTCCTTGGCGATGTTTTCCATTCTAACTGGAAAGGTTTTGGCTCTGTTGCAATTTTGTACCTGCTATTTGCGGTTGTTTTAATTGTAGCAAAAAAACCTATCGAACGGCCTATTGTTAACATACTGGTAAGAAAGCTTTTTAAATAATATATGGAGATCCTGATACAAAACGCCAACGACCTGAAGGTAGAGATAGCAAGGTTAAAAAACATGGAGGTTGAGCAATCGGTGGCTTTAAGGGCACGGTTTAGCAGCCCCGCGGCTATATTCTCCACAGCAATGTCCCTGTTCCCCAAATCGCCAACTGTGGATGGGGTAAAGAACGAAAGCTTTTTTAGCCAGGATTTTTTAGGGTTAATATCGCGCATAGCGCTGCCGTTAACGCTAAATAAAACCATATTTAGACATTCGAATTTTTTAGTGAAAACGCTGGTTGGGATCTTATCTCAAAAGGCCTCGCATTACATTAGCGAAGATTCGGTAAGCGGTGTTTGGGGTAAGGCTAAAGCGCTTTTTGCAAAATTCACAAAAAAGAAGGATGAGGGTAAACCAGTTGTAACGGCATACGCACAATAACAATATTAAAATTGCCCTGTTGCGAAACACGGCTGTAAAAGGGGATGGGCTTGAAAAAGCTTATCCCCTTTGCTTTAGTCCTAATTTATTTCCTGGTTTTGCGCCCCAAAAAGTAAAGGAAGATTGGAAGAATACGGTATGCCCAATACCTGTAACACCATTTATTACTACTGTATAACCGTGCTTTAACCCCGTGTTGCCCGGGTGAAAACACCCCTTTTTATAATTCCCCCCTCGCCGCTGTAGCACAATCCTGCATGCCTCCGTAAGGCTATTTACTTAGTGTAAAAACAACACTGGGCAATCGTTCATAACAGAACGGTGCACTGTACGGAAGCGAACAGTTTAAAACCGCTCATAAAAATTAAACAGCTGAAATTCAACTACTTGTAAAAACGGTTGAATTTTGGCATATACCGAATCATTACAATATCACTATGACACCGAACACCGACACAAAATTGACCGCCCTTTGGGAAGGATGCCTAAAGAACGACAGGAAACAACAGGAGCAGTTGTATAGAATGCTTGCTCCAAAGATGCTTGCTGTTTGTATGCGCTACGCAAAAGATAAAGATGAAGCGCAGGATATACTGCAGGAAGGGTTTATAAAAATGTTTAAAAACATGAATAACTACCGTGGCGAAGGAAGCCTGGAGGGATGGATACGCCGCATTATGGTACACAGCGCTATCTCGCGTTACCGCAAAGCCAAAACTATGGTATTGGTTGATGATTTTGCAGAGCAGAACATCCCGGTTAGCAGTAGCTACAATGCCAATGGGTTGGAAGCACAGGAACTGATGAAAATGGTGCAGGAACTGCCGAAAACTTACCGGTCGGTATTTAATATGTACGCCATAGAAGGTTATTCGCACCAGGAAATAGGCAGCAGTTTGGGCATGTCAGAGTTATTATCGCGCACTACGCTGCACCGCGCCCGTGCTATTTTAAAAGACAAGCTGAATAGCCTTGCAAACAGAGAGCGCCACTGCCTGGCAGGTTAACCGATTCCCCCCGAAGGTTAATTTGATAACATGATTTATTGATTACCCTGGCAAGCCCGCCAGCCTAATCAGTAAATCAATATCAGCGGCGGGCTCCCCACGCGTCGATGAACAACCTCCCTCAACTCTTTATCGGTAAAAAACACACACAAAATAGTTTGCCCGGCTATTTATTGTCGCATGCTTTGTTTTTATTTTTATACAACCATAATTTGTATTTATGAAAGCAATGAAATTCATCAGAAGCGGGCCTCAGCTGCCGGTAAAAAACCTTGCCGAAACTATTGGCTGGTACCGCGATATTTTAGGTTTTTATGATGAATTGCAGTTTGGCGCGGTTGATGGCGGCATAAGGCGAGATGAGATGCAGCTGCTTTTTGCTGAGGATGCCGGGTTCGCCGCCGAAATAAACAATACTGCGCACCGCCTTCCCTTAATGTGGTTTGTAGAAAATATTGAGGAAATTTTTGCAGAGTTTAAGCAAAAGGGCATTGCACTGGCAGATGAGTTAAGGGTGCATCCTTACGGCTTAAAAGAATTTGCTTTTATAGATATCAACGGCTATTATATAAGAGTTGCCGAAAGCGTAGCAGGCGAATAAAGATATGCTTCAATAAAATTAAAGATTTGCAGTAATTGTTTGTTAACGCTACAAGTGTTTAATTATGAACAAATTCATCATCGCCATAAAAAACCTGGATATTGAAGCCATTGAAAGGCTGCTTGTAAAAGAACCACAATGGCTTAGCTGGGTCGAAGAGGATGGCAAAAATGGCCTGCATTACTTAGGCGGCGTACCCATTGCCAACCGCCCGGGAAAAGAAGAGGCAAGCCTGGGCATACTAAAGTTATTCTTAAAAGGAGGCTTGGATATCAACTCCATCCATCGGATAAAGGATGGATGCGGCTATTTCCCCGCCACGCCGCTTTGGTATGCCTATACGCGTGGGCGCAACAAAGCACTTTACACCTGGCTTCTGAATAATGGCGCTAACCCGGCCAACTGTATGTTTGCGATTGCCTGGTACGATGATGCAGAAGCTGCGGAGTTGTTTAAACATCATGGAGCTGATATTGACGATGCCAGTATTGGCGAAACACCATTGCTGTCCGCAATTAACTGGAAAAAATTTAAGGCTGCCGAGTGGTTTCTAAAAAACGGAGCAAACGCGAACGCGGCTGATAAGGATGGCAATACCTGCCTGCATTGCGCGGTAAAAAAGAAATACCCTGCGCAAATTATTGCACTGCTGCTACAGTATGGTACCGATAGCGATCAAATGAATAAAGCGGGTGTATCGCCAAAAAGCATGGCCCGGCAGCAACGCCCACCTATATTAATGGCGCTTTTTAATAAAGCCATATCATAATAGCAACTTAACATACCGGTTAAACTAAGCCCGTAGCTTTATAGTATCAAAAAAACAAAACTATGGAAGCGGGATACAGCACAATAGACCTGGTTATGCTGGCGATAGCCGGATTTATCATTTGGATGGTAATGCGTACCCCTAAAGATAAAAGCGCATTGGGGCAGTTAAAATCAAGCTATAAGTCGCGGCGAAAAGGCCGCAGGAACCAGCCGGCGCATTTTTAAATGGACATTTATGGTACCTAATTGGGATGTTACGGAGCCTTATGATATCGGGCGCAAGGTTAAGGTTGCCTTTTTTGCGGAGATTTTAACCGAAGGGCTTGATGGGGCAGTGCGCACCATGTACCAGCTTATTAGCCGGATAGATACCGCACGGTTTGATTTTTTATTTATTTATGGCGACGGGCCCGGCAGCATTAAGGGCTTTAAAAGCCTGAAGGTACCATCGTTAAACTTGCCGGTAAACGCCGGCTACTCCTTAGCATTGCCTGTATTTGCGCAAAGCAGGCTAAAAGATGCCTTGCAGCAATTTGCGCCGGATGTGGTGCATATTGCCACACCATCGTTGTTGGGTAGGTTTGGGTTAAACTACGCTGTGCAAAACGGGCTCCCCGTCATTTCCATATATCACACCCATTTTATTTCTTATATCGATTATTACTTTAAACACACGGCCTTCCTGATAAGCAGCATGAAACAATTAATAGCTGCAAACTATAAGATTTTTTACAACCAATGCGATAAGGTGTATGTCCCTTCGGAAAGCATGAGGGCAGAATTAGGGGGTATGGGTATTGCGGAGCACCGTATGCAGCTATGGCAGCGGGGCATCGATACCAAACTATTTTCGCCGGATAAAAAAAATAAAGGGGCGCTTCAAAAGCTTACAGGAAACAACAATCCAACAGTGCTTTTTGCAAGCAGGCTGGTTTGGGAGAAAAACCTCGAAACGCTTTTTAGCATTTACCATTATTTGCAAAAAACCGGGCTTGCCTTTAACTTTTTAGTGGTGGGGGATGGCTCTGCACTAAAGGCCTGTAAACTGCAAATGCCCGGGGCTATTTTTACAGGAAAGGTTAACCACGCACAATTGGCGGTGCTATATGCATCTGCCGATGTATTTTTATTCCCATCCGTATCCGAAACGTATGGCAATGTAGTGCTGGAGGCAATGGCATCGGGCTTGCCATGCGTGATAGCTGGCGGAGGAGGCTCGGCCGATTTTATTGAGCACGGGGTAAATGGTTTTAAATGCGAACCCTATAACCCACGCGATTACGTGGAAAAAATATGCATTGTGCTGGCCAATGAAACACTTAAACAGCAGTTTGCGGAGGAGGGGTTACAGTATAGCAGCACTTTTAGCTGGGACGCGCTTGCCGCAATTTATTTTGATGACATAGTTGAATTGGCCGGCCATCAGGTGTTAGCCGCTGTATAGCTGAATGTTGTGTTAGGCTAAAGCCGTGCTGTTAACACTTACTTAACATAAAGGCCTTGTTATGGTAATGTACCCGTAACACTGGGCTAACACGGGGGTAATACTTTTGTGACGATAAATAAAGTCACGTGAAAAAAATAATATACGCAACCCTACTGTTTGTTATTACCACATTATCTGCAACCCCGCTACTGGCCCAAAATACCGGTAAAATTGCTGGTAAAGTAATTGATCAAAAAACAAGCGAAACCCTCATAGGCGCTACTGTAAGTATAGAAGGTACCACAAAAGGTGCTGCTACCGATGTAGATGGCCACTACGCATTAAGCGGCATAGCGCCGGGCCGTTACACTATATTGGTAAGGTATATTGGTTACCAGGCAAAATCAATTTCTGATATCGAAGTAAAAGCCGGTGTAGCTACACCGCTTGATGTTACCCTTGCACCATCAGCTACTACAGCACTAAACGAGGTAGTTATTAAAGCCACATACCGCCAGGAGTCGGTAACTGCGCTATATGCTATTCAAAAAAACAGCGTTTCAATATCTGATGGGATCTCTTCGGAACTTATCCGCAGATCTCCGGACAGGAACACCAGCGATGTATTGAAGCGTGTAAGCGGCACAACAATACAGGACAATAAGTTTGTAGTTGTACGTGGCTTAAGCGACCGTTACAACAGTGCCTCGTTAGATGGTGCGCCACTGCCAAGTACCGAGCCAAACCGTAAAGCGTTTTCGTTTGACATCGTTCCTTCGAGCCTTATTGATAATATCATCATCAACAAAACCGCAAGTCCCGACCTTCCCGGCGATTTTTCGGGCGGCAACGTGCAAATATTAACCAAAGATATCCCCGATAATAATTTTTTAACCGTGGGTATTGGCTACGGCTACAATACGCAAAGTACCTTTAAAGATTTCCGCTCAGGTTTCCGCAGCACAAGCGATTATTTTGGTTTTGATGACGGTAGCCGTAAACTGGTGAGTAATTTCCCAACTACAAACGAGGTATTAAACAATCAGGTAACAGGCAATCGTAATATTCAATCTATTAATAGCTTAAACAACGATTATAGCATATATTCTGCAAAGGCGCTGCCAAGCCAAAATTACCAGCTAACCTGGGGCCACGTTGCCGAGATTGGCAAAAACAAAAACCGTTTTGGTACTACTGTGGCATTAACCTACCGCAACACGCAAACCATAGTTCCGGATATGCAGCAGCAGTTTGATAACTATGATTACCACAGCGAGCAAAACAAATTCTCTACCAACGTTGGTGCCTTAGCCAACTTTGCATATAGTTTTGGCAAAAGCAAGATCACCTTTAAAAACTTGTACAACCGCGTGCTCGATGATCAGTTTACCTACCGCACAGGTTCTAATACAGGTACAACCTCGTCTGATAACAAGTTTTACGCATTCGACCTGTTAGAAAAAGGCTTATTAAAATCTACACTGGAAGGCGAGCATAGCCTGGGCAAAAAAACATCGAAAATAAAATGGAACCTGGGTTACAGCAATGTATTAAACGACCAACCAGACCAGAAAAAGGTTAACTATAAACAAAGTAACCCGGGCGAGCCGTATTATGCTACCGTTACCAGCCTTGGCAAAGAGAACGCCCGTTTATTTTCTCACTTAAATGAGAACATCTATTCTGGCAAAATTGATTATAACTTGCCTGTGAATTTATTTACGCAAAGCACACTTAAAGTGGGCGTTAGTTCTCAATACCGCGACAGGGATTTTAACGCCAGGTTTATTGGTTTGGTGATAGACCAAAACAATCAGCAGTACGATATTAATCAAATTTTACAGCGCCCTATACAAACCCTGTTTGGCCCAAGTTTAATAAAAGCGGGAATTTACGATCTTGATGAAATACCTAACCTTACAGATAGGTATACGGCAAACAGCTTAACTAACGCAGGTTATGCTATGCTGGATAGCAAGTTTGGCAAAAACGTGCGTATAGTATATGGGTTAAGGGTAGAAAAATTCGACCTTGACCTTGTTACCAGCGATCCTTTGCAGCCTAAAGTAAAGCTTAATAATACCGACTTCCTTCCATCGGTAAACTTTACCTATGCCTTAACGCCAAAAGCAAATTTCAGAGCATCCTATTATCGTTCTGTTGCAAGGCCCGAGTTTAGGGAGTTAGCCCCATTTGCTTATTACGATTATGAGATGCTTGCATCAGTACAAGGTAATTCATTTTTAAAGCGTACCGTAATTGACAACGCCGACCTTCGTTACGAGTTTTATCCTGCTGCAGGGCAAATATTCTCCATCTCAACGTTCTACAAAAAGTTCCAAAATGCAATCGAGCCGTTGATAGAGGATGAAAACTCTTCTACTACGATCAGCTATTTTAATTCCAAATCGGCTTATGTGTATGGTGTGGAGTTAGAGGCACGTAAATCGCTTGATTTTATAAACGGCGGATTGTTCTTTAAAAATAGTACTGCTTATGTTAATGCATCGTTCACCAAATCAAAAGTAACCAATCCTGATGACGGAGTTGACCGTTTAGAGAAAACGCGTAACTTGGTAGGTCAGTCGCCTTATGTAATTAACGCCGGGTTCACCCATACAGAACTGGATAATAAATTATCATTCAACGTGCTGTTCAATCGCCTTGGCAAACGCATATTTTATGCCGGCGGTACCAGGTTTAGCAGCGTTTACGAAATGCCAAGAAACGTGCTGGATTTCCAGATGGGGTACAAGGTGCTAAAGAGCAAAGGCGAGATAAAATTAGGCGCCAGCGACCTGCTGAACGCGAAGTATAACTTCCAGTATATGCTGGATGGTAAGCCGTATAATTTCTCGGGCACCGGGACTACCTTTAAACGCTATACACCGGGCACAAACTATTCATTATCATTTAATTATACCTTCTAATTGTAAAGCATTTGTTAGGGTGGCGTTAATATATTTTTAGGCGTAACTATTTATTGTTCGCCAGTTAACATTGCCTTAATAAGCGTACCCGTACTTTGTAAAAAAAATTGAAAGAGTTCATTATGAAAAAATCATTATTATTTTTAGCAGTAAGCGCAACAATTATGTTGGCATCGTGCGCAAAAAAAGAAGCTGTTATCGATGAGAATCCACCGATAGTAATCGTTCCAACAACGTCTGTGGAAGTTAGCGGCGATATAGCAACCAATACTACCTGGACTGCGGATAAAATTTATACCCTTAAAGGTTTTGTTTACGTTACAGAAGGCGCAACACTTACTATAGAACCAGGTACTATTATCAAAGGCGATAAAGCAACTAAAGGTACTTTGATCATCACACGTGGTGCTAAAATAAACGCTACCGGCACAGCAGATAAGCCAATTGTATTCACTTCTTCGTTTGGTGCTGGTACACGTAGCGCCGGCGATTGGGGAGGTATTATATTGTTAGGTAAAGCTCCGGTTAACCAGGGCGATAACGTAGGTATCGAAGGTGGTTTAGATGCTAAAGGCAACGCTGCAAAATACATCCAGTATGGTGGTACCGATGCTGCTGATAACTCTGGTACTTTAAAATATGTACGTATAGAGTACGCTGGTATCCCTTTTTCACCAGATAACGAGATCAATGGCCTTACCATGGGCGGTGTTGGTTCGGGGACTACGCTTGATTACATTCAAGTTTACCGCTCGGGCGATGACGCATTTGAATGGTTTGGCGGTACAGTAAACGCAAAACACTTATTAGCTATCGGTTCTTTAGACGATGATTTTGATACCGACTTTGGTTTCTCAGGTAAAGTACAGTTTGGTATCTCTCAGCGTTACCCAACAATTGCAGACGTATCTGGTTCAAACGGATTTGAATCTGATAATGACGGTTCTGGTTCTGACAAAGTGCCGCAAACATCTGCTGTTTTCTCAAACATGACAATGGTTGGCCCTGTTATCCCTACCGGTGCTGCAACTACAATACCGGCAGTTAACGCAAACTACCAGCACGCTGCCCAAATACGCCGCAACTCTGCCGAAAGCATATTAAACTCTGTATTTGCCGGTTACGTTGATGGTGTTTACATTGACGACTCTAAAGTAACTACAGCCAACTCAACATCTACCAACTTCACCGCTGGCCGTTTAGTATTTGCTAACAACATCATCGGCAACATAAAAAATGCAGCTAACGATGTAAAAGGCGATAACCCTACTCAAAAAGCGATATTTGAAGTAGCACTGCGTGCGGCAAACACCTTCAATGCAACGTTAAATGCTGGTTCGTTATTAACAGATCCATTTAAGTACTCATCAGACTTTGCTAACGCTGGTACGCCAAACTTTACGGTAAAAGCGGGTTCTGTTGCAGAAACCGGTGCAGTATATACAAGCCCTAAAGTTACCGATGCATTTTTTGAAAAGGTTACTTACCGTGGCGCTGTAGGCGCTACCGACTGGACTACAGGTTGGACTAACTTTAACCCACAAGTAATGGCATACACCACCCCAGGTGCTGTAAAATAATATTATTTAATCATCAAAAGGCCGCTGCATAATAATTATGTAGTGGCCTTTTTGTTTTATGCAATTGTTAACTAATAGCTATGTAATATTGTTAATACAATACCTGCCTAACAATTTGGTAACACTCACCTAATGCCTTCATTACACGCATAGAGTTTCTTTGCAGAAATTCTATAATTTGATGAAAATCCTACTCCCCCTATTCATTTTTATTACGCTGAGCTACGTCGCAATTGCCGGCACGGTAAAAGGCGTGGTAACCGACAGGCGTACCGGCGAGCAGCTTGTTGGCTCCACCGTAACACTAAAGAATGCCGCAACCGGCACAAAACGCTATACCAATGTAGGTTTAGATGGCTCTTATACCTTTAAAAATGTTGATGCCGGCAAATATGAAATTGAGGCGAAATATGTATCGTATAAAGACGAAGAAAAAGATATTGAATTAAGCGGCAGCGCGGTATTGATCATTAACCTAAGCCTGCAAAGCAAATCGCGCAATTTGAACGAGGTTGTGGTATCTGCGCATAACAACCGCGAGTCGGATCAGTCTGCCCGCCGTTTAGAGCAACGCTCGGATAGGGTGCTGAATGCCGTTTCTGCTCGCAGTATAGAAACCTCTCCGGATATTACTATTGCTAACGTTACACAACGTATATCGGGCGTATCGGTAGAGCGCAGCAGCAATGGCGAGGCGCAATATGCCATCATCCGCGGGATGCCGCAGCGTTACCAGTACACGCTGATAGATGGTATAAAAATACCAAGCCCAAGCAATACCAACCGTTATGTACCGCTGGATATTTTCCCTGCGGATATTGTGGACCGTTTGGAGGTTTACAAATCGTTAACGGCAAGCCAGGAAGGCGACGCTATTGGTGGTGCTATTAACTTAGCCCTTAAAGATGCGCCGGAGGACTTTACCTTCCGCGTAAACGTAGGTACCGGCTACGCCGAAAACTTTTTTGATAACAGCTTTACTAAGTTTGATCATAGTGCCAGCTTAAGCCGTTCGCCCCGTATTACAAAAGGAACCGGTTACGTTGCCGGTTTAGGCGATTTCCCAACCAATCCATTTAAATACAGCGGTAAAAAAGTGCCTTTGGCCAACATATTGGGGCTAAGCATCGGCGGCCGCAGCAAGGATAAAAAACTTGGCGCTTTGTTAGCTGCCAGCTATCAAAACACGTACCGCGAAACTAACAGCTTATTTTTTAATACCCAGGTTAATTTAACCAATAACGAACCGCAGGTAGAGGATTTTGCAAGGCGCCAATACAGCATACAGCAGCAACGTGCATCCGTAATCGGTAAATTAGATTATAAATTTAATTCGGCTAACAAATTAACGCTGAACGGTTCATACATCAACCTTACGCAAAACCAATACAGGTTTGTTTCGGATACCGGTTTTTTAAGCCGCACCGCTGTTGGAAATGGCCGTGTTTCGCAAAGTTACCGCAGTGCCCGCAACATCCAAAAAATATACAATGCCAACTTACAGGGCGACCATCAGTTGGCCGGGTGGGTTAGGTTTAACTGGATGGCTGTTTATTCAAAAGCAAGCGCCAACGAGCCCGACCGTGCACAATTCAACCTGAACACCGGCTTAAACGCACAGCCTGATGGCTCGGTGGTACAGGCACCCACAACGTTCGATCTGAATAACTCACAAGTACATACCTTTACCTACAATACCGATGAGGATAAAACAGGTTATGCCAACCTGATATTTTCGCCAAAATTGTTCAATACAAAAGTAGAGCTGAGTACCGGCGGTATGTACCGAGATAAGCAGCGCCATAGCGATTACGATCAGTACACTATTCGCGTAAGTGGCAATACCGCTCAAACTTTTGACGGTGATATTAATAACAACACCTTCGAAGTATTTAACGGGCAGGGTACCTATGATAATGCACTTAACTATTCGTTTGCAGAAAAAATTGGTGCAGCTTACGGGCAATTTAAATTCACTGTTGGCAAATTGCAAACCATTGGCGGTTTACGTTATGAGCATACCAGCCAGGCCTACCAAACCAATGCATCAAACGTATTGGCAGGCACAAGCGGCAGCAATAAATATTACGACTTGCTACCAAGCCTGAGTTTCAAATATATGCTGAGCGATAAGGAAAACCTGCGTTTAACCTATTACTCGGCCATTAGCCGCCCCAACTTTTACGAGGTAGTGCCCCATACTACGGGCGACGCGGATGCCGATTACGATGAAGTGGGCAACCCGTACCTAAAACGCACCACGGCAGAAAACTTCGATTTGCGTTACGAACTTTTTCCCAAAGATTTGGGCCAGTTATTGGTAGGTGCATTTTACAAAGAAATAAAAAACCCTATCGAAGCCGCCCTGGTACGGCAGCAAAACGGTACCGGTGGCACAAGTACCAATATTGTATTGCAGCCACAAAACTTCGGTACTGCACATAATTATGGTTTTGAGTTAGAGGCTACTAAATACGTCAGCAAATTTGGTGTCCGCTTGAATTACACATTCACCGATTCGAAGATAACGACGAGCAAACTATTTGCATACCGCGACGGCAATGGTTTTGTTACTAATCGTTTAGAGAACCAAACCCGCCCCTTACAGGGGCAGTCTAAGCACATCGGCAACTTCTCGTTCTTGTACAAGGACGGCAAAGCCGGTTTAGATGCACAGCTATCCTTAGTTTATACAGGCTCGCGTATTAACCAGGTATCGGGTTACCTGGATAACGACGTATGGCAAAAAAGCTTCACCACACTTGATTTTTCGACCGAGAAAAGGCTGTTTAAAAACTTATACGGTTACTTTAAAGCAACTAACCTGCTAAACACGCCATACGAGTTGGAGGTAAGAAGGCCTTACCCAACCAGTGTAACTGTTTCTTCGGAGTTCCAAAAGCCGGGCGAGAACGCCTTTGTTCGCCGCGACAACTATAACCGTTACTACATACTGGGCTTACGCTACAGATTATAATATACCACAACGATGAAAGCATTTAAAATACTAATACCCGCGTTTTGCAGCCTGCTGTTATTAAACGCTTGCCATAAAACTGAAACACTGGATATATCCAAAGCGGTGATCCAAATAAGCCAGCCCATCACAACCGATACCCTGAAAGGAGCGATTAAGGGCACCTTACTGGCAGGCAAAACTTATTTTTTTAAAACCGATATTACTATAAACGATGGCGATACCCTGCAAATGCAGGCGGGCGTAAAACTGATAGCCATTGGCGATGGTAAAACTGCCGAAACCAGCCCGGAGATCATCAACCACGGCACTATGATAAGCTTGGGTACCAAAGAAGCACCAAACTACATCACCATTGCTACCGCCGCAGATGTACATGCACAGGCAGCAACCGGCGATTACAGCAACGTTTTTAAAGGCTATTGGGGCGGTATTGTATGCTCGCCGTCGGCGGCTACACCAACTAATGCAGCACCAACAGGTGGCGACCTCATCCTGAAATGGACGCACCTGGAAATGGCAGGCGGCCCATCGGGCAGTAATAACGACCCTGCAATTTACGCCGCAGGCGATCCGCGATATATTATCTACTTTGGCAGCATCAAACACAATTTCATCATCGAAGATTCATGGATATTTGGCAGTAAGGATGATGCCATCCGCGTGGTAGGTGGTAAGATCAGCGTTATGCGCAACACCTTCGAGCTTTGCGGTCAGGGTGGCGGCGAGTTTTTTAACATGAAAAGCGGCACTGTTGGCGATATTGCTTACAACTTGCTGATAGGCGCGGCAACCAACGCACTAAAAGCTTCAGATTCGGGCAGTTCCGGCGTGCAATGTAATGTAAGCATGTATAACAACACCATGGTGAACTGCGGTTTCCGCCAAACAAAATCGGGCCGCGGCGGCTCCATCAATTTTGAAAAAGCTGCTCGTGGTTTAGCATATAACAACCTAATTGTTAATTGCCGTTTCGGGATGCGTTTTGTATCTGATGCCGATGTGGCCAACATCAAATATAACAACCAGCTTTATTATGGTTCTTCTGCCGGGATAGTGGGCCAGTTCTTGGTATCTGATGGGGTGGCAACCTTTCAAGCCGGCGACATTCATTCGACTACACCAAAAGATAATGCGCCGCTGTTTATCAATTACGATGTAAACCAATACGATTATGCGGTCAATCCAGGCCCGGTAACCGTAGCTAAACAAACGCCGGCAACTGTATTGGTTGGCAATAATAATTTCAGGTTGCAAACAGGTTCGCCTGCCGTGGGTAAGGGCAAAACAGATTTTGCGCCGTTTAATTTTGTAACGTCCACAGGGGCTTTGGGTGCAAATATTACCTTGCCGGGTAAAGATTTAGGGGCTTACCAGGTAGATGGCACCGGTAACCAGCACTAAGCAATAATAGATAATTTATGAAGAATGAGAATTGGCTTTTAATCAGCCTATCTGTATCTTTATACGCCATTATAAACCTTATGATCAGATCATTCTTATTGTTGTCCTTATTCTTTTTGGGTGCGTTAAATGCAAATGCGCAACAGTGCGATAACGATTTCCTCGGCACAAAAACGCTTTATGCCCAACCACAGCCCAATGCAGTTAAGACCCCCGATGGATACCATGCCGTATTTATAAACTATGTGGGGAGGCATGGCGCACGCCATCTTACCAAGGCGCCGGCTACCAGCTATATATATAAATTACTGTCGACGGCAGATAGCGCGAAAGCTTTAAGCCCCTTAGGCCAGCAGTTGCGGAAAATGGTGCTGGCCTTAGAGAAGGTAGAGAAAGGGAACACAAAATCCATTTCGGCAGAGGGTGCCGCTGAATTGATGGGCATTGCATCCCGCCTGTACAAAAATAACACTACCGTTTTTGCCAATAGGCCTAAACTTACCATTACCGTTACCAAAGAGGTACGCACCCGCCAAAGTGCCGATGCATTTTTAAAAGGCCTACAGCCACTACTAAAAAACGCAACTATTATCGAGCAGGGGATCAATGATACCACCCTGCGCTTTTACGACCTCGCACCCGCTTACCTCGATTTTGAAAAAAATGGCAGCTGGCAAAAAATAATGGATGACCTGAAAGATTATTTAAGCATAACCGAAGTAAACAACAGGGTGACCGCACGATTTTTTTCTTCTGATTTTAACCAATCGCTTAAACCTGCCAACCGAAATGATTTTGTGAACGACCTGTTTGGCTTTGCTACAATAGTTTACTCTCTACAGCAGGAAATAAAACAAGCCGGCTTTAATGCGCAGGACCTTAGCTTTCAAAACTTTTTCACCTGTGCCGAATTGGCCACCTTGAGCCATGTGGACATAGCCGAAGATTTTTTCCTGAAGGGGCCTGGTACGGATGCGAATGGCATACAGGTTAAAATTGCCGCGCCGCTACTTGTCGATTTCCTAAAAACAACGGGCGATTACATTACCGGTAAAAACGTAAGCGCCAACCTGCGTTTTTCTCATGCGGAAACGATTTCGCCTTTTGCGGCTTTGCTTAATTTAAATGCCTCTAACCAGTCGGGTACTTACATTCAACTCATTAATAAAAAGTGGCAGTCGGGCAAGGTTATACCACTTAGCGCCAATGTGCAGTGGATATTGTATAAAAACAAAGCCGGCAATTACCTGCTGCGATGCCTGCTGAATGAAAAGGACGCTGCTATACCCGGTTTAAAGGCAACAAGCCCCAATTTTTATGCCTGGGGTGATGTTAAAAAATATTACCTGCAAAAACTGGCGCTTATCAGGGCCAATCCATCGGGCAATATGCTTAAGTATTTAAAAAACGTAAAATAACTCTATCTCGTTTTGAGCGAATCAAAATGGCGCAGGAGCTCCCTTAGGCATGGAGGCTTTCATAATGATTATCTGGAATAATAATTAAATAACACCTTCCGGATAATTATGTGGGCAGTTCAAGCAAAAAGCTTTACTTCTAAACGTGCTTAAGCCATGCGCCCTGCTTTCTCTACCAGGTTTTTGGTGGCTGTGGTGCCTGCATAATCATCGGGGTATTTTGCATCCTTGGTGTACATTTTCAATAAGCCGCCTTCATATTCAATACTCACCCACCCGTTAAAGCCCGATTTTTTGATGATCTTAAACATCTTGTAAAAGTCGGTTTCCGGGTCTTTGCCATCCTCGGTAAAGTAGTGCGATTTGGCATGTACACCCTTAGCGTAAGGCATCAGTTCGGTTATGCCTTTATATTTATCGTATTCTTCCAGGCACTTTGTTTCCATATATCCGGCAATATCATTGGTTTTTGGTTTGGTGCGGTTAATGCAGAAGTTGCCGAAATCGGCCAGTACGCCGCAGTGCTTGCTGTTTACCTGCTTCATTACATCGGCCAGCCAGGCGCCGTTGCACGATATACCCACATGGTTCTCTACAATAACATCTACCTTGCTTTTTTTTCCGTATTCTATCAGCCTGCCTAAACTATCTACAGCAGCCTTAGCTACATCGGCAGGGTTGCCCTCACCTTCCACATTCACTCTTATCATGGGGCAACCCAAGGTGGCAGCAGCATCTATCCATTTGTAGTGGTTGTCTACGGCCTTTAAACGGATGGCCTCGTCCAGGTCACCTAATACGCCTTCGCCGTCTATCATAATGCGCAAGTTGTAACTGCCATTATCTGCCGCGCGTTGCTTTAGGTCGGCCAAAAAAGCTGCATCCTTTGCCTTGTTAGCGAAGAACATGGAGCAGTAATCCAGCCCGGGTATGCCCAGCTCTTTTGCCTTGGCTGCAAAATCTAATGGTTTCAGCTTACCTGTCCAAAACTGGCTTGCGAAGGAAAATTGCGAAACAGCAAGTTTAAAAAACAGTTCTTTGCTGGTATTGGCATATAAATATTCGGGCAGGGTAGCTGCCAAACCCAATCCGGCGGCGCCCATGGCAGCCTGCCTGATAAAATGTCTGCGGTTAGTTGTCATGAATGGCTTCGTGGTTAGTAGGTTTATGAAAATGAAGGTAGATACAATATTTTACTATTTAGTGAAATTCACTAAATAAATTTTAAGCATAATTTAAGCCGCAGAATGTTAATTTAGCGTATGTTAACACAGCAGGAGATAGAAGATTTTATACTGAACGGGCATAAGCTGTACATTCCGCATGTGTCTTTAGATTGCGCAATATTTGGTTACCACGAGCAACAACTGAAACTATTGCTGATAAGGCATAAAGCGGTACCAGGCTGGTGCCTGCCCGGTGGTTATATCAAACGCACCGAAAAGCTGGTAGAGGCGGCGGCGAGGAACGTGAAGGAACGCAGCGGTGTAGATAACCTTTTTTTGCAGCAGTTTAAAACCTTTGGCGACCCAAACCGCGCCAGGTTTGAGGAGTTTGATGAGGAAAAGTGGGGGCAAATTTTAGGCGTAAAGGTCGGCCGCGGCAACTGGCTGATAGATCAAACCATCTCTGTAGGCTTTTATGCGATAACGGATTTTTCGCGAACGGTTTTGCAGCCGGATATGATGAGCATCGATTGCGGATGGTTTGATATAGATAACCTGCCGGCGCTGGAATTCGACCATGATGAAATGGTACGCGAGGCGCTGCATACCATGCGTATACACCTGTACCATTACCCGATAGGTTACAATATGCTGCCCGAGAAATTTACGCTTGCCGAGATACACGCACTGTACGAAACTTTGCTGGGCAAAAAACTCGATATCAGTAATTTCCCAAAGAAATTGATCGCGCTTGGGCTGCTGGTAAAACTTGACGAGAAACGCAGTATCGGCCCGCACCGCTCGCCGCATTTGTACCGCTTTGATAAAGAACGTTATGATGATGCTTTGAAAAATGGGGTGGTTTTAAGCTGATTACCTGGTCAGCTGAACTTTAAATTATCAATCGTCATGCAGAAATTTTTTCAGCACCCCATCATAAAGGCGCTGCTTTGCTAAGCTGCTTTGCATTTCGTTTACCTGCCGCGTGGGATGCCGAAATAAATTCGGCAAGACGTTAAAAAATCAAATCTCTCAATAAAACAAACTCGTTGGTTCTATCTCTCCTTTATTCGATTCTCCAGGCTCTATCATGTAAATACGAAACGGCGTTTGCCTTACCCTGCTGCCGGGTGTTTGTACCGGTACCTGGTAAACATATTTTACTTTGAGTTTGTGTAGTCCTTTGGCCAGGGGCAGCATGTATTCGCTTTCGGTGATCTTTTCGCCATCTATAAAAAGCTGCGTATCGGTATAGGATGCCTGCGAGAAATTGTAACTACCATCTTCGGGGATATCAAAATAACCATCGTAAACCACTCCAAAATAAGGATTGTCCTTTTTAAAAGCCTCGGCATTTAATTTATCTGTTGTTGCCGAATCGGTTAGCGTTACATAATCTAATTGGTCGGGCGAGGTAAAGCGGCCCTTTACCAGCTTATATTTTAAGCCGGGCTTGCCCGTGGGGTAAACAGTGGCAGGCATCATTGTGCGGTTATACATCAGCACCCGCGTAGCGATACTGCGCCGGCCTGTCGGCGTGATAACACGGGCTTTAAATTCCCGTTTCTCGTTGGCAGGGATGGTAATGGTCACCGGCGACGTATATTCCAAATCCGTATCCAGTGGTTCGCGGCCGTTGAGGGTGTAGTAAATACGCGCACCGGGGACTACTGATTTTGGTGTGTAAGTAAATTTCGGGCCAAACAAAATGGTATCAATCACTGCCAGGGGCGTTGGCACACGGTAGTTGTAACCCATGTTTTCCAACCTGTCGAAATGGTTGGCAAGGCGCACATCGGCAAAGTTATCGTAGTTTTTGTTTTCGGGCCTGCTCCAGGCTACTTCAGCTAAAGCAAACAGCCTCGGCAGTATCTGGTACTGTAGTTTGGCCATCGTGGGGACGTACTCGGTCCACAGGTTGCCCTGGGTACCCATTACGTATTTTTGTTCTTCGGGAGTTAATTGCTTAGATACCGGATCGTAATCGTAAGTTTCCTTTAGCACCGCATACCTGCCGAATGATACCGGCTCCTGCGGCGAGCCACTCTGGTAATGGTCGAAATAATTACCTGTGGTTTGCGGCGTCATGATCACGTTGTGGTGTTGGCGTGCTGCCGCAATGCCGCCTTCTTCGCCCTGCCAGCTCATTACTACGGCGTTTGGCGCAAGCCCACCCTCTAATATTTCGTCCCAGCCAATTATGGTGCGGCCCTTGCTGTTGATGAATTTCTCCATCCGCTGGATGAAGTAGCTTTGCACTTCCTTCTCGTCCTTCAGCCCTTTTTCCTTCATCAGGTTTTGCACAAACGCAGACTCTTTCCAGGGCTGTTTATTGGCCTCATCGCCACCAACATGAATGTATTTACTTGGAAACAGCGCCATCACTTCGGTGAGCACATTTTCCAAAAAAGTAAAAGTTTCCTCGGTAGGGCAGTAGATGCCGTTGATGCTGCGCGCCGGGTTTTTCGGATCGGCAGGCTCGCAGCGCAATTCCGGGTAGGCACGCAGGGCCGCATCTGAGTGTGCAGGCATTTCAATTTCGGGGATAACGCTAATGAAGCGGTCGGCAGCAAATTTTACTACATCGCGGATCTCATCCTGCGTATAAAAACCACCATAGCTAAGGCTATCAGGCCAATCGCGGTTATTGCCGTACATAGTTTGCAGGCGGTAAGCGCCAACATCTGTTAGCTTCGGGTATTTTTTTATCTGGATGCGCCAGCCCTGCCCATCTACCAAATGCCAGTGGAAAGTGTTGAGCTTATAGGCTGCCAGCAATTCTATCACTTGTTTAACCTGGTCAACCGTAAAAAAGTGGCGCGATACATCCAGCATCATGCCACGGTAACCAAACCTGGGCGCGTCTTCAATAGTTACGCAAGGCAATCTTTCTGTAGGCGAAACCTCTGTGGCGAACAACTGCAACAGCGTTTGTATGCCATAAAATAGCCCTGCGCCCTTGCCGATAATGGTTATCTTTTTAGGCGTGATGGTAAGCTTATAGCCCTCCGCCGGCAACTTGTTAGCGCCAATGGATGTGAGCACCAACCTCCTTCCGCCGGTCGATCTTGCCTTCGGATTATACTTGGTAATCTTATTAAAATAGCGCCTATTATACCTCAAAAAGTTATCCAGCAATAAAACTGCTTTATCCTTTGGGTTGTCGGCTTTTATTTGTGTTGATTCATTAAACGGAAATACCCCAGCTGCTTTCTTTAACGATACAGGAGCGGGAATGATGCCCATATACGGGTCATCGGTGTTGGGTTGGGCTTGCGCAGTGTTGACTAATAGTGTCAACGTGACCATAGCGATAGTAGCAAATAAAAAGAGAGTTTTCTGAGCGGTATTGGCAATCATAAAATGTAGCAGCTGTGAGATAAGCTAAATTAATGATTAAAAGTACACTAACGCAACAGGGTAATGTAACCTGCTTGTGACGGCGTGTTTTTTACCCGTAGGTCTATAATATAATAGTACAGCCCGGCTGGAAGGGATTTGCCATTGTGCGTGCCGTCCCATGGTTTTTTGTAGCCGGTGGCGTGGTACACTGGTTGCCCGTACCTGTTGTAAATATCTACGCGGGCGTTGGGGTAATCGGAAAGGTATTTCACGTTCCACAGGTCATTTATACCATCGCCGTTTGGGCTGAAAGTATTGGGGACAACGATGCCTTTGGCCACGGTAACGGTTATGTCGGCATAGGTTTCGCAGCCGTTTGCTGGGATAACTGTGAGCCGGTAATTGGTGGTAACAGCAGGGTTGGCAACGGGGTTTCGGATGTTAGCATCGCTTAATCCTATAGCAGGCTCCCAGTGGTAACTGGTAATGTTACCGGTAACCGTTGGGTTAAGTTGAACTGGGTTATCGTCTGTTATGGCCAGGTTTTGGTTAACGGATATTTCGGGCTTATCTAATATCTGCGCTGTAAATTTCTCGCTGGGGACTGTTGCAGGGGTGGCGCAGCGTTGGCTGGTGGTAAGTTTGCAAAACACCTCATCGGTGTTTTTAAGAGTGTTGGTACTATAGGTTTCGCCTGTGGCAACGCGGATATCGTTCTTAAACCATTCGTAAAGCGGTGCCGAGCCTTTATTCCTGCCGGTAGCGATAAAACTGATAGTAGTCCCAGCGCATACTGGCGCCGAAGTGCTTGCAGCGATGCTGATAGCAGGCGTGACAACGGGCAATACCTCAACATCTATAGATGTGCTTGCCGTACAACCGGCGGCATTGGTAACCTTTACCGTGTACCTGCCGCTGGTGGTAAAGGTGTTTACGGCACTGTTTGGGTTGCTGCCGCCATCCCATAAATAAGTTGTGCCACCGCTGGCCGTAAGCGTCATACTCCCGCAGCTGCCGGCGGGGTCGCGGGAGATCTTGATGACGGGCGCACCTACGATTATGGTAATCGCAAAGTTGGTTGAACAACCCTGTTCGTCGGTTATGAAAACAGAATAATTGCCCGATTTTGTAAAAATGTTTTTGGCGCTATTTGGTGTTAAACCACCATCCCAGTGGTATGATATGCCGCCAAAGGCGGTTGCTTCAGAGGCATCGCAAGTTACAGGTTTGTAGCTCGCCTCAAACTTGAAGAGGCCAACGCTCATGTCGCGTGCCACCGTCGTACTGCAGCCTTCAGCATCGGTAACGGTAACCACCGCTTTGTACCGGCCTCTTTGTATGTAAGTATTTGTGGCACTGTTGGGCGTTAAGCCACCCTGCCACTGGTAAGATACACCTCCGCTTGCTGTAAGCGTGGCGGTGGTGCAATCGCTTATTACTTCGGTTATGTTTACTTTGGGGCCGCCTATGGTTACCGTTGCGGTAGCTTCTGCAGTACAGCCCTCGGCATTAGTTACCACTACTTTATAGGTGCCGCTTTGGTTAAATGTATTTGCTGCCGTTGTTGGGCTGCTTCCGCCGTCCCATAAATAGCTCGCTCCGCCGCTTGCCAATAGCGTAGTGCTCAGGCATCCACTGTTGCTACCGCTGATGGTAGCAACAGGCGGGCCTACCGTTACCGTTTGGGTTGCATACGCCTGGCAGCCGTTTTCGTAAGTTATTAATACGGAATATTTGCCGCTGGCAGTAAAAGTGTTTTCCTGACTGTTGGGTGTTGATCCTCCGCTCCATTTAAAGCTTTTACCGGCACTGGCGGTAAGTGTAACGCTTGAACAACCACTGGGGTTACCGCTAATAACCGCAGGTGGTGCGCCTCCATTGTCTATAGCTACGGCGCGCGTTGCATAGTTTGTGCAGCCCGAGGCGTCCTTTACGGCAACAATGTAAAGTCCGCTTTCGTGGACAGTGTTCGTAACCGAATTGGGCGAATCGCCGCCACTCCATTGATACGACGCGCCGTTTCCGCCGATAGCCTGTAGTGTTGTACTACCGCAGGTACTTGATGGAATATCTATCGTTACAGGCGAAGTTATCGGTTTTAAGCCCCAGGTAATGTTGGAATAATATTCTTCGCGGTTGGATTTTGTACTGATGCACTCATGCTCGCCCGGGAACATAATAATGGCAAAACCTTCAATGCCGGTTAGGGAGTATTGGTCGTTATAGGCCACCCCACCACCATCATATAGTACAACATAAGGCTCCGAAAAACGCAGCGTTGCCCCTGTATTAGTAGCACTGCTACCCAACGAGGCTATCAGCAGCACCGGATTAATTACTTTTTGGTTAAAGCACGCGTCTGCTTTGCCGCCGCCGGTAGCTGCCCAAGAGGTTTGCGGTACCATCCCGGTTGGTACAGGCGATGGATAGTTGTCAAATTTAGAGGCGTTAAAAATACCCGATGAGCTTAATGGGAAATCGGCAGACAAAGTTATCCCAATATTGTTGCCTGCGTTTGTTAACGTACCGGTAGCTGATGCGCCGTTGAAAGTGCTCCAACTGGCCCAAGTGATATCTGTACACCCTGCTGTAGTCGTGGCTTTCCCAAGCCGGGTTTCGGCGGTATTTTTTGTATCCGATCCTTTTGCTCGCACCGTATCACCAAGCAATAAGCATAGCATAGCCAAACACGAAAATATGGGGAGCAAACAGTTTTTAAAAAGCATATTTTAAGCAGGGGTTAAAATACATTTTTATAGTTAATAACTTAAACATTATAAACTGCGCTACAATTATTAGATTGCATCCCTCAATTTTAAAGTGTTTTTATGTTTGATATCTGTTGTATTGGCCACATCACCCTCGATAAAGTTGTAACGCCCCGTGCGGTGATGCACATGGCCGGCGGTACTGCCTTTTACTTTTCGCACGCTATGCGCAATATGGATGTAAAGTACAGCCTGGTTACCGCCCTTGCGGAAACAGAAATGAAAAGCGTTACCGATCTGCGCGAATTAGGCATTGAAGTGAAAGCGCTGCCCAGCAAACACACCGTTTATTTTGAGAATATTTATGGCGATAACCAGGATAACCGCACCCAGCGCGTATTGCAAAAAGCTGATGCCTTTACCGTTGCCGACCTCGCCGGTACGGAAGCCATCATCTTCCACCTGGGTCCGTTGCTGGCCGATGATATACCAACCGAACTCATCAAAAACCTGTTTAGCCGGGGCAATGTTTCCTGCGATGCACAGGGCTACCTGCGCGAGGTGATTGACAAAGGCGTACACGCTATCGATTGGGCAGATAAAAAGGAGGCTTTGCAGTATATCGACATACTGAAAGTGAACGAACACGAACTGGAAGTACTTACCGGCATTGCCGACATCCGCGAAGGCGCCAAAGTATTAGCCGAATGGGGTGTAAAGGAGGTGGTAGTAACCCTCGGCAGTATGGGCTCGGTAATTTTGTACGATAAAGAGTTTTACGAGATCCCCGCCTACAAACCTACCGAAGTAGTAGATGCCACCGGCTGCGGCGACACCTATATGGCAGGCTACCTCTACCGCCGCATCAAAAGCGACAGCGTAGCCGATGCAGGCAAATTCGCCTCTGCCATGGCAGGTTTAAAGATTGAAAACTCCGGGCCGTTTAAAGGGACAGAGGATGAGGTGAGGGAGATGATGGGGAGGTAGGAATAAAATCCTATATTGGGTGGCAAACAATGAAGCTAACCAAAACCATTATCACCTGCGTTATTCTTGTTATGGCGCTATTACAGGCTCCTTTTATCTATTATTATTGTAATGGCTTTGGGGTACTTTTAACATTGTATCCATATATGTTAATTGGGTTTGTGTTATCAGTTTATCTTCTCGTCAAGCTAAAGCAAAGTGAATCCAACACGACGTTTATCAAGATTGGCTGCTTTGTTGGGATTGCTTTGGGTATTGCAACGCTGTTTAGTGAGCATGTAGTTGAAAATCTCGACTGGACCTTAAGAAGAGTGGCGAGGGCCCAAATAGTTGAGCAAGTAAAAAGCGGAAGATTTGAAGGAGGCCACCTATACGGGTGGTATTTTCCGCCAATATCTAACGGCCATAATAATATCCCTGTAGAACGGCCAACAGCAAAAACGGTATCGGTCGAATTTCTCATCAACTCCGGTTTCCTCGATCATTATTCCGCATTTCTATACACTAACGATCCCGAGAAGATAAAAGATATAGAGGAAAGGATAATCTCCGGCGAACGCAAAGGGTTCGCAAAATTAGATACTAATTGGTATCGGGTAAATTATTAAGGCCCTTCGGGATTGTACCGAAAGGCTTTAACCTTTTAAGGAACTTGCCAAAATTACAACCCCTCACTCAAAACCGCCTCACCCTCCGGTATCACAACCTTGTTGCTTTCCATTTTCTTTTTGGTGAGTTGGTCTACCCGCCAAAGGGTGAAGATGCTGAGCATAGATATGCCTACAATTACATACCCTACCACATTATAGTTTACCAGTGGGGCCCCCTTTGATGGCTGTGAAACAATTGTGCCGGCAACAGCGGCCGCTATACCACCGGCTATTTGCTGCAATGAGGAGTTGATGCTCATGAAAGCGCCACGGTCGGCCATATCGGGGATGGCACTGGTGAGTGCGCTTGAGGGGATCATACGGCTCATAATGCCCATCATCATCAGGATGTTGAGTATCATTACCAGCCAAAGCGGTGTTGCAGTAAGGTTGGTGTATACCACGCACATTATCATCATCCATACAGATGCTACGGCAAATATTTTAAACTTATCTATCCTGTCGCTTAGTTTTCCTATCACCGGCATAATAAATAACGAGCTTATCCCCGATACCATAAACAGCATAGGCAACTGGTGGTTGGTTATCTTTAGGTTATTAATAGCAAATGCACTACCAAAGGGCATCATCATAAAACCACCGATAGATAACAGGGCCGTGGCTGTAAAACCTACCCGGTAATCTGCCTTGGCAACAGTATGCAGCAAGTGTGTAAACGCCGACTTATCGCGCTGAACCGCCAGGTGGGCGGTAATAGGTTTAAGGTATAAAGCAATGGCGATTGCTATGGCAATGCTGAGGCCGGCAACCATCCAGAACGGCGCTTCCCAGCTCCAAATGTTGGCCAGGTACAGGCCAATGGGTATCCCCAGCACCTGGCTGGCGCCAAAGCCCATTTGTATATAACCCATTACCCGGCCACGTTGCTGCAGGGCAAACATATCGGTAATGATAGCCATAGAGATGGAGCCGATAACGCCGCCGAACAGACCGGTGATAATGCGCGCCGCAACCAATATATGATAAGATTGCGCCATGCCGCAGAGGATGGTACCAATGATAAAACCGCAGTAAAAAAACAAAAGCAGTTTCTTCCGGTCGAACCTGTCGGCGAAGCCGGCGGTGAGCAGCCCGGAGATACCCGCGCTAAAGGCATAGGCAGATACGGCAAACCCGAAGGCCTGTGGTTTAAGGCTGAGCGATTTCATCAACATATCGCCCAGGGGCGACATCACCATAAAATCTAATATCACCGTAAACTGGGTGATAGCTAAAATAAACATTACAAATTTTTGGTAGCCGGTAAACGCTACAGCTGGTTGTTGTGCCTGCATGGTTGGTTATATTAGTTCACGGCATTCGTAGCCGTGGCGGTTTATCAATTCTATTATGTGTGTGTGGCGCAGCGTGTAAGATATCACCCTAAGCACGCAATCTTCGTCTTCGGTGTCTACCGTCCATTTTTCTACCCCCGGTGTATTGCTCAGCGCGGCGCAGGCCATAGCCTTATCCGCATCGCAGCTGATGTTTGTTTTAAAAAGCAGTATGTGGCTAAAATCTTCCATTGTTTTAAACCTTTTATTCTATAACTACTATACAGCAACTAATTGGACATTCTGTACAGTTTTTCGGCACCAACAGCGCTGTCAGTGCTTTACTATTGCTGACGATCATCAGCTCCAAACATTGGATGCCCCGCCGCATTATTTACTTTTTTAATGCCTTTACTACCAGCTTAAAGGTGTCCCAAAGCACCTCATCGGTTAGTTTAAAAGGCATGCCGCCCAGGCTTTTCCCTTCGTAATCAAACCGGGCGAGCGCATATAAGGGCGAAAAGGCAATAGACCAATAAGTTTCAAATGACACCTTTTCTACCTCTCCCCGCGCAATTACATTATGCATAAACTTGCCCATCACCACCTTGAATTCCAGCAAAAAACCGGCAAGGAATTTTTCCTGGTAGCTGGAGCTTCTCAACTGGTCGAAAAACATACTCAGCTCGGGGTAGTCTTTCATAAACTTGTAACGGTTTTTCCACTGCACGCGCAATCCTTCTTCAAATGAAGCATCCGGGTCGAAATCTTTTATCAAAGCATCGCTAAAAAGCTTGCCGCCTTCGGATGCGATGTTGATGATCAGGTCGTCCCGGTCCTTATAATATATATAAAGGGTAGCAACCGAAATGCCGCATGCCTTGGCCAGTTTGTTCATGCTAAAGCCCTCCATACCACACTTCACCATCAGCTCGATAGCTCTCTGCTTCACCAATTGCTCTTTACCAATATCTCTTGTACGCATGTTATGTTTAATACGCTACAAATATAAATGAATATTCATTCATTTATAAAATATTTTTAAATTTTAGTTAATAAAGAAAAAACGATCGACGGAAACATCAGCTTATCCCTGTTGCAATGAACTGTAAAGAGGTGGCAGACTATTGGTGGCCTGGCCAGCTAAGGTACTGCCGCTAAATCCGGGCTTTAGCGCCGCGGACTTGATTTTTTTTAACTGGCGATTGAGAACGCGCCGGCTGAGCAGCAGGATAGTTAAAGCTGATAGTATTTCTACGAAAGGGAAGAGGCTGATAGGTGATACCTGTGCGTTTTTTGTGGACTCGGATGCTTTGTTAGCAGAGACGTGGGTAGCAGCGCCGGGCTGGCCAACAATATTTAAAATAGATAGTAGTAAAATAACGACGATTAAAATACGAATGATCATTTTAAATTGATTATCACGGGGATAGGCAATAGATGAATCTATTGATTGTGATAAGGTTTAGGGGCGCAATAAAGATACGGCCTGTACCCCGAAAAAAAACACGTAAAACTACCCGATTTTCACCCTAAATTTTAGGGTGAAAACACGGTATGGAAATATGAATAAAAATTTGCAATGCATCTGGCGTTTGCATCCGGCGTAATCCGGGCTTTTTGCTTCGTCTTTTTCCGCCTATATTAGCCTGTGTACACCGCTAACTATCAACTTTTATGAAATACCTACTACTACAGGCTTTCGTTTGTATTTTGTTTTGCTGCCGGGCAAATGCACAGGCTCCCGGCACCACCACCATTAGCCGCTGGGCAGGCAATAAAAACGGCGCGGTATCTATCACCTTCGATGATGGCTCCATCAACCAGTTTAAACAGGGCTTGCCGGTGCTAAACAAGCTAAATCTTAAAGCCACGTTTTTTATCATCACCGGGCAAATACCCGGCTCCAAATATCCCGGTAAGTTTATAGGGAGGCCGGTAAAGGATATAATTGCCGAAACAGCAGGCACCCCAACCAACGAAAGTAATTTTTACGAACGTGCTTCGGCGGCGGGTTATTTGGGGCTGGTTGGGCCGCTGGATTATCATTACCAGGCAGGCTCGCTGATAGATGCCGGAAAACCGGAGCAAGCCTATAAAGTGATGGATGAATTATATAGCAAGGTGCGCAATAACCAGTTTAAGCCAGGCATACAGCATAATACCGAATACATGGATGCACATGGCACTACCTGGGCAAATATACGCCACTACGCAGCACAGGGGCACGAGTTTGCCAGCCACATGATAACACACCCCCGCTTGGCTGCGTTGGACGAACCCAACATGCTTTACGAAATGAAAAGCAGCCGGCTGGATATTTTACGCGAACTGGGGGCAAAATACACTTTTTCGGCAGAAGGGCCTTTTGGCACAGAGGATGAGCGTGTAATGGGTTATCTGCACCAGGTTTACCCTGCGATACGCAACCGCATGCCCGAGCCCTGGCTTAAAGAAATAAGCCGCAGTAACCGCGAGAACCCGGGTAATACAGAAAAAGAATATATCCAGTTTCAGCGCGGTGCAACCACCAAAACACCAATGCCCATGATGAAGGGCTGGGTAGATACAACACTGCGTAAAAACAATACCTGGCTGGTGCTTACTTTCCATGGCGTGGATGGCATAGGCTGGGAAGCATTAACCCACCAACAGTTAAACGAGTATTTTAGCTATATTAAAGCAAACGATAAGGCACTTTGGGTAGCCACTTTTGGCGATGTAACCCGTTACATCCGCGAACGGCAAAGCGCAAAAGTAATTGTGAAACCAATAATGCCCTGGCGCATTACCATACAATTAACGCACCCGCTGAACAAGGCCATGTACAACCTGCCGCTCACACTTAAAACCTATGTACCTGCAAACTGGAAAAAGGTGCAAGTAACCCAGGGCCATAATGCACCTATAGCTACGCTGCTAACGCCGGTAACATCAACCAGAGACGGTAGATCGTATATTATATACCAGGCCTATCCTAATGCAGGCATTATAACACTGGTACCCATAAAGCGTTAACCGCTTAGGTGCTTTGCGGTGCGCTGTGGCTAAAAGAGCCAAACACGTACGAACGCCGGTAACAGCTGCCGCATTCGTAGCGTTTTATTGGTAAAAAAAACAAAAATGTTTTCATCCAGAAAGGGCGTTTGGCCCGGTGGTTTAATATGCCCACGGTGCATTTTGGGCATTTGTGTTTGTGTGTTGTTTCCATAAGGGGGTCTCTTTGTAAACAGTAAAAAATTTTTGCATGGAGCGGTGATAACGCACACTGGCTTAGTAGAACCAGCTTGCACACTGTTCCAGATATTAGAATGCGTGCCGGCAGGCTATTGAAGCCTGCATAAATATTATTTGAGTGGCGCCGGCTTTGGTTGAAAGGTAATTGAACTATGGAGATAAACGTGGATGAACGGAACTAAGCCAATTGCCCTTTCTGTACCCGGCAGCCATATGCCGCTAACGGCTGCTGCCATATAACTCAAGGGCCATAGTGCTGCCCTCCCTTAATCCTTAAAGCGCAATACACCGCTAAAAGTTTAATTATATAAATATACGCAGCTTTCATTATAAGTAATAATTAAATAACAATTAATTACAGGTGAAATAACGTGCAGGTTTTTAGCGCTGCTACATGTTTCAAATATGACTCGCTTGTAATCTAAAGCGAAATTTATGGGGTGGACAAAATGTGGACAAATAAGAGCGAAAACACCAAAAGCCGCTTACTATTGTATTATAAAGTCCTCAATCTCAGTGCCGGCATCGATAGCCATTTTTTTGCGTAGGCGCTGTTTGGCTTTTTTTACGCCCTCTGTTGTAATGCCCAGCATGCCCGCCATCTCGCGGTTGTTAAGCTTTAGCCGTATCAGTGCCAGCAGGCGGATGTCGGTATCGGTAAGGTGGCTGAACTTGTTGCGTAAATGGAAAAAGAATGCCGGGTGCGCTTTGGTGAAGAGTTTTTTAAATTCGTTCCAGTTCTCATCTGTCATGATGTGTGCTTTCATCATGTTATCCAGGTCGCGGGCATCGCCTTCATTGCTTAATTTAAGCTTTAGCTTTTCAACTTCTGTTTTAAATTCCTCTATCAACAAATTTTTTTGCATCAGGTTTTCGGTATAGCCGTGTAAGGCGAGCGATGCGTTTTTTAGTTCCTCATCCAGCCGCCGTTTTTCTAAGGCCAGTAAATCTTTATCTTTTTTTTCCTTTAAGCGCTGCCTGCTATACACTAAAATGATGATCACCATCAGTAACGTTAATACTATTATTACCGCGTTGCGTTTATAAGCGCCAAGCTCGGCATTGGTTTTTAGCCTCGTTAGTTGGGCCTTGCTTTTGTCCAGTTCCCATTGTAGCCTGATCCGCTCCACGGCGGCAAGGTTATCCCGGCTTGCCAGGCTGTCTTTTAATTGGCCGAGTTTTTTGCGGTACAGGTTCGCCTCTGCTATCCGACCAAACTTTTCGCCCAGTAGTGCTTTTAATTCATAGTAATCTACCCTGTACCGTAAAACGTCTTCCTTTGCGGATAGTAATAATTCATCTACCGTATTTAGTTGCCGCGTTGCCGGCTCAAGTTTATTGGCTTCCATGCTTATCCTCACCAGGCGCAGCATGGCAATGGCGGCATTTAATGTTTGCCGGTATTTTAACGATACAGCGTAATCGGCTTCTACAAGCGGAAGTGCCCGTGCATACTGCCCCTGCATAAAATATACCGAACCAATATTGCCGGTAACAATACCCACCCAAACGCTGTCGCGGCTGTTTTTTGCCATGGTTAAGGCCTCGTTAAAATAACGCATTGCGGTATTAAAATGAGCGCTGTTGCGGTAAGTAAGCCCTATGGTGTTTAAGATATTTATGCGCGAACGGGGGATTGGCTGCTGCCTGTATTTAAGCGCCTGGTGCAGGTTTTCGCGCGCGTTTTCGTAATCGCCTATGTTGTAATAAAAATCTGCCACCTGGCCAAAATAAGAACCCATGTTTGGCACCTTATCGAAACCGATCTCGCGGAATTTTTCCTGCGAGAACAAGAAGTACCTGCATGCAGGTACATTTTGTTTATAAATTAAATAGTAAACGGCTTTGCGGTGCATATATACGGCAGTTTCCAGGGGTAGTTCATGTTCTTCCGCAAACAGGATAGCCTTGTCATAGTATTGGCTGCTTAAGTTATTATATCCCCGGTTTACCGAATAGTAGTCGGCCCGCATATCAAATACCGCACATTCCAGCCTTAAGTCGGCTGCTTCCCTTGCTACGCTATCTAGCCCATCCAGGGCTTTCATAGCATCAGGCTCGGGCATTTTCCGGCAATGGGTTTTATATAGCGACTGCGCGGAGTCGATACGTTCATTTGGTGGAAGCTTCCTTAGCGCGGAAAATACGGCTGAGCTATAATAATGGCCAGGGTTTTGGGCAGATAGATGGGAAACAGGTAAAAAGAACCCACCCAATAAAAATGTAAGTAATAATAAAAAATAGTTCGGCCTTTCTAACATCAGGGGTTAATGTGTAATCAATTCAGCCATTAAATATAGGCATTGTTCCGCAACCTGAACATCAGCATTAAGGGCTTTTTAGCTAATAGCCAATGGGGCGGCGTTATAACCACATTGGTTAATGCAACTATTTATTTTTAACGGCCTCCGGTGCATGTATCTGGTTTAACGAAAGCGGGATAAGCATTTTTGTTTTAAAGTAGGTGATGGTTACAATGGCCAATGTCATGCTCCCGCCAAATATTACTGCGGGGACGGTCCCCAGCAGCCGCGCCGCCGTACCCGATTCAAAGGCGCCTATCTCGTTAGATGAACCGATAAACATGGAGTTTACCGCAGACACGCGCCCACGCATATGGTCGGGTGTTAAAAGCTGCATAATAGTGCCGCGTATAATTACGCTGACGCTATCAAATGCGCCTTCGGTAAACAGGAAAAACAACGAGAGGTAAAAACTGCGCGATAGCCCAAAGCATATAATAGATAGGCCAAACCCGGTTACCGCTATTAAAAGGTTTCGCCAGGGTTTACCCATAGGCGAGAAACGTGCCATGGCCAGCATGGTTAAAACAGCACCAAGCGAGGAGGTGGCGCGCATAATGCCCAGTCCTTCCGGGCCAACCTTAAGTATCTCATTGGCAAAAACCGGCAGTAAGGCAACCGCGCCGCCAAAAAACACCGAGAACAGGTCGAGGCTCATTGCACCTATCATCATTTTGCTGTTAAATACAAAGTCTATCCCTTCCGATAAGCTTTTCCAAATGCTCTCCTTAGGTACAAAAACCGGAGGGTAGGGCCGTAAGAGGTAAATTAAAACCAGCGATATGGCCAGGAACGCCAGTATTACAACAAAGGTAACGGTTATGCCCATGTAGCCGTAAATAAGGCCGCCCGCTGCTGGCCCTAAAATAGAGGCTATTTGCCAGCTGCTGCTACTCCAGGTAGCGGCATTGGGGTAAATTTCTGTTGGGATGCTTTGGGTATATATAACAAAAGTAGCAGGGCCATAAAAAGCGCGGGCAACGCCGTTAAAAAATATCATTAAGTAAATAATAGGAACCACCCAACTGGTATGGATGTAATTATCCGCGCCTTTTAGTGTAATTAAAAACATCACCAGCGAGGAAATAAATACACCGATAAATATCAGCAACAGCATTTTACGCTTTTCGGATTTATCGGCAATGTAGCCACCGTACAGCGCAATACCTACTGCCGGGATGGCCTCGCAAAGCCCTACCAGCCCAAGGGCAAATGGGTCTTTTGTAATATGGTAAATATAAAAGCCAATTATTACGGCTTGCATTTGGTAGGCAAAGGTGAAGCAAAAACGCATACCTACGTACGAACGGAAATCCTTATACCTTAGTGCTGCAAACGAATCTATCCGGGGGCTTATACTATCTTCTTCGGGCATGGAAATGAGGTATTGATGACGGCTGCAATTTACAACCTGTTTTTTAATACGCCTGCTTTGATACTGTTTTGTTACTTTATTATAACAAAAAAGGCGCGGTGTACGCCGCGCCTGTATTCCTTATAATCCGTGTTGGTCTATCAAATAAACCAGCGAGGCGATAGTTGCTGCGCCAAGTTCCAGTTCGCGTTTGTTTACATTCTCAAAAACGTCGTTTGGCGTGTGGTGGATATCAAAGTACCGCTGCGAATCGGGGCGGAAACCTATCAATACAATCGACGGACGAGTTTCTTTTAACGGGCCAATATCGGTACCGCCACCACCGGCTACAAGCCGGTCGGCCTCGTAAGGTTCAAACAGTTTGGCGTATTTATCATTAATAGCTTTTAATTGTGCTGCCGGTATGCCCTGGAAACTAAAGCCCCGAGGCGTAAAACCACCCTCGTCTGTTTCTATGGCCGCAATGTGCTCCTCGTTGTTTTGGGCAGCAACTTCGGCATATTTTAATCCGCCTTTGTGCCCGTTCTCCTCATTCATAAAAAACACCGCACGTACCGAGTTTTTTGGTTTGTAGCCAACAGCCTTAAATATGCGCAATACTTCTACCGACTGCATTACACCCGTGCCATCGTCATGTGCGCCTTCGGCCAGGTCCCACGAATCGAGGTGCCCGCCAACCGTGATGAATTTATTAGGGTTTTCGCTGCCCGTTATTTCGCCGATCACGTTGTACGATTTTACATCGGGCAGGGTTTGGCAGCTTTGTTTAAAGTAGAATTTTATCAGCGGCAATTTGCGAAGCTTAAGCATGTTGCTGAGCTTATTGGCTGCTAAAGTAGAAATTGCCGCAGCCGGGATCTTTGCGCCACCCTCGGCATAAACAGTAGTGCCGGTATGCGGGTAATCGTCAAGCGCGGGGGTAATGGAGCGTACAATTGCCCCTACTGCGCCGTATTTTGCGGCTGCCGACGGGCCTGCAAAACGTTGAACGCCCGCTGCGCCGTAGCCTGCGCCGGTTTCGATAAAACGCGGATCGAACGGGCCGTTAAAGAACACAATTTTGCCCTTTATAACGCTTTCGCCAAGGGCATCCAGTTCTTTAAGGCTTTTTACCTCAACAATATTAGCGGTGATGCCTGCCGCAGGTGTGCCAACCGACATGCCCAAAGCCGCAATAGGTACCGGTATGCGGGTTTTGCCATCAATAATAAAAGCTTGCTCCTTTGCGCCGCGTACCCAATGCGGTACCATGCATTCCTGCAGGTAAACTTTATCAAAGCCATAGCTATCCATTAGTTTTTTGCTCCACGTTACAGATTTTTCTGCACCGGCAGAACCACTTAGCCGTTGCCCAATGTTTTTGCACAGGTAACGCAGGTTTTGGTAGCATTGGCCGTTTACCAGGGCCTCATCGTAAAGCTTGCGCAGCATCAGCGAATCTTGCGCTTGCGACGCAGCAGCGGAAAATAACAAAGTAAAGAGCAATAAGGATTTTTTCATGTGGATGGGTGTTTAAGCAAAAATAGTATTTGTACCCGAAAAACCTCAGGTTACGATATCTTATCCCAGCTTAAACCTGCATTTTTTGCCTGGAAGGGCTGGTTTAGCAAAAGGTTTTCGGGGAGGGCAAGCTGGGGGTCTTTTTCCAATATGCCTTCAACGCATTTGCGGGCCTGTATCAATAGTTCCTGGTCGGTGGCCAGGTTGGCAATTTTAAGGTCTAATACACCGCTTTGTTGTGTTCCTTCTATATTGCCGGGGCCACGCAACTGCATGTCTATCTCCGCTATCTCGAACCCATTATTGGTTTTCACCATGGTGTTGATGCGCACCCGGCCGTCGTTACTTAGTTTTGGGCCGGTCATCAATATGCAGTACGATTGCTCGGCACCACGGCCAACGCGCCCGCGCAATTGATGCAGTTGCGATAGCCCGAAACGCTCGGCGTTTTCAATGATCATCACCGAGGCATTGGGCACATTTACGCCAACCTCTATCACGGTAGTGGCCACCATTATCTGTGTTTCGCCTTTGATGAAGCGCTGCATCTCAAAATCCTTATCGGCCGCCGCCATTTTACCATGCACTACGCTAATGCGAAACTGCGGAAGGGGGAACTCCCGGCTCATTACCTCTGTACCGTCCATCAGGTTTTTCAGGTCGAGTTTCTCGCTCTCATGTATCAGCGGGTAAACTACGTATACCTGCCTGCCTTTGGCTATCTCCTGTTTCATAAAGCCAAACATGCGCAGGCGCTGCGCGTCGTAAAAGTGTTTGGTCTCTATCGGTTTGCGCCCTGCAGGTAGTTCGTCAATTACGGATACATCCAGGTCGCCGTACAAGGTCATGGCCAGCGTGCGGGGGATCGGGGTGGCCGTCATCACCAGCACGTGCGGCGGAATTACATTTTTACGCCAAAGTTTTGAGCGTTGCTCCACTCCGAAACGGTGCTGTTCGTCAATCACCACCAGCCCCAGGTTTTTGTATTGCACTTTATCTTCTATCAGCGCATGGGTACCTATCAATATTTTCAGGCTGCCGTCTTCCAGTTTTTCGTGAATAACCCTGCGCTTTTTTTGCGGTACCGAGCCTGTGAGGAGCGCCACTTCTACAAAATCATCGCCTACCAGGCTTTTTATGGTTTGAAAATGCTGATTGGCCAAAATTTCGGTCGGTGCCATTATACAGGTTTGAAAACCGTTATCGATGGCGATTAGCATACTCATTAGTGCAACTACAGTTTTGCCGCTGCCTACATCGCCCTGCAGCAAGCGGTTCATTTGCACGCCGCGCTGGGTATCAACCCTTATTTCTTTCAACACCCGCTTTTGCGGATTGGTAAGCTCGAAAGGGAGTTTATGGTGGTAAAATTCGTTAAAGTAATTACCTACCGTACCGAATACGTTGCCCTTAAATTTGGATGCGCGGGTGAGCTTGTTTTTAAGGAGCTTAAGTTGCAGGAAGAACAGTTCTTCAAACTTCAACCGGTTAATAGCTTCGTTTAGCTGAGCGGCATTGTCCGGGAAGTGGATATTGCGGTAACTGTCGGCACGGCCTGCCAATTTAAAACGGTTAAGAAGGTAAGCGGGCAGGTTTTCGTGGATGTCCTTAGCATGCTGATCCAGCAAGCCTGCTATGAGTTTTTGCAACCCTTTGCTATCTAAGCTAAATTGTTTTAATTTTTCGGTAGAGTTGTAAGCAGGTTGAAGGGTAAGCGTACCCTTTTGCTGTGCGGCAGCAGTATTGTACAATTCCATTTCCGGGTGGGCCATTTGTGCCTTGCCGTTAAAAAAACCAGGCTTGCCAAACAGCACATAAGCCTTGCCGGGTATAAGAGTTTTCTCCACCCATTTTATGCTCTGAAACCAAACGAGCTCTATCATGCCGGTATCGTCCTTAGCCTGGGCAACTAATCGTTTGGTATGCTTTTCGCCAATAATTTCTTTTGATACTAAGCGCGCAAGCACCTGCACATAGGGCAAATCGGGCTGTATATCTTTTATTTTATAAAACCGCGTACGGTCTATATACTTATAAGGGAAGTGCTTAAGCAGATCCTCAAACGTAAAAATTTGCAGCTCTTTTTTCAGCACCTCGGCACGGGTAAGCCCCACGCCTTTTAAATACTCAACAGGTGTTTGAAAATGCTGGCTGTTCAATTTTTATAGCGGTCAGGCTTTTGAGGCAATTACAGATATTTCTACATTAACGCCTTTTGGCAAGCCCGATACCTGCACGGTTTCGCGCGCCGGGAAGCTGGCTGTAAAGTACGAGCCATATACTTCGTTTACTTGCGCAAAGGATTGCATATCGGTTAAAAAGATGGTTGTTTTAATAATGCTATCGAAACCAACACCAGCCTCGTTCAGTATCGCTTTTAAATTTTCCATCACCTGTTTTGCCTCGTCGGTAATGCCGGTGGCAATAATTTCGCCGGTTGCACGGTTCATGGGTATTTGGCCCGATACAAAAAGCAGGCCGGCTGTAGCAACTGCCTGGCTGTATGGGCCTATGGGTGCAGGGGCGTTATCGGTATTGATGATGGTTTTCATTTGGGGTAATGTATTAGCAGGATATAATGTTTATTTCTTCAGGATGAACCATTGGATCAATTTATAGATGATGCCCAGCAAAAACATGCTGATGGCAATGGCATTGATGATATGCATTACCTTAAGGTTGAAACTGGTAGGCCGGTTAGGGTCTTTTTTTCTGAAGAAATACATATTGCAAAATTAACAAAAAAAAGAAAGCTCCGGGTTATCCGGAGCTTTCGCTTAATAATATTATTCTAAAGGAATATTATTTTTTGGTGAATGACACACGACGGTTAAGTACGCGGCCTTCTTCGGTAGAGTTATCAGCAATTGGGTTTGTTTCGCCAAAAGCTTTAACTTTTACTTTAGATGCAGTAACACCAGAGTTAACTAAGTAAGTTTTTACAGAGTTAGCACGGTCACGTGATAACGACATGTTGTGTGCAGCAGTACCTTCAGATGAAGCGTAACCGTTTACCTGTACAGTAGAACCTGTTGAACGTAAGTCAGCAGAAGTTGCATCTAATGTTGGGTAAGATGATGTACGTAATACTGAGCTGTCAAATTCAAACTGGATGTTGCTGTAAGCAGCGGCAACAGCTGAATCTTTAGGAGCAGTAGCTGCTGGGAATACGATAACGCAACCAGAACCATCAACTACGCTACCAGCAGGAGTGTTAGGGCATTTGTCGAATTGGTCAGACACACCGTCACCGTCAGAATCTTTCTTAAGATCGGTAACTGCGTTTTCAACGTTAGTTACACGAGTTTTAAGAGCTTCAACTTCTCTGCGTAATTGCTCGTCGTACAATTCGTCGTACATCATAGCTACAGGGTTAACCCAGTCTAAGTTTGGTTTGCCTTTACCGCCTAAGGTGAATTCTAAACCACCGTAACCGTAAGAGTATTTATCGCGGGCTTGTGGTTTAGCAGCAGAGTAAGAAGCATCAAAGTTGTTGCCATCGATGAAGTTCATGGTATAACCTAAGTTAAGGGCAACAGCATCAGATAATCTGAATTTAACGCCTACACCAATTGGTATAACCAATTCTTTAACTGTTTTTTTAGATAAACCAGCTGCTGGCAAGGTAGTAATTGGGCCATTGTCGCCGTTATCAGTTTTAGTAAAGAACTGATAAACACCTGCGTTATAATCAGCAAGTGATGTAGCAACGCTTGGTTTGTAGAAAATTAAACCAGCACCACCGGTGATGAAGAAGTTAATTGCATTCTTACGACGGATGTAGTCGATAGTAGCAACGTTAACAACACCGCTTAAAGTAGCAGAGTAAAAGTTTGTAGAAAAAGCAGCTCTGGTTCCAAACGCAGTTGGGTTTCCCGCTGCATCTTCGTTGTGAGCCCGTACTTTACCACCATGCAAGTCTAACTGCAGGCCAAATGAATGAGCCAATTGAGACCTAAGCGATAAGCCGTAGCCTAATGAAACGTCAGCACTGGTCCACTCGTTGGTGCCGCCAATGGCTAAAAATGGCGAAGTTACGCCAGCGTTGATGCCGATACTGAAGGTTTTGTACTGTCCCCTACCGCCAAATACCTTGGCAGTGGATGTGCCAGACGACATTGTAGTGTCTGCAACTGTTGTTGTAGTGGTAACGGTTTTAGTGGTGTCTTGCGCACTTACCATTCCAGCAGTCAACAAAGCAGCGAACGACAAGGCAGCTGTTTTCTTTAATGTAGAATAATTCATAGTTTTAAGATTAAACGATTTAATTGTGATTTTTTTCAAAATTAGTAATTATGTTTGAAACGATTACCAAACTTTGTTCCAAAATTCATAATTACTACTACAAATAATAAAAATAAATTGTTTTTATTAAAATATATATTCCTGATTTATGAAATATCTACCTGTAAATGAGCAACTATTTACAATAAATAGAAAAAATTTCGTTTCGCGACTTAAGCCCCGTTCTATAGCTGTTTTCCATTCAAATGACGAGTTTTTACGCAGTGGCGACCAAAACTTTATTTTTAAGCAAAATCCTGATTTTTTTTACCTCTCGGGCATAGACCAGGAACAGAGTATTTTGGTTTTATTTCCTGATTGTCCTAATCCACTATACAAAGAAGTACTGTTTTTAAGACAAACCAGCGAACATATTGCAATTTGGGAGGGTCATAAGTACACTAAGGAAGAAGCGCGTGCGGCATCGGGCATCCAAACCATCTTTTGGCTACAAGATTACGATAGTATTTTGCATGGGATCATTAATTACGCTGATAACGTTTATATTAACACAAACGAAAACGACCGTTACACCCACACAGTGCCGTACCGCGATATGCGCATGTACGAAGCACTACGCTTAAAATACCCTTTGCATCATTACGAGCGCTCGGCATTGATACTGCGCGACTTACGTGTTGTAAAATCGGATACGGAAATCGAACTTACAAAAATAGCCTGCGGGCTGACGCGCGATGCATTTGTACGTGTACTAAAATTTGTACAGCCTGGTGTAGCAGAGTACGAAATTGAGGCCGAGATTATACACGAGTTTATAAAACAACGCGGAACAGGCCATGCTTACAGCCCAATTATAGCATCGGGCAACAACGCCAACGTGCTGCACTACATCGATAATAACCAGGTTTGTAAGGATGGGGACGTTATTTTGCTTGATTTTGGCGCCGAGTATGCCAACTACAATGCAGATATGACACGCTCTATCCCGGTTAACGGCCGCTTTACAAAACGCCAGCGCGAGGTGTACGATGCCGTGCTGCGGGTAATGAAAGCCGCTACCCAAATGATTGTGGCCGGCACCATTTGGAATGAATACCACGACGAGGTGGGTAAAATAATGGAAAGCGAATTAATTGGGCTTGGCTTATTGGATAAACACGATGTGGCCAAGCAGGACCCTAAATCGCCATTATATAAAAAGTATTTTATGCATGGCACTTCGCACCACCTGGGTTTAGATGTACACGATTTTGCCAGTCGTTACAAACCCTTCGAGGTTGGCAACATCCTTACCTGCGAGCCCGGCATCTACATCCCTGCCGAAGGTTTGGGCATCCGTTTAGAGAACAACATTCTCATTACTAAAGAAGGCAACATAGATTTAATGGCAGATATACCGGTAGAAGCGGAGCATATCGAGGAGATAATAAACTCTTAAGAATTTGGTTTTTCGATGTCAGATTTACCGGTCAATCCTTTAAGTCCGACATCGAACGTTCGAAATCCGAAATAAATAAATACAGGTTAAACCTTTCTTTTTTCAAGGCTTCGGCAAGCAATTGCTGAAGCTTTTTTTTATCTACCCCTGCCATCCGGTTCTGCTGGATGAGGTTGTATGCCTTTTGGGTGAGCAGTAATTCGCGGCGGCTGTTGGCTGCTTTGGCCGGCGACAATATCATATCGGCAATTTCATCGATGCCTTCGTTTTTGGTTGCCACTGCGCGGATGATTGGAATAAACGCGCCCTCTTTTTGATGGATGATTTTTTTTAGGTTATTGATAAATAGATCCGCGCCGTCACGATCGGCTTTGTTAATGATAAACGCATCAGCAATTTCCATCACGCCCGATTTGATATTTTGGATCTCGTCGCCCGCTTCGGGTACCAACACTACAAAGGTAGTATCGGCCAGCCCGGCAATTTCTACTTCAGATTGCCCCACTCCAACGGTTTCGATTAGTATATGGTCGAAGCCGGACGCGCGCAGTACATCGGTCATTTCAATGGTTTTGGCAGACAAGCCACCCAAAGACCCCCGGGTAGCCAATGACCGGATAAATACGTCCGGATGGTTAAAGTGCGTGGCCATGCGTATCCTATCGCCCAGTAACGAGCCGAAGTTAAAGGGCGAAGTTGGGTCGATAGCCAAAATGGCGACCTTTTTGCCTTTTGCCAGCAGGTAAAAGATAATAGCGTTTACCAGTGTGCTCTTACCCGCACCCGGCGGGCCGGTAATGCCGGTTATTGGTACATTACTGTAAGGCAGCGACTTTAAAAGCTCCCCGGCACCCGGCAGGTTGTTTTCCACAACGGTAAGCTCGCGCGCCACCTTTCGAAAATCGATAGGAGTTGAGTTGCTATGTAGGGTTTTGTTTGTCATGTGCCGCAGGCTATAAAGTAACAAAAGTATTGCCTATTTAAAAAGTATAGATGCCGATATAAGTATATTTGCATCGTGGCCCTATAAAACAGGCTATGTAGAATGAAGGCTACCGGGGTATCGTTTATTGGCAAAATAAAAAAAGCTACTGTTGTTTACTACGCAAAAAACATACTGCGGCAAGCCGTGCCGGCGGTGCTGTACCAAAAATCTCTTCAGAAAAGGTTAAATGAGATTGATAAGTACAACGCAGGTGCGGTATGGGACAGGGTTAACTATTACAATAAACTTAGTAGCCTTACGCCGGTTGAAGGCAACGAAGTGATTTGTTTAAAGGATATGCAAATGTTTAAAAGCCCCAAATCCTACAACTTCGATACCTATGAATACACCCGGTATTTCGATAAAAGCCTTAAAGCAAATTTTCTTTTTGGTGATGTAACACATGTTGCGGCGCTGCCATCTATACAAAAAAGCAGGCCGGTAGCGGGCAATAACGCCAACGCCATATTGCTGAACCTTGATAAAAGGCGGCATTTTGTTTTTGTAAAAGACAGCCTGCCATTTGCCGCTAAAAAAGATTTATTGATAGGCCGCGGTGTGATGACCCAGCCACACCGCACCCGGTTTATGGAGATGTACTTTGGCCATGCGTTTTGCAATTTGGGGCAAGTGAATAAAATGGGGGGCAATGCGGAGTGGCTTAAACCCAAAATAGGCATAGCAGAGCATTTAGGGTATAAGTTTATCCTGAGCCTGGAGGGGAATGATGTGGCCACCAATTTAAAATGGATCATGTCGTCAAATTCGGTAGCTGTTATGCCTGTGCCCAAATACGAAACCTGGTTTATGGAGGGGCGGTTGATACCCGGCTACCATTATATTGCTATAAAAGATGACTATACAGACCTTGAGGAAAAACTTAAGTATTATTTGAGACATCCCGGCGAAGCGGAGATAATTGCCCGCAACGCTAACCAATATGTTAAACAATTTGCAGATAAAAAACAGGAACGCCTGATCGCTTTGCTGGTATTGCAAAAATATTTTAAGTACACCGGCCAGTTAAGCGATAATAGCCTGAATTGAATAAATTAAACGCGCCTTTAAAAATTAGATTTTGAACCACCTGCTCATTAGCCGTACAGATGCCATTGGCGATGTGGTACTCACCCTGCCCATGGCGGGCTATTTAAAAAGTTTGTACCCCAATGCCCGGGTGTCGTTTTTAGGGCGTACCTACACAGCACCGGTAATTAAATGCAGCCCTTATGTTGATGAGTTTATAGATTATACAGAGCTTTTAAAGTTAGGCGGGCGGGAACAGCGGGAGTACCTCCGCAGTAAAAATATCGATGCCATTATCCACGTGTTCCCCAATAAGCATGTAGCGGCATTGGCCAACCAAGCAGGTATCAAAATACGGATAGGTACCACCAACAGGCTGTTCCACTGGCATACCTGCAACAAGCTGGTAAGGCTGAGCCGCAAAAATTCTGACTTGCACGAAGCGCAGCTAAACCTGGCCTTGCTACGGCCGCTGGGCTTAAAAGAAGTGCAACCGCTTGATGCTATTATCAATCATAATACCTTTGTGCCACGCATTGAATTGCCTGCAAAATTTAATGTTTTGTTGGCTGCCGATAAATTCAATCTCATCCTGCACCCAAAATCGAATGGCAGCGGGGCTGAGTGGGGGCTTGATAAATTTAAAGGGCTGGCAGATGTTTTGCCTCCGGATAAGTTTAAACTGTTCATTACCGGATCTGACAAGGAGCAGGTGGTGCTACAGGACTGGATAAAAACCCTTCCGGCAAACGTGGTTGACCTAACAGGGCAAATGGCACTGGATGAACTCATCGCGTTTATGAGTAAGGCAGATGGTTTGTTGGCGTCGGGCACGGGGCCTTTGCATTTGGCGGCAGCTTTGGGCATACATGCTTTAGGGTTGTTTCCGTCTACCCGGCCAATACATCCCGGCAGGTGGGCACCAATAGGCAAAAAGGCGCAGGTGCTGGAGAGTTATGGCGGTAGCCTGGATAGTATTACAGTTGATAAAGTTGCAGCCATAATTAGCAGTTGGGTATGAGTAAGCCACGTGTTTTAGTTACATTCGATTCCATGCGTTACCGCAATACCGGGTTGTACTCCTTTGGTAAAAGCCTGGGTAAGGCGCTGCTGCGCAACAATTCGTCCCGTTTTGATCTTGATTATTTCTTATATCCGGGTACTGCCAGCGAGTTTGATGCCGATGCTGTGGAAAAAACTTATCTTAAAAAGTATAATAAGTTTTTCTTTATCAACAGCAATAAAGTAGCCCTGTTCCACTTTACCGATCAGCTTTCGCGACTGAAACCGAAGAAAGTACATAGCGGAAAAAAAATACTTACCATACACGATATTAACCAGGTACACGAGAACCTTCCCCCCGATAAGCTGAAAACCTATCTTGACAAATTAGGCCAGCGCATCAACAAATGCGATAGGATAGTAACCATCTCTAACTTCACCAAAAACGATGTCCTTGCTTATTTTCCGCATGTTGCCGGCAAAATCAGCGTGATTTACAATGGTGCAGATAAACTGATAATAAAGGAGGGGCATAGCCCGGCATACATACCCCTACGGCCCTTTTTGTTTGCCATAGGCATTGTATCGCCCAAGAAGAACTTTCACGTACTGCCCGCTTTACTTGCCGGGAATGATTATGAATTGGTGATATCGGGGATAAAAACACCATACGAAGCAGAAATTGTGGAGCAGGCAAAAAAATACAACTGCCTGGACCGTCTAAAAATAACCGGACCTGTAAGCGACGACGACCGTGCATGGTACTATAAAAACTGCGAGGCCTTTGTATTCCCCTCTATAGCAGAGGGCTTTGGCCTGCCCGTTATTGAGGCAATGCATTTTGGCAAGCCTGTGTTTTGTTCTACCCGTACCTCGCTGCCCGAAATAGCAGGCGATGCTGCCTATTACTTTGAAAGTTTTGAAGCCGCCGCCATGCAGCAGGTTTTTAAAAACGGGATGGACGATTTTAAAGCAAACAGCCGTTCGACATCAGTAATGGCACAGGCCGAAAAGTATAATTGGGATGATACCGCGAAGCAGTACTTGAAGCTATACGAGGAAGTATTGGCCAGCCGCTAAGGCTTTCGCGACGTTAATTTTTCCCTCTTAGTTTCCTGATGGTAAACCTTAACCAAATTTTAAAGCCAAAATTCTTTAAAATAAGCCCCGGTTTATCTCGCTCAAAAACCATATCCCGCGATTGGCCCGAAACGCCTGTATCGGCAAACCTGGCAATCACATGGTCGAGGTATTTAAACTCAAGGTGTTTATCGCCGAAGCACTGCATGTTCAGGGCAAAATCGGCAGATGATTTGTATTTTAAATTATAACTGTATTTTTCGAACACTATTTTGGGGTAAATAATAGATTGCTGGATAACACCGTGCTTGGCCCAATAATAAACAGACACCGGGCCGAGGGGTTGTAGCCCGCGGGTGAGCACACTACCATAATAGATGGTGTTTGGGCTTTTTAGTTCGGTGGCCATGGCGGAGAAAGCGGGCAGTAACTCGTCGTCGGCACCCAGGAAATAGATCCATTCGCCCGTGGCCTGTTTAAGTGCTTTATTCATGGCATCGTAAATGCCCGTATCCGGCTCGCTTTTCCAGTAATTGATCTTGTTGCTGTTTGCCTTTAAAATTTCCTGCGTGCCATCTGTGCTGTCGCCGTCAATAACAATGAGTTCGATGCCCGGATAGGTCTGCATATAAACGCTATCGAGGCAGGTTTGCAGGGTTTTTGCCGCATTGTAAGTAACCACTATGATGCTTATTTTATCATTCATTATTGCGGCGGTCATTTTTAAGGAAGGTATACTGTTATATTTGCTGCTCTTATCCGGCGCAAAGTAAATATTAAAGCCCGAAAAAGTATACAAAGTAAATTTCAATCTACCGTTTGTTAATGGCTCAAAACAGGAATTTATTCAGGCTTACCCGATTCATACTGCTGAAGCTACCCTACCTGTTCCGTTTTTTTGCCTTGTTTCGCGGCAGCGGAAGCAAGCGATTACTCATTATCAAGACGGATGCTATCGGCGATTATATCCTGGTAAGGAATTTTATTGCAGAAGTAAAGCGATCGGCAAAGTACCGCAATTACGAAGTAGAGTTGTTGGGCAACGCGGTGTGGCAGGATTTGGCATTGGCATACGATAGCGGGGTGGTTTCTAAATTTTACTTCACCAAAGCGCTGCAGCTTTATTACTATCCGGGTGCAGTTTTTAAATTAGGATGGCAGCTATTTAAACGGAATTATGAAGTGGTGCTTAACCCATCCAGCACACGCATTTTTATAAGCGACGGGCTTGCGGCGCTTTGCGCCGCAAAAGAAACTATAGGCTTTGAAAGCAATACCGAAGGCATCGAGCAAAAATACAAAGCCAAAACCGACAAGTTTTATACCCGCAGATTAAACTTGCCGGCTACAATATACCACGAGTTCCACCGCAATAAATTCTTTTTTCAGCAGGTACTGGGCGAATCCTTTTTAATAAATAAACCTTCAATACCTGTAGCGCCAAAACCGAAGGCGGGCATTATTATATTCCCCGGTGCGGGCTTGCAAAAGCGGGGTTGGGAAAGCGAAAAGTTTGCTGCGCTGATTAAACTCATTCGCTTGCAAAGCTCCCAAACCATCTACATTGCCGGCGGCGCTAATGAAGCAGAAGAAAATGCGTTGATATGCCAACTTGCTGCATCTGCCAATGTTGTTGATATTACCGGTAAAACAACCCTGCCGCAATTAGCAGAAATGGTAGCGGCAGCAACATTAATAATAGGTAATGATAGCGGTGCCATCCACTTGGCTGTTGCGCTGGATACGCCTTCGGTTTGTATTACCGGCGGAGGGCATTTTGATAGGTTTGTACCTTACCCTGCCGATGTTGCAAACGGGCCACTTTGTGTTTACCAAAAAATGGACTGCTATTACTGCAATTGGAACTGTATATACCAAACGGATGCAAATGACCGTTACCCTTGCGTTAGCATTATAACGGTTGATATGGCCTGGCAGGCCATAAAGCCGCTGCTTTTGCCTGCATAATTGCACCATACGGTAATTAGCTAATTACTGCTAACTTTGCACCTCTATAATTTTTTAATGAAGACATACTTTCGTCTGCTGTCCTTTGCAAAACCAATCGGGAAATTTGCTGTGCCCTATGTAATTTTCACGCTGTTATACGTAATATTTAGCACCAGTGTAATTGTATTGATAGGGCCGCTGTTAACAACTTTGTTTGATTTTGGGGGCGAAACCGCCAAAGCAGCGGCATCCGCGGCTAAGCCATCAGCGCTCGATATCTCGGGCTGGTTTAAATATTACCTGCAATATTACCTTACAAACTACGACAGGTGGACTGCCCTCAAATTTGTTTGCGCGGTAACCGTTGTTTCGGTTTTTTTAGGCAATTTTTTCAGGTACCTCTCTCAGCGCATCATGGAGAACCTGAGGGTTTATACCCTGTTAAATTTACGCCGCGAGGTGTTCAATAACGTAATGAACCTGCATCTCGGTTTTTTTAATAACGAGCGCAAGGGCGATATTTTAACCAAAGTGTCATCAGATGTGCAGGTGGTTCAATTTTCGGTAACCAGTACACTGCAGGTAGTTGTTAAAGAACCTTTACAACTCATTGGTTTTTTAGTGGCGCTGTTTTTAATATCGGTTAAGCTCACGCTCATTTCGCTGCTGGTGCTGCCACTGTCCGGCTTTATCATATCGCGTATTGTAAAACGCTTAAAGGCGCAGGCCATAGCGGGGCAGCAATCGTACAGTAACATGATCAGCTACCTGGACGAAGCCCTCTCCGGAATTAAAATAGTAAAAGCTTTTAACGCTACCGATTTTGTAAAAGAGCGCTTTAATGAGGAAAATAAGCGTTATTCTAAAATTGCAAAGTCGATGGCGAGGCGCCAGCAACTGGCCTCCCCGGTATCCGAGGCCTTATCTATCACCATGGTGGCATTCATTATGCTGTACGGCGGGTATATGATATTTAACCACACCTCAGAGCTCAATGCAAAAAACTTCGTTTCTTTTATTGTATTGTTTTCTCAATTGGTACGCCCTGCCAAAGCCATTACAGACTCTTTCGGTAATATCCATTCGGGCATAGCAGCGGGCGAACGCGTGCTGGCGCTGATAGATGAAAAACCTTTGGTAATGGATGCAAAAGATGCCGTGGAACTCACCGGCTTTAACGATGCCATCCGCTTTGAAAATGTAACCTTTGCTTACCTGGAGAAGCAGGTTTTATCAAACGTAAACATCACCGTGCCAAAAGGGAAATCAGTGGCCCTGGTAGGCCCGTCGGGCGGGGGTAAATCTACCATGATGGACCTGATCCCCCGCTTTATGGACCCGCAGGAAGGCACCATAACAATAGACGGAAAAGATATTAAACAGGTAAGCTCGTATTCGCTGCGTGCTTTAATGGGCGTGGTAAACCAGGAATCGGTACTGTTTAACGATACCATTTACAATAATATAGCCTTTGGTAAAAAAGATGTACAGCCCGGCGAGGTAGAGGCGGCCGCGCGCATAGCCAATGCCCATAATTTTATTTTGGAAACAGATAAAGGTTACGATACCAACGTTGGCGACAGGGGGGCCAAACTCTCCGGCGGGCAAAGGCAGCGTATTTGTATTGCAAGGGCGGTGCTAAACAATCCCCCTATCATGCTGCTGGATGAAGCTACCTCGGCATTGGATACCGAATCGGAAAAACTGGTGCAGGATGCTTTGAATAACCTGATGAAGAACCGTACTTCGCTCATCATAGCGCACCGCTTAAGCACCATTCAAAATGCCGATATTATTATTGTGCTGGAGGCCGGCAAAGTAGTAGAGCAAGGCAGCCATCAGGAGCTGATGCTAAATAAGGGCACTTACCGAAAGCTGATTGATATGCAGGCTTTTAACGCAGATTAAAAAAACAACCAACTATCATTACATGACCGACTTTAAAGTAGCCATAGTTATCCCCTTTCATAAAAAAACATTATCGCCACTGGAGCAGGTATCGCTTGATCAATTAAAAAAGACGTTATCGGCCCACACATTGATTGTGGTTAAGCCAGAATCGGGAGAGATGCCCGTTGAGCTTACCGAGGCACCTTTTTTAACAGAAACTTTCGACGATAAATATTTTAAAGACCCTAAAGGCTACAACAACCTGGCAATGGCCACCGAGTTTTACGAGCGGTTTTTGAATTACGACTTTATGCTGATATACCAGCTTGATGTTTTTGTTTTTAGGGACGAACTGCAAGATTGGTGTAACCGGGGCTACGATTACATTGGCGCCCCATGGATACATAAGTACGATTACCCCGATATTGTAAAGGCCACAAAATCCAAATTAATAAGTTATTGGCACACGCGCTTTAATGTTAGTAAAGACGGCTTGCCATCATTGATGCAAATAGAAAACAAAGTTGGTAACGGGGGCTTTTCTTTAAGGCGGATAAAGAAGTTTTATGATGTTACTTTAACCATGAAAGAGGAAATTGCGTACTACTACACCCGGACACACCACCTTTACAACGAAGATATTTTTTGGAGCATAGAGGTTAACCGGAAGCGCAAAATTTTAAAAATTCCGGGCTACCGCGAGGCGATGGCTTTTGCTATTGAGAACAACCCCGAACGCGGACTCAGCATAAATAATAACAAACTGCCCTTTGGTTGCCACGCCTGGGATAGGCACCTTGATTTTTGGCGAGGCATATTTAAGGCATACGGGTACGAAGTATAAATAGAGGATTGAAAACAAAAAACAAAGGGGATGGCCATTTCGGTCATCCCCTTTGTTTTATCGGGAGAGGTAATATTATTGAAACTTAAAGCCCAACCCTATCTGGAAAACCTGGTTGCGGTAATCGGGGATGGCAGAATTTTCGTCGCCGCGGTTTTGGTTAAAATCTAACGCATAGCGGAAACGGAGTTCGGTATTCCTGTTCAGGTCGAAACCTACGCCAATTAAACCCGAGAGGTAGCTTTTATCGCGTACGCTGTCATAATTGTCGCGGTAAATGGTGCTAAAGCCATCATCGTAAGTATTACGGGTTGATGTTTGGAAGGTAAGCTGCGGGCCAACTACAATGTTGAACCCACGGGTTACGCGCAATTTGGCAAGCAGGGGGATATCAATAAAATTAGTGCGCTGGCGGAAGGTGCCGTCAACAGTTTCGGCCTTGTAACCTTTTTGCGAAAACAAAAATTCGGGCGCAAAGGATAGTGGGTAAGCAATGGGCACTTCAAATGTAAGCCCAATGTGTGCGCCTGCTACGCTGCTGGTGCTAAAATCGGCGTTGTAGGCATCAACTGTGTTGCTGATGTTTAAGCCGCCGGCAATACCCACTTTGGGTTTGTACCAATCATCTACAGGGCGGTAACGCTGCGGGCGTTGCTGTGGCGGTAAGCGCCTTACTACGCGGCGCGGGTAACGGCGGGGCCCATCCTGTGCATTCACCGAGGCCGCAATGGTGAGCAGGCCTATCGCTAAAAAGAGTAATTTTTTCATGTTTTTTTGCTGTTTATTAAAGCCGGTTGGGCAAAGCTTGCCCGCATTGCTTTGGTTTTTGTTGATTTTTTTATACTCGATAGAGTGTTTTTTTTCGTTAAGGTTTATTTTGTGTTTTGAGATATTGGAGGGTGTATCGTGTTTTTTACAAAACATATAAGTGATTTCACCGTCATGCTGAAATTTTTTCAGCACCCCATCATAAAAGTCACAACTATGCTAAACCGCTTTGCATTTCCATTACCTGCCGTGTGGGGTACCGAAATAAATCCGGCATGACGTTTATTTTGAATTACGCCTTCACCAAGATTCAATTTACCCCTAACAAAAAAACAATTATCCTTTTTTAGGATTTAACCTACATTTACATCATTATGCAACTGAAGAAATACCTCACCCTTGCCTTTTCCTTCGTATTATTAGTGATTTCCGATAACAGCCTGGCGCAAAAGGCCAGCCTGGTAAGCACCCTATCCCAGCAAAACCAATGGGTAGATTCTGTTTATAATAAACTTAACCGCCGGCAGCGCATAGGCCAGTTGTTTTTTGTGCGGGCACATACCAACCGCGGGCAGGCCTATTCCGATTCGGTAGGGAAGGTGGTCAAAAAAGAACATGTAGGCGGGTTGGTGTTTTTTCAGGGCGGGCCGGGCAGGCAGGCCAATTTGGTAAATGAGTACCAAAAGATATCGCGCATACCGCTGCTTATTGCCATGGATGGCGAATGGGGGCTGGGCATGCGGCTGGATTCTACCATATCATACCCTTACCAAATGGCCCTGGGTGCCATACAGGATAACAACCTGATATACAAAATGGGGCAAATGGTGGCTTATGACTTTAAACGGCTGGGTATGCACATCAACTTCGCGCCCGATTTTGATGTAAACAACAACCCCAATAACCCGGTAATTAATTACCGCTCGTTTGGCGATAATAAATACAACGTGGCCCGCAAAGGCATTGCTTACGCCAAAGGCATGCAGGATGCAGGGCTCATCGCGATAGCAAAACATTTCCCGGGGCATGGCGATACCAATGTCGATTCGCACTTCGACCTGCCCTTGCTGCCCTTTACGCGCGAAAGGCTCGATTCTTTAGAGATGTACCCTTTCCACGAAGCTATAAACGCAGGCATTAGCGGGGTGATGATAGCGCACATGAGCATCCCCGCGCTGGATACCACCAAAAACCTGCCGTCCACCTTATCGCGCCCAATTATTACCGATATTTTGAAAGACTCGCTGATGTTTAAAGGGCTGGTAGCATCTGATGCTATGGAGATGAAAGGGGTAACCAAATACTTCCCTAACGGGGAGGCCGACCTGAAAACTTTTATGGCTGGTATGGATTTAATAGAACTATCCGAAAACTCCAAGAATGCCGCTAAGCTTATCCGGAAAGAAGTCCGTAAAAAACACATCGCGCCCGAAGAATTTGAAGCGAAAGTGAAAAAGGTATTGGCCGCCAAATACTGGGCAGGGCTAAGCAATTATACCCCCATAGATACCCAAAACTTATTACAGGACCTTAACCGCCCTGCCGCTACCCAACTGGTGCAGCAACTAAGCGATGCTGCCATTACGCTTATAAAAGGCGATAGCCGCTTGTTGAAGCAAGACACCACAAAAAAAACCGCCATTATAAGCATTGGCGTTACCGGGCAAACCGTTTTTCAGCAGGAGCTATCAAAAAAATACCCAAACAGCATGTTGTTTTTGGTTGGGAAAGATACGCCTGTGGGCGCATTAAAACAAATGCTGGAATCGTTGAAGCAGTACGAGCAAGTGTTTGTGGGCATACACGATACCCGCCTGCGCCCCGCCAGCAAGTTGGATTACAGTAGCGACGTTAAATTGCTGATTGCCGACCTGGCTGCAAAAAACAATGCGGTAATAAGTGTTTTTGCAAATGCTTATACCATTGCGGGCTTGCCGGGGATAGAAAAAAGCAGCGCTATTTTAGTTGCCTACCAAAAGGACGATGCCATGCAGCGCGCGGCAGTAAAGGCAATAACCGGGCAAATAAAACCAACAGGCAAATTGCCGGTAAGCGTAAATACGTTTTTTACTACGGGTGCCGGGGCAAGCCTTTAAACCATAATGGTTTAATTAATTTGGAGTGCCCTGTAGCGCGTTGAAACGATTTGGCGTAATGCTTTTATAAACCGGTTTTAGCCATGAAGAAAGCCCTCCTTTTTTTAATTTTGCCATGCTTTTTGGTAGCGGCATCGTGCACCAAAGCTATTTTGGAAGACAATGGGTGTATATCCGAATACAAAAGGCCGCTAAACCCCATTGGCGATGCTGCGTATTCAAAAGTTAAAGCGCTCTTTCAAAAGAATAGCATCAGTTACGATGGCTTAAGTTTTTACCGGGCTACCTTTGATGATACCGTTGCCTTAGGTGGCACGCCTTACGTGTACCAGCATACACTTGCCCTGCAATATTTCAATGGATTGCCGGTGTTGAATGGTGATATTGGTTACCATTTCGGCGGCGAAGTATTCACGAGTGTTATCGGCACAAAATATAACACAGTAAACCTTAGCACAAGTAAGAATTTGAGTTTGGCCCAGGTACGGAAACTTTTTTTGAATGTGTTAGAACAGCCCGGGTTGATCAGCAATAAAGCCTACAAAGATTCGTGCCTGAGTGCTGAGTTTGGGTATTATATTTTAAACCTAAGCTCCGTAGCAACCAGCCCGCAGATTGTAAAGGCCTGGAAAGTAACTCCCGAAGGTAAAGAATACCCGGTAGGCTATTTCCGCGATGATAATGCGGCCACTATATCTTATTTCGATGGGATATACACAATTAAATAGCTAAAGCGACAGGGCTTTTTTAAACGTTTCATCATATTCGTTCAATACCCGGTAATAAGCACTATTGCCCCATTTAAAGCGGGCTGTATTTGCCTTCAGCAGTGTTTTGATGATATTGGCAGATAATTGCAGCTCCCTGGGGTTTATCTGCTCCAGGCTTTTTGCTGCGTATTGGATAAAGGCGTTAAAATCTGCATCGCCAACGTTGTATTGCTTTACAAAAGCATCTTCGGTTGCAAACTTTTTTAAATTGGGTTGCAGCTTGTCAATTACGTAAGCAGTAAATAGCTGTTTCTCTGCCAAATCCTCCAATAGCTGCGTATTGCGGGTGGTATCGGCGGGGACAAAAACATCCGGCATGATACCGCCCGAGCTAAATACCTTGCGCCCGTTGGTGGTACGGAAGGCCGATGCCCCAACAAAAGCGCTATCGGCAAGGCTGTTCCCTGCAGATAACAATTCGCCTTTGCGCATCCGGTTGGCCAATTCGTTGTGGTAACTTTGGATGCCGTTTTTATACGATTTTTGTATCGACCTGCCCGAGGGGGTGTAATACCGGGCCACAGTAAGGTTTACTGCCGTGCCATCGCCAAACGGGAACTGCTGTTGTACCAGCCCCTTGCCAAACGAACGCCTGCCTACAATGGTGGCGCGGTCGAGGTCCTGCAATGCGCCCGCTAATATTTCGCTCGCGCTGGCAGAGTATTCATCAATAAGTACGGTTAGTTTGCCTTTTTCGTAACTGCCCGAATCGGTAGCAAAATAATCGGTACGCGGCTCGTGGGCGCCATCTGTATACACAATCAGTTTGCCCTTTGGCAAAAATTCATCGGCCATGGCCGTAGCCGTATTGAGGTAGCCGCCGCCGTTCCCGCGCAAATCGAGCACTAATTTTTGCATGCCATCCAGCTTTAAAGTGGTAAGGGCGGCCCTAAAATCATCATCGGTAGTAGATGCGAATTTGCTTATTTTGATATACCCTGTAGTACCGGTAATATAGTAAGCATCCAAACTGGTAAGCGATACCCGCCCGCGTTTAATAAGGTAGCTCTTTTTTAGGCCATTGCTTTTTTCAACGCCCAGCGTTATTTCCGAATCCTTTTCGCCGCGGAAGGTTTTGCTGATGCGGGGCTGGGTAAGGCTGGTGCCCGAGAAAGGCTTGCCATCTACAAGCAATACCTTATCGCCCGTGCTTAACCCCGCCTTCGCTGCCGGGCCATGGGGGTAAAGCTGTGTAACAACAAGGGTATCCCGCAATAGCTGGTATTCCAGGCCTATGCCGTTAAAGCCGCCGCCCAACCGTTCGTTAATAGACTGTGCCTGTTGCGCCGGGAGGTAAACGGAATGCGGGTCGAGGCTTTGCAGCATATCGTTCACGGTAACGCCTTCAATGCTATCCACATCTACCGAGTCTACGTAGTTTTGGTTCACCAGTGCCAGCACTTTTGATATTTTATCGTCGCTGCGCGAAAAACTAAGCCCAAGCCTGCGCCCTGCAAAATTATTATTGCTAATAATAATGCCGATGGTAACACCCATCAATAGTAAAATTATCGTCCGGAAAATAACACCCGCAGCCTGTTTCATGTAGTAATTGCCTTACAAATTTAGTTAATAAGCTTTATAGCCTATAATTTATATCATCTTAGTTAATCCCGTTTTTCTTCATGCTATTAAGTCAAGTAAAACAGTTCGTTCTAATACTGTTTTAAGCCCCACCTAAATCCTCCCCGGTAGGGAGGACTTAAAAAGCAAGCGCAAGAAGCTAAAGTCTCCCCTACCGGGGGAGATTTAGAGGGGGCTATTTGCCATGCGCGACGTTAACTTAATATTGTTAGAGGGCTCTTATTGAGCCGACAGCTATTTTTATTATGCCATTCCTCCGAACATTCCCACTGTTGGCTCAGTAGACGTCATCGCCTTGCCCTTTGTTACATATACGAGAACCGGGGCTCATTAGAGCCGCCTGCCGAATTATTTTGCCGCGTTAGCACCGCATCTTCTTTGCTTTGATGTTTTTTATTCAATTTTGTTAAAAATTATTTGCGCTAAATGGAAATTACGACCGAAAAGGAATCGAAATACAACAGCCTGGAGAAAATGCCGTTGTTGGAGATCCTTCAAAATATTAATAACGAAGACAAAAGCGTGCCCCTGGCGGTTGAAAAAGCGCTGGAGCAGATAGAAGACCTGGCCACCATTGTAACCGAAAAAATGCGCATTGGCGGTCGCCTGTTTTATATTGGTGCAGGTACCAGCGGTCGGCTGGGCGTTGTTGATGCATCAGAATGCCCGCCAACGTTTGGTGTGCCCTTTGATTGGGTAGTGGGTATTATAGCCGGCGGCGATACCGCCATACGCCGCGCAGTTGAGTTTGCAGAGGACGACCGCGAGCAGGCCTGGAAAGATTTGATGGAATTTAACATTAACGAGAACGATGTGGTGGTTGGCATAGCCGCATCGGGCACCACGCCCTACGTTATTGGCGGGCTGCAAAAAGCAAACGACCACAACATTGCCACGGGTTGTATTGTGTGCAATGCCAAAAGCCCGGTAGCCGCAGAAGCTCAATACCCGGTTGAGGTTGTGGTTGGCCCTGAGTTTGTAACCGGCAGCACCCGCATGAAGGCGGGCACGGCGCAAAAGCTGGTTTTAAATATGCTGAGCACAAGCGTGATGATACAACTGGGCCGCGTAAAGGGTAATAAAATGGTTGATATGCAGTTAAGCAATAACAAACTGGTTGACCGCGGCACCCGCATGGTAATGAACGAAACCGGGCTGGGCCAAAAAGATGCCGCAGCATTATTAAAGCAGCATGGCAGTGTTAGGAAAGCCGTGGAAGCAGTAAGAAGATAGATAGCCGCAATGAGTATTGAATTGAGAATGGAATTTAAAAAAGCCTTCCCTTCCGGGGGAGGTTGGAGGGGGCTGTGCACGAGATAGAACCATATTACAAATGGCGCGATGATTATGTAGCAGCAGAAGACGAGTACTCGCCTTTTTATGCCACTACGTACAACGAATTTGAATTTGATAAACAGATATACAATTACCTGCTGCACCCGCAGTGGGATTCGTTCGGCTCTAATACCCTATACCTAAAAGTTTTGTTTGTTGATTACGACAGGCATTACAGTATTATTGAATTTATTGGCGAGTGGAACGATGCGATCAATAACGATATTATGCTGCTGAAGCGCGAGATATTGGAATTGATGATAGACCAGGGCATCAGTAAATTTGTGCTGATAGGCGAAAATGTACTCAACTTCCACCATTCGGATGATAGCTATTACGAAGAATGGTTTCAGGATGTAGAAGATGGCTGGATAGCGGGCGTCAATTTTCAGGAGCATGTGATCAAAGAATTTAAGAACAGCAATATCGATTACTACATCAACTTCGGCGGCCAGCTCGACGACCTGCAATGGCGCACCTTAAAACCTGTGCAGGTATTTAAAAAAGTGGAAGAGCAGCTGATGAAAAGATTGAATTGAGATGATAGGCAAACCGGTAAAAATAGCAGGGATTATATTTATCGGTTTGGCGTTGATAGGTGTGGCATGTTTCATAATGGGTTATACATTAGTTATCCCATTATCGGCAAATAAAACAGGGAAGACGGCAAGCACATTAAAAGCCGGGCAGCAACTAAACCCATTTGCAGGCTTTGATTTTACAAAGGACGACTGGCAAGCCTATATTGTAATTTCTCCCTCCGACCTGTCCGATCTGCACCCCTCTATTCCACATCACGCATGTTTAAAAACGGTGGACAGGGAGGTTTTGATCCGCATGCAAAAGGAGTGGAACTTTAAGGCTACCGGAGGGGATATGGCTACCGTTCAAAGTATATTTTACCTGGTTAAGGATGATAAAGTAATATTCGAATCGGGCATCGTGCTGGATAAGCAGAGGCAGGGGCTACAATCGCAGGAATATGGCTGGATGGAACCTGTATCCGCTGCCGGGATAATAAACACTTGCAAGCAATTCAAAACGGTGTATTGGCCAATTGTATGCTTATAGCCATGTGTTAAACTTCGGAGGGCAACTATTAAATAACCTTTACATTGCGGAAAGCGATGGAGTTATTAAAAAGTTCAGCTACTGCTGATGAGGTGCCAGAGCTAATTACGCAAGAGCCATTTGCGTAGCAGCGGGGAATAGTCTTCCTTCATTTCGGGGGAGATATCGTGCCCTAATCCCGGATACGTTTTTAGCGATATTTTTAGGTAGCGCCTCAACTTATTTACCTGAGTGCGCGTAATGTTTACATCAATAATTTTATCGGCCTCGCCCTGGTAGGCAAATATCGGGAGCGTATTGCCCGGCTTCGCCTTTACAATATCCAGTATCTGTGGCCGCATTACTGCCGCAAAAGGGAACGATGCTTTCAACAGATCGGGATGGTAAATGGCTAATAGAAAAGAAATGTCGCCGCCTTGCGATATGCCGCTTACAATCGGCTTAGTTTTATAAAGTTTGCTTATCTGCGCTATAAAAGTGGCAATGCTATCGGTAGTTTGCCTGGCTATATTTATTTGAGCGGTGCTATCTTTAGCATAATATTCTACCGGGAAGTACGAGTATCCGCCCCGCTTTATATAGTTCCCTTTTACAACAATGATACGTGCCGGCGTGCCAAGGGCGTTATAATCTTTAAACGATTCTTCCGGCGTGCCCGATGAATAATGAAAGGCGATGAGCAGGGGCAGTTGTTTCCCGGTTATATTCCCGGTAACAATTTCTTCGTATGCAAACCCTGCGGCCGTTCGTTTTATTGGCGCAGGCTGCTGGGCAATGCAAACGGTTGTCCCCATGCAAAAAACAATAGCGCAGATAAGTATAGGCATAGCTGCCTTTCGGCATGTTGTATAAAGGGTGCGGTTGGTAAGTATCATAAAATAGGCAGGTAAAACGTCAAAAGTATCAAATTCAGGCAAATGCCGAAATATGCGCCGGCAACTGCCCGTTTTCACATATTTTTGTAAGCTTTTTATGCGCCGCAACATTTGCTGTTGCTGTAACGTTTTTAACTAAAAATACTATATTCGTATAAAATAAACCTTAATAGAAAAATGGAAACTAAAATTTCTGATTACGTTTACGATAACGTTAGCCACGTAGAAAATGCCGAGGCTTCCCGTAAATTTATAGCGAACGTGTTTATGTGGATGTTTGTGGCATTGGGCGTATCCGCTTTTTGCACCTACATTTTTGCATTTAACCCAAACCTTTCGGCCATGCTGCGCGACCCGGAAACCGGCCGCAATAATATTTTCGGTACGCTTACCATGTTCGCGCCGCTTATTTTTATACTGGTGGTTAGGTTTAGCTACAATAAGCTCAGCTTTTTTGCATTGGCATTAATATTTATTGCTTTCTCCGCTGTGCTGGGTACAAGCCTTAGCTACATCTTCTACGTTTATTCTATCGGTACCATATCAAGCGTGTTTATCACCACATCAATTGTATTTGGTGTAATGGCAGTGGGCGGCTATATCACTCACCAGGATCTAACCAAATTCGGTTCTATCATGATCATGCTGTTAGTAGGCATTATTGTGGCTACACTGCTTAATGTGTTATTATTCCACAGCAGCAGCCTCGATCTGATGATAAGCTATGTGGGCGTTGCCGTATTTGTGGGCTTAACTGCTTACGATGTACAAAAGCTAAAGCGCATTGGTGCAGGTATTGAATATGGCGATGCCGATGGCAAAAAAATGGCCATCATGGGCGCCTTAACCCTTTACCTTGATTTCGTGAACCTGTTCCTGATGTTATTACGCATATTTGGCGGCAACAGGAGATAACAAACGCCAAACTGATTTTTTGAAAGCCGCCTTGCGCGGCTTTCTTTGTTTAGCACCCAATAATAGTAGCTAAACGCGGCAGGCGGGTAACGGGCTATTTGCTGTTTCAATCCTGCGTGTCTGCGGCCTGTAAAAGCCTAAAATAGCATCTTTTTGAAAAGCAGATTTTCTGCACGATTAACCCCGAAAAATCAAAGAAAAACACAGAAAAACGCAGATTTTTGCACAATCGCATTTTGCTGTACGAAACTGTACGGATTTGTACGAAACTGTACGAAGTTGTGCGAAACTGTACGAATCTCCCCAAAATTTGTACGAGCTGTACGATTTGTACGAACTGTACGATTCGTACAAAAATGGTCCCGGTGTTGCCCGGCATGCCCCAATTAACACGGCGGAAACAATAAACTTGCCCTAAGGCAACTTTGTGTCCTACTATGTGTGTCCCCTTGCACATTACAGCATTAATATTCATATTTGTAATGCTTATGGAGAAAGGCGGAGGGATTAGACCCTGCGATGTCTTGGCAACCTGTGCTTACAAGGTGCTACATTCTACTTAACCGGGAGAAAATCGGTTGGGAAAGATAAGCGAAAGTCATACAATCACAACCTGACTTTTCGAGATAAGCTGTATTTAGATTTGAGATATTAGATGTGAGATTTGAGACAGCTCCTGCTTTTTCGATGCGCATTTAGTAGCTTTTAAATTTGATATGAGTAATGAGTTTGAGATGTTTTATCTCATATCTCAATTCTCATATCTCATATCTCAACAATGGACATTAGAAAAGAATTAGAAAAACGCATCCTGGTTATTGATGGGGCAATGGGCACCATGATACAGCGCTACGAACTTACCGAGGAGGATTTCCGCGGCGAGCGTTTCCGCGGTCATGCCAGCGACCTGAAAGGCAATAACGACCTGCTGAATATCACCCGCCCGGATGTTATAAAGGCAATCCATGCCGAATACCTGGATGCCGGCGCGGATATCATCGAAACCAATACCTTCAGTACGCAAAAGATCTCACTGGCCGATTACCATCTCGAAGAACTTGATTATGAATTAAGCTACGAAGGTGCCCGCATAGCCCGCGAAGTAGCAGATGAATATACCGCCAAAAACCCGGCAAAACCGCGCTTTGTGGCCGGTGCCGTTGGTCCAACAAACCGTACTGCATCTTTATCGCCCGATGTAAACGACCCGGGTTACCGCGCCGTTACGTTTGATGACCTGGCAGAAGCTTATTACGCACAGGTACGTGGGCTGGTTGATGGTGGTTCGGACGTGTTGTTGGTTGAAACCATATTTGATACCCTAAATGCCAAGGCAGCCCTGTTTGCCATTCAACGGTATAAAGACGAATGTAAAACAGCTGGTAAAGATTTCCCGGCTTTTAGAGATACCGGCGGCGTGATGATCTCCGGTACTATTACCGATGCATCCGGCCGTACGCTTTCGGGCCAAACGGTTGAGGCTTTCTGGAATTCAATCAGTCATGCAAATTTGCTTTCTGTTGGACTGAACTGCGCTTTAGGTGCGCGTGAGATGCGCCCGCATTTGGAGGAATTATCCGAAAAAGCGGGTGTTTATATTTCTGCTTACCCTAATGCCGGTTTGCCGAATGAGTTTGGCGCATACGACGAAACCCCGCACGAAACCGCCCACCAGGTGGACGATTTTATTAAAGCAGGGCTCGTAAATATTGTGGGTGGCTGTTGCGGCACCACGCCCGATCATATCCGGTGTATCGCCGAAAAAGCCGCTAAGCATTCTCCCCGTAAAAAACTCGAGATAGCACCATTCCTGCGCCTTAGCGGACTGGAAGCCGTTACCCTTACACCCGAAACTAACTTCGTAAACATAGGCGAGCGTACCAATATCACAGGGTCGCCAAAGTTCTCTAAACTTATCCTTGCCGAAGACTACGAGGCTGCCCTAACCGTTGCCCTGCAACAGGTAGAAGGCGGCGCGCAGGTGATCGACATCAACATGGATGAGGGAATGATCGATTCGGAAGCCGTAATGGTGAAATTCCTTAACCTCGTGGCCAGCGAACCGGATATTGCCAAGTTGCCCATTATGATCGATTCCAGTAAATGGACGGTTATAGAGGCTGGTTTAAAATGTTTACAGGGGAAAGGCATCGTAAACTCCATCTCGCTTAAAGAAGGCGAAGAGAAATTTAAAGAATACGCCCGTAAGATATTAAGCTATGGGGCAGCAACCGTAGTAATGGCCTTTGATGAAACCGGCCAGGCCGATTCCTTAGAACGGCGTAAAGAGATATGCGGCCGCAGTTACAGGATATTGGTGGAGGAAGTTGGCTTCCCGCCGCAGGATATCATTTTCGACCCGAACATCCTGACCGTAGCAACCGGTTTGGAAGAACACAACAACTACGCTGTAGACTTTATTGAAGCTACCCGCTGGATAAAACAAAACCTGCCCTACGCCAAAGTAAGCGGTGGAGTGAGTAATATTTCGTTCTCCTTTAGGGGAAACAATACCGTGCGCGAGGCAATGCACTCGGCATTCCTGTACCATGCCATTAAGGCGGGGTTGGATATGGGTATTGTAAACGCCGGGATGTTAGAAGTTTACGAGCAGATCCCCAAAAACCTGCTGGAACTGGTAGAAGATGTACTGCTAAACCGCCGCGATGATGCTACTGAGCGGTTGGTTGAATTTGCCGATACCATCAAAAGTAAAGGTAAAGAGATCGTCCGCGATGAGGAATGGCGTAAGAACCCGGTGGAGGAACGCTTATCGCACGCCCTGGTGAAAGGTATCATCGAATACCTGGACGATGATGTGGAAGAGGCGCGCCAAAAATTTGCCAAGCCGCTGGAGGTGATAGAAGGCCCCCTGATGGACGGGATGAACGTAGTGGGCGACTTGTTTGGCGCCGGTAAAATGTTCCTGCCACAGGTGGTTAAATCGGCCCGTGTAATGAAGAAGGCCGTAGCTTACCTGTTGCCTTTTATCGAACTGGAAAAACAGCGCGTAATTGATGCCGGTGAAGACAGTAGTGGCTCACGTGCCAATGCGGGCAAGGTATTAATGGCCACCGTAAAAGGCGATGTGCACGATATCGGTAAAAATATTGTGGGTGTGGTGCTTGCATGCAATAACTTCGAGGTGATAGATCTTGGGGTAATGGTGCCTGCACAGCGCATTATAGAAGAAGCAAAAAAACAGGATGTAGATATTATTGGGTTAAGCGGTTTGATAACCCCATCGCTGGATGAGATGGTGCATTTTGCCAAAGAGATGGAGCGCCAGGGATTCACGATCCCGTTAATCATCGGCGGTGCGACAACCTCGCGCATACACGCGGCAGTAAAGGTTGCGCCAAACTATTCTGGCCCTGCTATCCACGTGCTCGATGCATCGCGCAGCGTAACGGTTTGCAGCAGCCTGATGAACCGGGATAACCGCGATGCCTATATCCAGGGCATTAAAGACGAATACGAAAAAGCCCGCGAGGCGCATGCCAATAAAAAGAACGACAAACGCTTTATCAGCATCGAAGAAGCACGCGCGGGCAAATTCCAGATAAGCCTGGATGGCGATGTAGCTCCAAAACCTGCCATTACCGGCACCAAGGTTTTTGAAAATTACCCGCTGGAGGAGTTGGTGCCGTACATCGATTGGACGCCTTTCTTCCACACTTGGGAGCTCCGCGGAAGCTATCCAAAAATATTCAACGATAAGTATGTTGGCACCGAGGCTAAAAAACTTTACGACGATGCACAGGTGCTGTTGAAACGCATTGTAGATAACAAACTGCTACATGCAAACGGCGTTATCGGTTTTTGGCCGGCTAATAGCGTAGGCGATGATATCGAAATTTATACCGATGATACCCGCACAACCTTGCTAACCCGCATCCATACGCTGCGTCAGCAGGCGGAAAAGGCGAAGAACGAGCCTTATTATGCGCTGTCGGATTTTATTGCACCAAAAGAAAGTGGTGTGCCGGATTACTGGGGGGGATTTGCCGTGACAACCGGTATAGGCTGCGACGAACTGGTTGCCGAGTTTGAGGCCGACCACGACGATTACAACAGCATTATGGCTAAAGCCCTTGCCGACCGCCTTGCCGAAGCTTTTGCTGAGAAAATGCACGAACTGGTGCGTAAAGAGTACTGGGGCTATAGCAAAGGCGAACAGTTGGATACCAATGAACTCATCAAAGAAGAATACCAGGGCATCCGCCCGGCGCCGGGTTACCCCGCTTGCCCGGACCATACCGAGAAAACAACCTTGTTTGAGATACTAAAAGCAGAAGATAATGCCCATATGCACCTCACCGAAAGCCTGGCCATGATGCCGGCAGCATCGGTAAGCGGTTTCTATTTCGCGCATCCGCAGGCAAGGTATTTCGGCCTTGGTAAGATCAGTAAAGACCAGGTGGAGGATTACGCGATGAGGAAGAATATGCCGTTGGAAGAAGTAGAAAGATGGCTGGGGCCGAATATAAATTATTAATACGACGCTAATAACCCACGCGTCATTGCGAGGAACGAAGCAATCTCTACACATGCATAGCGGATATGCAAATCGGGAGATTGCTTCGTTCCTCGCAATGACGTAACGGAAAAGACATAATTTGTAATGAAAATAACCGAACACATCGCAAACGCCAACGGCAAAACCTTATTCTCTTTTGAACTTATCCCACCGCTAAAGGGAGAGAGTATCCAAGGCATTTACAACGCTATAGATCCGTTGATGGAGTTTAAGCCGCCGTTTATCGATGTTACATCGCTGCGCGAGGATTATATTTACAAACAGCACGAAACCGGCTTGCTGGAAAAATTAGCCTACCGCAAACGGCCCGGTACTATAGCTATTTGTGCGGCTATTATGAACAAATACAAGGTAGATACCGTTCCGCATTTGCTATGCGGTGGGTTCACCAAGGATGAGACGGAGAACGGGCTTATCGACCTGCAATTCTTAGGCATCGAGAATGTATTGGTGTTACGCGGTGATGCGCGTCGTGGCGATGCGTCTTTTGTGCCTACACCCAACGGCCACTGCTATGCTACCGACCTGCTGCAGCAGGTGGTAAACATGAACAAAGGCATTTACCTGCACGAGAACCATGAAGGTATACTGAAAACAGATTTTTGCATTGGCGTTGCCGGGTACCCCGAAAAACATTTTGAGGCGCCAAACCTGAAAACGGATTTTAAATACCTCAAGCAAAAGGTAGATATGGGCGCGGGTTTCATTGTAACCCAAATGTTTTTTGATAACCAGAAGTATTTTGATTTTGTAAACAGTTGCCGTGCCAATGGCATTAATGTGCCTATAATACCGGGGCTTAAACCCATCACTACATCAAAACAATTGGTTAATCTTTCCAAAACCTTCCACATCGATATCCCGGAAGACCTAAGCGATGCCATCCACGAAGCGAAAGCCGAAAAGGATGTAAAAGATATCGGTATAGAATGGATGATAAACCAGTGTAAGGAGCTTGTGAAATTTGGTGCGCCGGTTCTGCATTTTTATACCATGGGTAACCCGGGCCCAACTAAACGGATTGCCGAGGCGATATTTTAGAGAGCCGAACACACAACAAGGCCGGCTCCATTAGGGGCCGGCCTTGTTAGTCTTTTTGATTGGTTTATATCCCAGCCCTTTCGCCTTTTAGTTTTGATGCGATAACCAACGCCTTATAAGCATTTACCACGCCCCCTGTTTTTGATAGGATAGTGAAATCAACTTTCACCTTTTCGCCCGGCTTTAATACCAAGGTACCCGTTAGCGGCGTGGCCGATTCCAATATAACTTGTTTAACCTGTTTGGCGCTTAGCGTAGGGTAATATTCCAATATTAACGCCGCTATACCCGCGGTAATGGGCGAGGCAAAGCTGGTACCGTCGGCGGTATTAAACTCGGCGTCAGTATCAACCGAAGTTACCTTTACGCCGGGTGCAAATACATCCACATTTTTTTTACCGTAGTTGCTAAAGCTGCCCGCAAGGTTTTCATCCAGCTTTGCGGCAGATGCGCCTACGCTGATCACGTTATCGGCATCCATTGCCGAGCTATCTTCAAACATGTCATTCGGAAACTCGGGGGTGGCATCCATATCCAGGTTATCGTTACCGGATGCCTGTATCAGCAACACATCTTTTGATGCTGCGTATTTAAAAGCAGCATCTACCCAATCCTTATGCGGCGACAGTTTTTTGCCGAAGCTCATGTTGATCACCCGTGCCCCATTATCAACCGCATAGCGTATCGCGTTAGCAATATCCTTATCGTACTCATCTCCGTTAGGAACGGCTTTAATTGCCATTATCCGTACATTATCTGCTACGCCGTTTATACCATAGCCATTGTTACGTACCGCACCAATAAGCCCGGCAACACCGGTACCGTGCGATGCATCGGCAAACTTGAGAATGTTGCTGCCGTAAGGCTTGCCGTCCTGCACATCCGGGTTATCGCCAACAATACTTTTGCGGGCATCCAGGTCGGGGTTAACATCGTTATTCAACTTGGCCAGGTATTCGCTCAGGTCGGCTATGATCTTTGCATTAGTAGCACCTCCGCCTTCCTGGTCGAAAACTGAAGTCCATACATATTTACTTTGGGTAATGGTATCGTTGGTGGTTTTAATTCGGGCAAGGTCTTTAACTGTAAAAGATGCATCTGTTTTTAAACCAAGCGCGCGTTTGATATAGCCGCTGGTGGCCATTAAAGCGTTCATGGCGGGTTGTAACTGCTCAATTTCAGCTTTAGATTTCTTTACGGTAGTTTCATAAGTAAGCTTCACCTTTTCCCAGTAAGCAAATTCTTTTTCGCTACCGGCAGGTGCGCTAACCGCATTCCCGTATTTTGATTTAAGCTTATTATACTCGCGTACTTCTTCGGTGGTTTCGGTAAAGTCGCATTTGCCGCCAGGGCCGCCCAGGAAATTCCAGCCATGGATGTCATCCACATAACCGTTTTTATCATCATCTATACCGTTACCCGTAATTTCCTTTACGTTGGTCCAAAGTATAGGGTTAAGATCTTTTTGGGCGGTATCAATGCCGCTATCTATAGTAGCAACCACTACCGGTTTGCTTTTTTTGCCTGCAACAAACAGGTAAGCTTGCTTGGCGCTGATGCCGAAATAACCATCAGTTTTCAGGTCCATCAGGTGCCAGGCTTTTGGTGCTTCGGGTGTGGCAACAGGAGTTATCTGCGCGAAGCCCGTATAGCCGAATAGTACAGCGCTGCACAGAACTGCGCCGGAAAAAATTTTACCAAATTTGTGCATATTGGAATTGCTTGTTAATTTAAATGTTAAAGATCGAATTTGATCCCTTGTGCTAAAGGCAACGTTTTTGAGTAGTTAATAGTATTGGTTTGGCGCCTCATATACACTTTCCAGGCATCAGAACCCGATTCGCGGCCGCCGCCGGTTTCTTTTTCCCCACCAAATGCGCCGCCAATTTCTGCCCCGGATGTGCCAATATTTACGTTGGCAATGCCGCAATCAGAACCGGCATAAGATAAAAATGTTTCCGCTTCGCGCAGGTTGTTGGTCATGATGGCTGATGAAAGGCCTTGCGGCACACCGTTCTGTAGTTCGATGGCCTCCTCGATGGTTTTGTATTTGATGAGGTATAATATGGGCGCAAAGGTTTCATGCTGAACGATCTGGTAATGGTTCTCCACTTCGGCAATACAAGGTTTTACATAACAACCAGACGAATAAGCGCCGCCCTCTAATTTGCCGCCTTCTACAACGAATTTGCCGCCTTCGGCCTTGCATTTTTCTATTGATGCTAAGTATAAGGTAACGGCATCAACATCTATCAGCGGGCCCATGTGGTTATTCTCATCCAGCGGGTCGCCAATTTTTATTTGCGCGTAAGCGCTTACCAGTTTTTGTTTAAAAGCTTCGTAAACGTTCTCGTGGATAATGAGCCTGCGGGTGCTGGTGCAACGTTGCCCCGCGGTACCCACGGCGCCGAATACCGCCCCAATAAGCGACATATCCAGATCGGCATTCTCGGTAATAATAATAGCATTATTGCCGCCAAGCTCCAGCAGGCTTTTGCCTAAACGGGCACCAACGGCCGCGCTAACGGCTTTGCCCATTCGGGTAGAACCGGTTGCTGATATAAGGGGTACGCGGTTATCGTTTGCCATCAGTTCGCCAATTTCGCGGTCGCCTATAACTAGGCAGCTTACGCCTTCTTCAATATTGTTAGCTTTAAAAACCGTTTGTGCAATGTGCTGGCACGCAATAGCTGTTAAAGGTGTTTTTTCGGAAGGTTTCCAGATGCATACATCGCCACAAACCCAGGCAAGCATAGCGTTCCAGCTCCAAACGGCCACCGGGAAGTTGAAAGCAGATATTACGCCTACAATACCCAGCGGGTGGTATTGTTCGTACATGCGGTGCTCGGGGCGTTCGCTGTGCATCGTAAGCCCGTGTAGCTGGCGGCTCAAACCTACTGCAAAATCGCAAATGTCTATCATTTCCTGCACCTCGCCATAGCCTTCCTGCAGGCTCTTGCCCATCTCGTAACTTACAAGCGTGCCCAGCTCTTTTTTATTGGCACGTAATTGCTCGCCTATCTGCCTAACAATTTCTCCACGCTTTGGCGCAGGGGTAGTGCGCCAGGTTTTAAAAGCCTTTGCAGCGGTTTCTACCACATGGTTATAATCGGCAGCAGTAGCGAATTTTACCGAAGCGATCTTTTTCCCGTCGGTAGGCGAAAAGATATCTTTTACTTCAGTATCAGGGCTGCTGCCCCAATTGCTGCCGGTACTAAATGCTTCGTTTATGTCGTTTATATGTAAATGATTTAAGATATCAGAAATAATCAGGCTCATAATTGTTACTTTTGTCAAAGGTAAAAATCTTTAGGGCAAATTAAATCAACCCACCGCCCACCCGCTCAAATGCTTCCTATTTATTATCAGGCACTTGCATAAAAGGGTGTTGAGAATGTGTGTATGTTGAAAACTTATTTGTTTTAACGATGCTTATTGTTGTAATTTGAACACAATGTTTTAAGCCTTGCGGGATTAAAACCTCCCAGGGGATTGTGTTCTGCAAATAAACTTGAATGGAAGAAGAATTTGAATTTGGTTTTACCGAAGATCCAAAGTTTTCGGTAGAACGGTACGAAGAAATGATCCGCAACCACGATCAGTACTTCTTTGATGCGCAGGCTTTTGAAAACATCATCGACTACTACATCGAAAAGAACGATCCGGCGAAAGCCTTGCAGGTATCAGAATATGCACGTAACCAACACCCATTTGCGGCTGTATTTCTAATAAAACAAGCGCAGTTGCTGGTGGTAACCAACCGCTCGACCGAGGCATTTGCTGCCCTGGATAAAGCTGCCATGCTGGAAGCCAGCGATGCGGATATATACATCATTCGCGGTAACCTGTACGAGAGTATGGAACGCAACGCTGAGGCATTGGAGAACTATGAAAAAGCGCTTGACCTGGCCGAAGAAACCGACGAAATTTTACTGCATATTGCCTATGTTTACCAAAACATGGGCGATTACGATACGGCCATAACCTACCTAAAACTGTGCCTTAAACAAAACATGGAAAACCAGGATGCCCTGTACGAACTGGCATTTTGCTACGATGTTTTGGATAACCAGCAGGAGAGCGTACAGTTTTACCAGCAGTATATTGATAACGAACCATACAGCTACGCCGCCTGGTATAATTTGGGCAACGCCTATACCAAGCTAAGCTTGTTTGAAAAAGCCATTGACGCTTACGATTACGCTATCTTGATAAAAGACAGCTTTGCATCTGCCTACTTTAATAAGGGTAACGCTTTGGTGAACCTGGAAAAATATGCTGAAGCGATAGACGTTTACCGCGAAACTTTTGAGTACGAGCAACCTAATGCCGATACTTATTGTGCCATTGGCGAGTGCTACGAAAAGCTGGAGCAGATGGATGAGGCGCGCTCGTTCTACAAAAAATCGGTGAAGATGGACCCTAAGCTGGCCGATGCTTGGTTTGGTATAGGAGTAACGCTTGATTTTGAAGAACGTTATTTTGAAGCCCTGCATTTTTACAAAAAGGCGCTGGATTTGGATATAGCCAATGCCGATTATTGGTTTGCAATTGCAGATGCCGAGTATAAGCTTGGGCACATGCCAGAAGCCGAATCGGCGTACGAAAAAGTGGTTGAACTTAACCCGCTTGATGTAGATGCCTGGCTGGATTATTCCTCTATTTTATACGAACAGAAACGCCTGGCCACGGCTATAGAGATCATCTCATCAGCTATAAAAAACAACCCCGAAGCGGCAGAGCTTTACTACCGTATGGTAGCGTACCTGTTTGCCAAAGGCGAGTACAACGAGGCCCTGAACTTTTTAGAAATGGCCTTAACATCCGACCCGGAGAAGCATTACATCCTGTTTGATTACCTGCCCCAATTGCAGGAAAACAAGGTTATTGTAGATATTATTAACCGTTATACAAAATAACGGAGGTGCAGACATGCAAGTTGCAGATGTGCAAATGAGGAAAGTTCATTTGCACATTTTTTTGCCCTTAACATTTCCCTCATCTGCATCTGCACATTTGAAATCTGAAATGTATCCTTACCTTTGCGGCGTTAACACTTTTAGTTATAAGCTATAACCAAACGCGCATCTGTACATGAACTATCATATAAACGATCTTCCCGAACGTACTGCCAAACCCCGTGATAAGGGCCTTACCATGGTGATGGATAAAGGGCTTAGCTTGCGCCAGGCCGAAGATTTTATTGAAATGGGCGCTGGTTACACCGACCTGGTGAAACTCGGCTGGGCAACCTCCTATGTGTCGCCAAACCTGGATGCGAAGTTGAAGCTGTATAAAGATGCCGGGCTTCCTGTTTATTTTGGGGGCACATTGTTTGAGGCCATGATTGTTCGCGGGCAGTTTGACGATTACTGCCGCATACTGGATAAGTACCAAATGGAATATTGCGAGGTATCTGATGGCTCTATCAACATAGAGCATGATGAAAAATGCGAGTACATCCGCAAGCTGAGCAAGCAGATAACCGTGATATCCGAAGTTGGTTCAAAAGACATCCAAAAGATATTTGCCCCTTATAAATGGATAAAGCTGATGAATGCCGAGATTGAGGCGGGCAGTTGGAAGGTAATTGCCGAAGCCCGCGAAAGCGGCAACGTTGGCATCTACCGCGACTCTGGTGAGGTAAGGCAGGGGCTGGTTGATGAGATCCTTACCCAAATACCCGAGGAAACCATTATTTGGGAGGCGCCCCAAAAAGCGCAACAGGTGTGGTTTATTAAGCTTATTGGTGCCAACGTAAGCCTTGGGAACATCGCCCCGGCAGATATCATCCCGCTGGAAACCCTTAGACTGGGTATCAGGAGTGATACATTTGAGCACTTTTTGAAGTAGCCGGATTACTAACCAAGTGTAAACTTTTAGTTGTACGAATCGTACAGTTCGTACAATCCGGGACAGGTTCGCACAATTTCGTACGGTTTCGCACAACCTCGTACAGTTTCGTACAACTTCGCACAGTTTCGTACAGCAAAAAGGCGGTTTGCATAAATCAGCGTTTTTCTGTGGTTTTTCGGTGTTTTTCTTTGATTTTTAGCATCAATCGTGCTTAAACCTGATATTTCAGAAGAGGGGTGTTTTTGATGTTTGCCCACCAATGCCGGCAGGCTTTCAATGCCAATGGCAACCCATCCAAACAACCTCCCGTCACCGTCTGTTATCCTAAAAAATACCAGAACCCATAAGCACTCTAAAAGATAAATTCCCCATACAGCACCCAACCGGCGACCCGAAAGTGGCGGCCGAGCAGGATGTGATCACCAATACCGATGAATCTAACAAAGTGGTAAACACCGATGATGCCGTTGCCGATATGGATGGCATAGAAAGCACCTTCAGCGAGTCGGAGCCTTCAACTGCCCTTAATGCCGACCGCGACGTTACCAATAGCGAGGAAGCTAATGGTGATGAACGGGTGGTGAATTGATCCGATAAATTGCCGGGGCAATCTATTTTTTACTGTGCGAAAATAGCTATGGTATCAGTTCCGGTTCGGCAAAGGCATCGCGCCAACTGTTGCGCCCGTCGTTAGGGTAAACGGTGTATCTGGGTTTGGCACCAGCCGCTTTATGGTTATCGGTTTCATACACTTCCTAAATTAATTTAACGAAGCGCTACATTAGCTCAAATAGTCCCCTCTTTTATCTTATCAACGTAATATATCCCGTTATTGCTGGCGTGGTTTTATCTACGTTGATAACGTAGTAGTAGATGCCGAATGGCAGACGTTTGCCTTTCCGGGTGCCGTCCCAGGTATCGGCAGCGCCTTTTGCGGAATGATATACTTCGGTGCCCCAGCGGTTAAACACTTTAACGTATGCATCCGCGTAATCTGCAATGTTGCCAATTTCCCATTTATCGTTATAGCCATCGCCATTTGGGGTAAACGTGTTGGGTATTATCAAATGCACCTGCACCGTTACTTTTACCGTTGCCGTATTTACGCAACCACTCGCCGACCGCACCGTTAACGTGTAAAGGGTGGTTTTGTCGGGGCTGGCCGTCGGGTTAAGTACCTTTGTGTTATTTAAACCTGCCGATGGGCTCCAGGTAATATCCGCGCTGCTTCCTGCAGATGTGCTTGCGCTTAACTGCACGCTATTGCCTTTCTCTATGATTTTATTGCCCCCGCCATCTACGACAGGTATCGGGTTTATTACCATGCTGATGCTGTTGCTGAGGGCAATACCCGGTACGGCGCAACGCGCATTGCTGGTAACCTTACAGGTTACCACATCGTTATTGACAAGCGTGCTGCTGGCAAACGTATTGCGGTTGGTGCCCGCGTTTGCGCCGTTTACCTGCCATTGGTAAGCAGGGCTGTTGCCGCCGTAAGTTGGCGTGGCGGTAAAGGTAATCACAGTGCCGTAGCAAACATTGTTCCCGTCGGTGGCTATGGTTACCGATGGGCTAACCGGGCTGGCCACATTTATGGTGATGCTGTTGCTTGTGGCCGTTGGCACGGTAGTACAGGTGGCGTTGCTGGTGATAACGCATTGCACCACATCGCCGCTGATAAGCGAATTGATGGCGAATGATGCGCTGTTACCGCCTACGCTGCCGCCGTTAAGCAGCCATTGATAAGTAGGTGCTGTGCCACCGTTTATGGCCGTGGCCGTAAAGCCAACCGTCTCGCCGGGGCAAATGTCCGTTGCTGATGCCGCGATAATTGCCGACGGCGTTAAATAGGGATTTACTACCATGGTAACCGTGTTACTGGTAACAGGCACCTGCGTGGCACATAGCGCATTACTTGTAAATAAGCAGCTTACCTTATCGCCATTGGCCAGCGCGCTGCTGCTGAAAGTGTTGCTATTATTGCCGGCATTAATTCCGTTTACCTTCCATTGGTAAACCGGCGCGCTGCCGCCGTTTACCGGCGTTGCCGTAAACGTAACGTTGGTGCCAGTGCAAATGGTGCTTTGCGAAGCTGATATGCTAACCGATGCCGGAAGGGTAGGGTTTACAAGCATGGTTATACTATTGCTGCTTGCGGTTGCAGGCACGGCACATTGGGCGTTGCTGGTTATGTGGCAGCTTATCACATCGTTATTGGCCAGCGTGCTACTTACGAAAGTGTTGCTGTTGGTGCCAGCGTTTGCACCATTTACCAGCCATTGGTACACGGGCGTGATTCCGCCGTTGGTTGGCGTGGCGGTGAAGGTAACCGAAGTACCTGCGCAGGTATTGTTCCCCGAGGCCGAAATGGCCACCGATGGGCTCACCGGCGTGTTTACGATGATATTGATACTATTACTACCGGCGGTTGGGGTAGCGCTGCATGGGGCATTGCTGGTTACCGTGCAGGTTACTACATCGTCGTTAGCCAGGGTGGTGCTGGCAAATGTGGCGCTGTTGCTGCCAACATTATTGCCGTTTACCTTCCATTGATAGTCCGGGTTGGCCCCGCTGTTCAAAGCCGTTGCCGTGAAGGTGATATTATCTCCCGGGCATATGTTATTGGTAGATGCTACGATGCTTACGGAGGGGCTGAGGTAAGGGTTTACCAGCATGGTAACCGTGTTGCTGGTTACAGGCGCCGTGCCGCATGGGTTGGGGGTGCCGGTAAATATGCAAGTAACATTATCGCCATTGGCCAGCGCGCTGCTGCTGAAAGTATTGCTGTTCGTACCCGCATTTAAGCCATTTATCTGCCATTGATAAACGGGGTTGCTGCCGCCGTTTACCGGTATTGCCGTAAAGGTTACGTTGCTGCCCGCGCATATGTTGTTTTGCGATGCTGCTATGCTCACCGAAACAGGCGGGCTTTGGTTTACCACCATGGTAATGGTGTTACTGGTAACGCTTTGCTGTGCCAGGCATGTGCCGCTTATGGTTACCGTGCAGGTTACTTTGTCGCCATTAGCAAGCCCGCCACTACCATAAGTGAGGCTGTTGGGGGTGCCTGCGTTTAGGCCGTTAACCTGCCACTGATAAGTAGCGTTAGCACCAGCGTTTGTGGCCGTTGCGGTGAAGTGAACAAATATACCAGGGCAAATATTGTTTTCTGAGGCTGTAATGCTGATTGTTGGCGGGGCAGTGCTGTTAACCGTCATGGTAATGGCGTTGCTGGTAACGCCGGGCGGATTGGCGCAAGGGGCGCTGCTGGTCAACACGCAGGTTACCTTGTCATTATCAGCAAGCGTGCTGCTGCTGAAGCTGGCACTGTTAGTACCCGCATCAACGCCATTTACCTGCCATTGGTAAGTAGGCGAAGCACCGCCGTTTACCGGCGTTGCTGTAAATGTTACCAAAGTACCTCCGCAGATGTTAGTTGCTGATGCCGCAATGGAAACTGAAGGCGTTACGCTGCTGCTTACTTCCACATGAACGTTGGCAACATCCACGCAGCCATCGGCGTTCGTTATTTGAACAGTGTAATCAGTACTTACCGCGGGCGATGCCTTGGGGTTAGCGATGTTCGGATTATCAAGCCCTGTGGCAGGTGACCATCTGTAGCTGACGCCGCCGTAGGCCGTTAATTGCACCGGCGACGAAGCGCAGGTTTCTACTTCGTTATTTTTTACGTTGCTCGATTTAAAATTCGAAAAGAAACCGTAAAGCGTGCCGCTGTTCGTGCCGCCATTGATAAAGCCCAGCGAAAAATTCCCGGCGGAATTAGAAAAATTCAGGGCGCTGCCCGAGGTAACTACGCTGCTAAGGTCAATCCTGGAGGTAACATAAGTGCCGCCTGTGCCCGGGACAACAAAAAAATCGCTGGCTTTAATCAATGTATTATCGCCGTTAACGGAAAAACTGCTCTGTAGGCCATTTTTGGTGGTTATCAAAACAGCAAACAGTTCATCTTTACTCCTCACGATGCTTACCGATTTAGACCCCGTGCAATTTAATTTGGGGATTACCGCCGAACCCACTTCGCAGCCATTGCCTGTTAAATGGTAAACGTATATTTTCTTGTCGGATCGTATGTAAGTGCTGTTGTTGGTTAAATTGAATATGGTCGACTGCCCTTTAGATAACGTTGCCGATGGGCCGGTACCACCATCAATGTAAATGGATGTACCATCTTCAACCGCCATCACATAAATATTATCGTTGGGTACTAAGAATCCTCTGGTAACGATATACTCTGTGCCCAGTACGTCCGTTGGTACGGCCTGGTCACCAATAAGATCGGCACAACTGGATACCTGCACCAAATCATCTTTCAGGGTTATGGCAATGGGATTATCTGATGATATATAAGAGCCATGCAAGTGCCCGCTGGCCGCGCCGCTTGTTGCCACGGCCGAAAAAGTTTGCCCGGCGTTCAGCGTGATGGTGAAAGGGATACCAGCGTTATGTCCTACGATGTTTTGTTTAGGGTTGATGGTGACATGGGTATTATCCTTAGTTGCCACGATATCGAACGAGTTGGTGGCCGCGCTGTAATTCGTAGATTCATCGTACGTGTACTGCGAAGAGATAAAGAACTCCGTGCCCAGCGCGTTTTTACCCTTCAGCGAAAATATCTCGGGGTTGCAATTACAAAAGCCGCTCACCACTTCGTAGTAGGCTGTTATATCGGCTGTTGATTTAATAAGCAAGCCTTTATTTAGGGTGGTGTTTGCGGGGGCGTTTTGCAATTGGTTTATCCAGGGGGTAAGGTCTACGCTGGCGGTAGCGTTTGGGCCTATATCCTTTATAATAGGCGTAAACGAGGGGTCGGCAGGCATCGAAATCGTTACAGTGGCCTGCGAAGCCGATGTGGTGATACGCAAGCTGATGGGCTTGTTGAAATCGCGATTGGCATCATAAACATTGGGCACCACAAACCAAAATTCATTGTCTGTTTGCGCCGAAGCCAGATGCGGCAGGAATAAAATCAGCCAAAATAAAAATATCCTTAACGTGGAGGAGAAAACGTATTCTAAGGGTTTAGGAGATTTCATTAGAGCTAAAGTGATGGCAAATCAATACAATAATAAGATTTATTTGCGTAAAAAGCCGAATATTGCGCATTGACAGCAATATGGTGGCCTCGCTAAAGCAGCGAAGTATCGGGTTTATTAAAATACGCAATAACTATGTGCGAGAAACAAAAATTCAATATCAACCCATCCAAACAACCTCCCATCGCCGTCTGTTACCCTAAAAAACAACAGAACCCATGAGCACTCCAAAAGATAAATTCCCCATACAGCACCCAACCGGCGACCCGAAAGTAGATGCCGCCGAGCAGGATGTGATCACCAATACCCATGAATCTAACAAAGTGGTGAACACCGATGATGCCGTTGATGATATGGATGGCATAGAAAGTACCCTCAGCGAATCGGAGCCTTCAACTGCCCTCAATGCCGACCGCGACGTTACCAATAGCGAGGAAGCTAATGGTGATGAACCGGTGGTGAACTAATCCCGCGCGCTTATAGATCGGGCTCTTGTACAGCCAGCATTGGATATTAATAAATACCAATACCCAATCTGTGACGGGCCTGCTAAAATACGCCTGCAAGCGTAAGATCATTTAACAGCCGCCAGGTAAAGGCATTTGCCGCATCCGTATTAGTACGTACTAAAATATGCCCATACAGCGGGATTGTGCCATCCTTGTTTCTTTGCCAATTTTGTTTCAAACAAATGCAAAAACAAAATACGATGAAAAAGATCAAATGGGTAATTTTACTGGCAATGGTAGCTGTGGTGACAGTTATATCTTCCTGCAAAAAAGATAGTTCGAATAACCCGTCGGGCAACGGTGCGGCTACCGTTAAAGCAACAAATTACGGTTTTGATGGTGCCGGTGGTACGGCATTCAGCAGCACCGCGGCCGGTATAGTAAAATTAGGCAACGTTTTTACTATTACGGCTGTAAAAGATGGCACTAATGAATCTATCACCATTGTTTTAAATAACGTAACAGGCACCGGTACGTTTGATTTGCTGCAGGATAATGCCAGTGGGCACGGCGCTATCATATCAAAAGATTATACAAAACCTGCCGATGGCGCCTTAAACTACAGTACAGGCAACCCCGGCAGTACCGGGGTTAAAGGCGGCGGCGAAGTAAAAATAACCTCATTAACCAGCACAACTGCCCAGGGTACCTTCTACATTGTAGGCCACAACTCAGCCGGGAAAGATGGCTTTGCAGAACAAGGCACCTTCACCGGTAAGGTTAACTAAGGTTGCGGTATATATCGAAATAGTTTATGTAAAACGGCCCCAAAATTGGGACCGTTTTATTATTTTTTACTGTGCGAAAATAGCCAGGGTATCAGCTCCGGTTCGGCAAAGGCATCGTCCCAACTGTTGTGGCCATCGTTAGGGTAAACGGTGTATTTGGGTTCGGCGCCCGCCTCTTTAAGGGCGGCTACCATCACATCCGAGTGGTCTGGCGGCACCACATTATCTTTGCCGCCGTGGAATATCCACATCGGTACTTTTTTGGCGTAGGCATTAGCATTGTTGGTATTATCGCCGCCGCAAATGGCAAACGCCGCCGCAAATATTTTTGGTTTACGCCTTAATATCTCAAACGTACCCATGCCTCCCATGGATAGGCCGCCAACGTAAACTTGTTTTTTGTTGATGTAAGGTTTATCCAGCATCTGATCTACCAGTGCCAATAGTGCGCTCATAGCATTGGTAGGTTCGCCGCCTTCCTGGAAATGGAACTGCCGTTTGCCGGTTTCGCTGGTATCTATTTTAACATTGCTCCAGTAGCTGTTTTTAGGGCATTGCGGGTACACAACAATAGCCGGGTATTTTTGGCGGATGGTATCGTTAAGGAATAGCTTAGGGCCATAAGCCAGTTGTGCATCGTTATCGTTGCCACGCTCGCCCGCACCGTGCAGCACAAATACTAACGGGTATTTTTGAGTAGGGTCGAACTTTTTGGGGAAGAGTATGCGGTAGGGCAGGGTATCGGTTTTATTGATGAAGGAGCCCCGGTCGAAAGCGGAATTTACCTGCGCCTGCGTAAAAAAAGGAAATGCCAGGCACATAGCGCCCAGCATCCCTGTTATCAGTATTTTTTTTAGCGTCATTTTTTCAGTTTAAGGTAAGCGTTATATGTTTGGGTTGTTATGTAAACGTAAATAAATTAAATTCTATTTACGCAGCCCAAAATATTTGCTTCGCGAAGCCTTAAACCCCTTTAATTTTTGCCGATGTACGGGCTTTGGAAATCGAGTTTCTTCAACCCCCGCTGTACTTCGGGGCAGCTCATAAATAATTTCCACAACAGCCCGCTGCGGTAGTTCTCTATCATCACTACCTCGGGGCCCTGGTCAATTGCTAAGTACGATTTGCCATACCAGCTCCTCGATTCGCTGAAAGCATCCGTAAAGCCATATTCGCCCCAAATTTTATCGCCAAGGTCATAATAAAAGTGCCGTAATGCCTGCATGGAGTACTTTGGCGTGTAGGGGAATGCCGATATAGCAGCAGTAGGCGTTATTACCCCCAGGTCGTTAGTTGGCGAGTGGGCGTTGTAACCCTCAAAATTATCGCTTGCGGTTAAGCCCCAGCAGTTTTCGCCATAGCCTTTAAACTTTTTAGGGTTATCTACGCAGTAGGCGCGGTTAATTAAGGTGTGATTAAGGTTTTGTTCCCAATAATCGGCGTAGCGGTCTTTAAGCCCGGTTGGGTTTAGCCCCATAAACGAGTATTGCGAAAAGAACAGCGGGCCGCCATAATCAAAGCCTAACGGCAATTTGTAGCCGTAAAAAGTTTGCCCGTTTTTAAAGAAATCGCTTTGTGCCCAGCCGCGATGGTAAACATCCGCACTCACCGGGTACCGGTCTGCCGATTCGGCCAGGATATAGGTGATCAAACATTCGTTAAACCCGCGGATAGGGAAATTCATCACCCAGCCATTGTTGGGGCTCCAATGCCAGTAAAGGTTATCGCGGCCACCTTGGGTGTACCAGCTCCATTCTACTTCGTTCCATAGCCAGCTGATCACATCGCGGATGTGGCGTTCTTTTGGCGTATTCGCGGTAAAGTATTGTTTAGCACAAAGCAGCCCCTGGAAAAGGTACGAGGTTTCTACCAGGTCGCCGCCATCATCTTTACGCCCAAAACGGATGGTTTTACCGGTTTCGCCGTTTAGCCAATGCGGAAAAACGCCATGGTAAGCATCCGCTTTGTATAAAAACTCAACCATTTTTAGCATACGGTCTACCGCCTGGTCGTGCGGGATGAATTTGCGGTGGTCGGCGGCTATTAAAGCCATAATGCCAAAGCCCGATCCGCCTACGGTTACCACTTCGTTGCCGTAATCGAAAGCTACGTTGCTGCGTTCGCGTGCAAGCCCGCTGGTAGGGTGCCCAAAATCCCAAAAGTAACGGAACGTTTGGCGCTGTACTACATCAAGCAAGGCGCTATCGCTCAGGTTTTTGATGATGCCAACCGGCTTTATCCCATCGGCAGGTTGAGCGGCCTTTTGGGCAAAACTACCTACTGCTATTAGGGACAGCAGTAAGAGGGAATATATCTTTTTCATTCGATCAGTATAAAATTGTTAAAGGTTGGGGCTTGCAAAGCCGAGGCTTTGCATGCCGGTTTTAATTTCGGGGCAGCTCATAAACAAGTTCCATAGCAAGCCTGTGCGGTAGTTTTCTATCATCACAATCTCGGGCCCCTGGTCTATTGCCAAATAGGAATTGGCGAACCATGGGTTGGTTAAATTAAAGGCATCGTAAAAGCCATAATCGCCCCACATTTTATCGCCCAGCTTGTAATAAAAGAAACGCAACGCTGCCATAGATTGGGTTGGCGTATAAGGCAAAGACGATATGGCTGCGGTTGGCGCAATTACCCCAACATCATTGGTTGGCGAACTGGCCGTGTACCCGTTCTCAATATCGCTTGCGGTTAGCCCCCAGCAGTTTGCCCCGTAGCCATTGTTATTATTAGGATTGGCTACGCAGTAGTTGTAGTTGATAAGGCTATGCGCCTTGGTTTGGTCCTCGTAGTTGGCATAGGCATCGGTTAGCCCGGTTGGGTTTATGCCAAGGAAGGAGTAATGCTCAAAAAACAGCGGGCCACCCTGCGCCGTACCTAATGGCAATTTAACACCATAGTAAGTATTCCCGTTTTTCATGCCGCCGTTGGATGCCCAGCCGTTATCATAAACTTGTTTTGGGATGCTGTGGGTTGGGGAAGAAGCTGCCAGTGCGTAAACAATAAGCGCTTCATTCCAGCCGGTAATTTTCATGTTGATGGCAAAGCCGTTACTTGGGCTCCAGTGCCAGTACAATACGTTTTGGCCGCCCTGCCTAAACCAATCCCACTCCACATTGCTGTAAATGGTATTAATGTCGGCCCTTAAAGTAGTTTCATCTGCGCCGGCACCATTAAAATACTGGCGGGCGGTAAGCAGGCCCTGTACCAGGTACGATGTTTCTACCAAATCGGCACCATTGTCCAGCGCGCTAAAGGGTTGTACGGCACCGGTTGCGCCGTTTAGCCAATGCGGGAAAGCACCATGGAAAGTAGCTGCCTTAGTTTTTAAAAAACCTACTATCTTTTGCATCCGCGCCAGCCCGTCTGCCCGGCTGATAAAGCCACGGTTTACGCCTACTACCATAGCCATAATGCCGAAGCCCGAGCCGCCGGTAGTTACAATATCTCCGCTGCTGTTACGCTCGCGTGCCAGGCCGCTCACCGGGTGGCCAAAATCGTAAAAGTATTTAAAGGTTTGCTTTTGGATAAGCTCCAGCAAGGCATCATCAGAAATAATAGGGAATTTATCGGCCGGGTTAACGCCGGTGGTGAGATTTATAGATAAGCCGGATTGCAAAGCACCGCCTTTGTTTGATTTTAGCGAGGTGCCTACGCTCACCGTATACTTGGTGATGTAATTAAGCGATGGAGTTATCACTACTGTACTGTCGTGATTCTCGTAGCTGGCGGCGTAACTTACCGTAGCACCCGATCGGTCGTTCACTGTGATAGCCGATGTAACGCTGCTATGGTCGATAGCCGCAAGAAAAGAAATTTTGATAACCGGGGCGGTATTAACATTAACATAAGTAAAGCCGTTGTAGCTGTCGTTTACCTTAAAGGCGTTTAACGTAAACGATGTGCCCGTTGGCGGATTTACAGGCGGCGCCGGGTTAGGCGAGCTTCCTTTGCCACAACCCATGCCAATTAACAGCACGCTAATACCTGCATATAGTTTTATATCACTCAATCTCATCGTCTTCGTCATTACGCCTGCTTTAATTCGAAAAAAAAGGTTGCCCGGTTCTTACACCGGGGCAACCCTCTAAACCAATCAACCATTATCTTCCGGCCTTTTCCAGTAAATAAAGTGCTTTTACTTCTTTAGCCGTTAGCGGCCTGCTGTAAATACGAAAGTTATCCAACCCGCCGTAAAATCCCTGAGCCCAACTCTGTGCTGTGGCAGTGGTTGTTTGCGGCGGAGTGGTTTGAAACTGGAAGCTGCCGATAACCAGTGCACTTGCGTTAACAAATTTTAGCGGGCCATACTTTGTGGTGGTGGTGCCCGGGTCGTCTCCATGTAGCGTTGGGCCAACCATAGTACTGTTAGCCGCACTGCTTACCTGTAGCGGCTCGCCATTTGCATAAATATTGAATACTGAAGTAGTATCGTTATAGGTAGCAGTCATGTAAACCCACTTGTCCCATGCATTGGCCACCAATGCGTTGGTAAACTGGCCTTTCCAGTTAACGGCATCATTGTTAATGTGTACCTTAAAGTTCATGGTGTCCAGGCTGCGGTAGCCATCCAGGTAGATATCTATATTTCCCCAGAAATCCTTGCTGTTGTTGAGCGAGAATATGCCGCGCGCAGGAGCATCTTTAATGGCTTTTTGAGCATTCATCCAAAAGCCGATGGTGAATTGCTGAAGTGATGGGATAGTTGCGCCGGCGCTTCCGTATATAAGGAAGCCATCCGTTGCACCTTTAAAGCCCGAGCCTTTTACGCCGGCATCAAACGTTATTTTAGTAGCCGTACCGGTAAGTGCGCCTACGCTATCGGTAACAGCCCCGTTAAACGGCAGGTAAGTAACCAGGGTGCCTGCGGCAACCTCTGTTGAGCTGTTGTACCCATCGATTTTAGGGATTGGTTTATCCGGACGAAAATCATTGGCTTTTTTTTGGCAGCCTGTAAGTGCTATGCCGATAACAGTACCGCAAAGCAGTAGCGTACCAAGTGTTTTTGTAATATTTTTCATTGTGCCTTTACTGTTTTAATTAATAACCGGGGTTTTGTGTAAGCGTACCTGCGCTCAGGTCAATCTCGTTTTGCGGTACCGGCCAAACTTCGTTTTTGCCGGCCTTCCAGCCTTTAGGGCCAAATACCTCGGCAGCCCGGCCCTGGCGTATTACGTCAAAATAACGGTCAAATTCCATGGCCAGTTCTACCTGGCGTTCGTGCCATATAGCAGTGCGCAGCCCTCCCTGGTCTGTAGTGGTTACTTTTGGCAGTATAGCTGCGTTGCCGCCCCTTGCCCGTGCCCTTACCAACTCTAACGAAGCAATTGCTTGTGCGGAGTTACCGGTTTCGTTAGCGGCTTCGGCATTCATCAATAATACTTCGGCATAACGTATAACGCGTACGTTTTGGTCCTCGCCTTCGTTTTGGAGGAATGGTACGCTGAACGGAACGTATGATTTTTGGTTGTAGCGCGGGTTATCTCCTGTTGCAGGTATTGCGTCGCCTTCCGGAGTGGTTTCGCCGCGGAAGATGATAGTTGCGTCCCTGCGTGGGTCGCCGGCTTCAAAAGCATCGGCCAGTGCCTGTGTAGGTACGTTAAAGCCCCAGCCACCGCCTGATGAGCCACGTACGCCTTGTATCTGCGAGTACTGGCTGTTAGCGGCGCCTCCCGGTAAGCTCTGGCACTGGATCTCGAACACCGACTCGGTGCTGTTTTCGTGCGCAATGCGGAACTCCTGCTCAAAGTTAGGGTACAGCGAGTAGCCCATACCCATTACCTGGTTGGTAAAGTTTAATACATCGGCCCATTTCTTTTGGTACATGGCCACTTTTGCGTGTAATGCCAATGCAGCACCTTTGGTAGCCCTGCCAATATCAGCGGGGCCGTAGGATTGCGGCAATACGCCGGCAGCATCAGTAAGGTCCTGCTCAATGGCAGCGTATATCTGCGCTTTAGCAGTACGCGGCTGATTGTATTCGCTGGCATCTTTTGGTAAGTGCAGCCTTAAAACCACATCGCCAAAAGCCCGTACCAGCCTAAAGTAGTTATAGGCGCGCACAAACTTTGCCTCGGCAATGTAACGGGTTTTCAATGTTTCATCCATGGTGATGGCAGGGATGTTATCAAGAACCTGGTTGCACAGGTTAATGCTTTGGTATTGGCCATTCCAAAAATCCTGTAATTGCCCGTCGGTAGCCGTTACCGTAAAGTTGTCGTAAGTGTTTAAGTAGGTAGCATCGCTTTCGCTGCTGCCTTTTTCTGTTTCGTCGCTGCCCAGGCTTTCTACGGCCATAGGTGCAAAGGCGGTTTGTTTCCACTCGCGCAGATTGGCGTAAATAGAGTTTACAGCCTTTGTTGCATCATCCTGGGTTTTAAAAAATTCTACGCTGGGTTGTTGGGCCTGCGGTGGCACATCCAGGAAGCTTTTCTTGCACCCTTGCGATATCATCAGCACTGCGCATGTACTTAAGGCCAGTGCGTATTTAAAGTTTTTGTTAAACATGTCCTTTAATATTTTTATGTTAAAATGTAACGTTTACACCAAAGTTGTAGGTAGCATATAATGGGTATGCCCCGTTATCGATACCTGCGTTGGTTGGCGAACCGCCAATTTCGGGGTTGAAGCCCCGGTAACTAAATGAGTTATACACGTTTTGCGCACTTGCAAATACACGCAGTTTTTTCATGAACATTTTGGAAGCTACAGAAGCCGGCAGCGTGTAACCTAACTGTAAGTTACGGATACGGAAGTACGCGCCGCTTTCAACATAAAAACTGTTTGGTTTATAGTTTTCGCCGCCGCCTATGCTGGCAGATGGATAGGTATTTGAAGTACTTGCACCATGCCAGCGGTTATCGTAAAAATCTTTAGTGAAGTTTTCGGCACCGAAGCGGTAACCTAAGTTAGCGTTGTAAACGTCTACACCGGCAACGCCTTGCAAATCAACCGCCAAATCAAATTGTTTGTAGGTGAAGCTGGTGTTTAAGCCATACAGGTATTTAGGGTTAGGGTTACCAATAACGGTACGGTCTTTTGCATCAATTACGTTATCGCCATTAAGGTCTTTGTACCTGAAATCGCCGGGTTTAGCATTTTTTTGCAACGAAGACGCAACTTCGGCAGCACTTTGGAACACGCCATCAACCACAAGGCCGTAAAATTCGCCGATAGGCTGGCCAACAATGGTACGGGTAGCCAACTGGCCGCCTGTTGCCGCGCCGCCGCCACCATAAATTGGGTTTGCGCCGGTTTCGGTTGCAGTTACTTTGTTATTATTGATGCTGAAGTTACCGCTAATTGAGTAAGAGAAATCTTTATTGATATTATCCCTCCAGCTGGCCGAGAACTCGAAACCGTGGTTATCAAATGTTGCCTGGTTACCTAAGATAGTACCACCGCTGGTACCTATAGAGCCCAGGATAGGAATCTGGAATATAGCCCTTTCGGTTTTCTTTTGGTAGTAATCTGCCTCAAAAGTTAGTTTGTTTTTCAGGAAAGCCATTTCCAGGCCAATATCAGTACCAACGCCTCTTTCCCAATAAGTGATAGGAGGGACAATGGTGGTGATGTTTGCGCCTGATGCAGATACACCATTGTAAATAGCAGTAAAGTTTGCGCCATTGTTGATGGTAAGAACAGACAGGTTGGCCGGAACCGACGCGTTACCTATTTTACCCCAGCTGCCGCGAAGTTTTAAGTTATCAAAAATGGTTTGGTCTTTCATGAACTCTTCGTTGCTGATAACCCAGCCAGCACCAACCGATGGGAAGTAACCCCAACGCTCGTTGCCGATGAATTTAGATGAACCATCTGCACGGAAAGAAGCGTTTAACAGGTATTTATCGGCAAATGCGTAGTTAACCCTACCAAAGAACGACTGGTAGGTTGCTAATGAACCACCGTCGGTAACGGTACGTGGGTTGGTAGCGTCGTTTGAGCCTAAGGTAAGGTAAAGGTCGCCATCGCTGCTGTTAGGTACGTTCTGCGCGGTACCTGTAATACTATAAGATTTATAGCGCTGAGCCGATTGACCCGCCAGCACGGTTAAGCGGTGCTTGCCAAAAGTTTTATCGAATGTGAGGGTGTTTTCCCATATCCAGTTGCGTACATCAGAACGGGAGATGCTCAGGTCGCTGATCTTGTTGAACTGGGTAGTAGTGGCCTGGTAAACCGGGTTGTATCCACGCACTTCAGCCTGGCCAAATTCGCCACCAAAGCTTGTTTTAAATTTCAGGAATTTGGCAAGCCCTACTTCGGCAAAAACATTACCCGTTAAGCGGTAATTGTTAGAGCGTTGGTTAAAGTAATCAAGCGTAGCACGAGGGTTGCTTGGGATATTACCTACCGGGTAGTCGTTAGGGTCGCCATAGCTGCCATTTGAGTAGAATACAGGAACCACAGGCGCGGCAGTGTAGGCATTGTAAATAATGCCACCCGGTATATCGCGCGATTTGCTGCCTTGCAGTACTGCGTTATAACCTACTTTTAGAAAGTTAGTAGCTTGTACGTCTTGTTGTAAGTGAGCGGTAACACGGTCATAGTTGTTGCCGTCTACCACGCCTTGTTGTTTGAGGTAGCCGCCAGAGAAGCTGTACGTAGATTTCTCGGTACTGCCGCTAATGGTTAGGTCATGCTTCATGGTGAAGGCGTTGCGTAATATAACGTTAAGCCAGTTGGTGCCTTCGCCAAGGCTTGCCGGGTCGGTAAAGGTGTTGCTGCCGTTCAACTCGTTCACCAGCTGCGCATATTCTGATGCGTTTGCCAGTTTTGGCTGATTGGTAACCTTTTGCCAGCCACCGTAAGCGTTATAGCTAATGCTTGGTGCCCCTTTGCCTTTTTTGGTTGTTACCAAAACAACACCGTTTGCTGCACGCACACCATAGATAGATTCTGCCGAAGCGTCTTTCAGGATGCTCATGTTCTCGATGTCTGTCGGGTTAAGGAAACTGATATCATCAAACCAAACACCATCTACCACATAAAGCGGGTTAGCATTACCGAAAACAGTACCAAGCCCGCGGATGCGTATCTCTGGTGATGAACCCGGAGCGCCATTGTTGGTAATTTGCACGCCGGCAACTTTACCCTGTAAAGAGCTGATGGCGTTAGTAGAAGGTTGCTTGGAAATTTCTTCGCCTTTTACAGACGCTACGGAACCCGTAACATCCAGCTTGCGTTGCGTGCCGTAACCAACTACAACAACCTGTGCTAATTCGGTAGATGATGGCTGTAATTTGATATCGATACTGGTTTGCCCGTTAACAGGGACGGACTGCGTAGTATAACCTATATAGGATACCTGTAAGGTTGCATTTGATGCGGCATTTAGTGAGAAACTGCCGTTAACATCGGTTTGGCTACCTGTTGATGTACCTTGTATTGCAACTGTTACGCCGATGAGCGGCTCGCCTGTTTTAGCATCGCTAACTTTACCTTTTACGATAATGTTTTGCGCTACAGCGAAAGTTGAAAAAAAAGTAAACAATAGAAGTAACCCCGAGATGGTATAAACTCTCTTCATAGTGGGTAGTGATTTGTTAGTACTTGGATTAATTGGTTTTTTGACGCATCGAAATTGCGGAGTTAATGTAATTTTAACAAATAATGTTCCTCTACATTATTACATCAATGCAAAAACACTTTCTCATCTAAATTTCATTAAAAATATAAATAGCTTAAAACCAATATTTTAAGTTTGGCATAGTGTAGTTTGTACATACTACAAACTTCTTAAAAGGGATACCGGGTACACTATAGGCTATGAGAGGTAATGATGTAGTATTATAGTTCGATGAGAAACTCCACAAGGTTTTTATCATGCTCCAGGTTTAGCTTCTTACGAAGCCTGTAGCGCCTGATCTCTACACCGCGCAACGAAATGTTTAGTAAGGATGCCATTTCTTTGCTGCTCATGTTCATGCGCAGGTAAGCGCAAAGTTTCAGGTCGTTGGGTACCAGGTCGGGGTGCCCTGCTTTTAATTTTTTAAAAAAGTTCTCATGTGCTTCGTTAAAGCTGCGCTCAAAAATATTCCAGTCGCGCTCATCGCTCATGCCATCGTTTATTACGTTGTGTATCTTCTTTAGCTGGTCTTCTGATATTCTTTTACCGGCGCTATCTTTAAAGTTATTTATCTCGTCGCTTAATTTTTGCAGCAGTTCGTTTTTATAAACAATGTTCATGGCGCTGTTTGCCAATTCGCGGTTTTTGCTGGCAAGGTCTGCCTGTAGCTGTTCGTTTTTTATGGTAACAATATGCTGCTCATTGGTGATCGCTTCGCGGCGCAGGAATTCTTCTTTTTCGCGTTGTAATTTTTCCTGTATCTCGGCCTGGTGGCGTTTTAGCTTAAGCCGGTAATAATGCCTGATGACGTAATAAGCCATTATAATTAGCAATACATATACAACAAGGGCCGCCTTGCCAAGGTACCATGGCGGCAGTACATTAAAGGTAAGCGTGGTTATTTCTGATACATTCTCATCATTTATTTTGGCGCGTACTTTAAAGTTATAAGTCCCTTGGTTAAGGTTAGTAAATTCCTTCTGGCTTTGCGGGCTCCAGTCGCTCCACTGGCGCGAGTAGCCATCCAGGTAATACTGGAATTTAATTTTCGCTTGCCTGTAATAGGGCAAGCTGTACGAAATACGGATATTGTTTTGATTGAAAGGCAGTTCGAGGTTGTTATTGCCCGTGCCGATGTTGCTGATGGCGGAGATTTTATCCGTAATGTTTTCCACCTGGCGTATTAATACCTGGGGCAGTTTTTGGCGTTGTTGCTGCCTGGCGTCCTCATCGTTCAGTATAACAAAGCCGTCGTCAACACTGATGAGGTAAATTTGATTGTTGATGAGGTTGATATTTTCGTAGTTGCGCAACATTTGCCCATCCAGCATGCTGAACCTGTTAGAATCGATACTGAGCTTGCCCGGTACCGAAAGATCGGCAAGTGCAACTTTGCCATGGTTGATGAACCAATATTTTTTGCCCACGGCCGCAATCACCTTGTTTGATGAGGAGAAGGTGCGCAGGCTGTTGTTTAACTGCGAGTATTTGTAAAACCGGTCGGTAATATCATCGTAAACATAAAAGCCCGACTCGGATGAGAAAACAATACGGTTATCCAGGTTAAAAACCCCAATGTTGTAACTATCCGGCAGCCCCGATTTTTTATCATAGTATTTTTGGGATGCCACGCGTTTCAAGTCGGGCGTAAGGGTTACTTTATAAATGCCTTTGTAAGCATGGCTCACCCAAATTTGCCCCTTGCTATCCTGTTCTACATAACGCGATGGCTCGCGGAAGCCTTCTACCTTGTTTTCGAAAACCCAGTTACCGGCGGCATCTTTATGATAAATAATCAGCCCGGTGTAAGTGCCTTGTATAAGGCGGTTGGTGTTGAATTTTTTGAGGGCCCACCCGCCGCTGAGCGATGTTATTTTGGTGATGCTGCTGCCGTTTACCTGGAAAGTGCCATCGTTATGCCCGCATAGCAAGCGCCCATCCTGTAAGGAGAGTTCCCAAACTTGCCCCTGCGAGCCGGGTATGAGCTGAAAATCGAAGGATTGGAACAAACGCCTGCTGCCGGAGCCTATCCAATCGCTGTAAAACAAGCCCTGGTTGGTGCCGAGGTATATTTTATTGTTGAAAATGATGCTGGAGTACACTGTACCAAAGCGCCCGGTTTTATCGAAATAAAAATAGAGCGGGGAACTTAATTCTATCCGGTCGATGCCGTTATCCAGCCCTGCCCAAAGGTTTTGCTGTGCATCGGTATAAAGGCTAAGCACCGTGTTGTTTTGCAACCCGCTGGATTTATTGATGTGCTGCACCACATTGCCGGCGGTATCAATAACAACAATGCCGCTTAAAATAGTGCCGTAGGCGAAGTATTTGCCCGATACTAAAGCCCCATTGTTTAGCTGGTAATTTTTAAGGAAATCATTCGCCTGGTTTTGCCATGGCGTAATTTGCTTGCCATCGTAAACAAACAAACCGTTTTTTGCGGTGCCAATGAGGTACTTGCCTTGCCGAAAAGGCAGCACAGATAGCACCCGGCTACCCAGGATATTACTACCCGCTATGATGCTCAGCTTGTCGCCTTTTAATTCGAACAGGCCAACGTCTACCTCTTCTACAAAATACCGGCCGCCGGGGCGGAAAAGGAACAGGAATGGCTTCGGCGCTTTGATAACGCTAACCCGCCCGTTTGCATAAATATATATAAAGCCAAAGGACTGAAATATAACCCGGTCCCGCTCGATATAGATCTTCCAGGTTTCCTCGTTGATGGGCTGATATTCTTTGGGCACCAGATGAATAAGCGACTTGTACTTTAAAAACCCATTCTTGTTTTCCCAGTAGCCAAACTCGCCGAAGCCGCCGGAGTATATTTTGCCTTTACCATCCGCAGCAACCGAGCGTACTATAAGCCCATTGGGCATACGGTTTAGCTGCCAGTATTTACCATCGAAGGAGAGGAGGCCCTCGTCATTCCCAAAATACATTACGCCATGCTCATCCCGCGTTATCGACCAGTTTTGGTTGCCCGCCTGATATTGCGCCTTGGTATAATTTTGCACGTAAGGCACACCAATGCTTTTAATATTTGCCGCAAAAGCGGTAATACTTAGCAAAGGCAGGATAAAAGCCAGCAGGACGTTTTTGCGCATAGGATGATGGGTAGCGATAGGTAGCCGCCAAATATTTGTACGAAAATACAGTTTTGGGATTGAATAAAAAGAAATAAGCTTACCGGGTGGGATAAGCTTATTTTATATTAGTCTGCCAATTGCAGCTTGTTCCCTTTTTGGGTATTTACCGGCTGCGGCACTTTTACATAGTAACCCGTGCCATCATAAGCACGCTTGCGCGGATGCTCTTTGCAAGCATCGCTGCAGCAGCCATCCATAGCGGTACCGCATTCATCACACTGGGTAAAGTGCTCGTTGCACTCGGGGTTGGCGCAGTTGATCATCTTCGGCGTGGTTTTGCCACAATTTAGGCAGGTAGAGATCACCACCGGGTTGACGCTGTTCACATCCACCGAAAGGCGGTTATCAAACACGTAGCATTTGCCTTCAAAATCTTCGCCGCCTGCTTCTTTGCCATATTTGATGATGCCGCCGTGCAATTGGTACACATCGGTAAAACCTTCGTGCAATAACAGGGCTGATGCTTTTTCGCATTTAATGCCGCCGGTGCAATAGGTGAGGATCTTTTTATCTTTATACTGGGCCAACTCGTTTATCATGGCCGGGAAATCGCGGAAGTTCTCGATATCCAGCGTAACCGCGTTTTTGAATTTGCCCAGGTTATGCTCGTAGTTTGATCGCACATCAAGCACTACCACGTCATCGCGGTCCTTCATCGCCAAAAACTCCGCGGGTTCTAAATGCTTGCCGGTTTGTTTTTGCGGGTTGATCATATTCGGGTCGCGCAGGCCCGAATGCACAATCTCCGATTTATAACGGCAGTGCATTTTTACAAAGGAAGGCTCCTCAACCTCATCAATTTTAAAATCGATACCGGCGAAGCGTTCATCGGCATGCAGGGTGTCCATATAGGTTTTGCAGGACTCGGTACTGCCCGAAACGGTGCCGTTCAACCCTTCTTCGGCAACAATAATGCGCCCGGTTAGCCCTAAACTTTTACAGAATTTTAAATGATCGGCAGCAAATTGCTCCGCATCGGCTATTGTTGAATAACAATAGTACAGTAGTGTATTGTATTTTGCCATAAAATCATTGATGCCGCTGCAAACGGTGTTAAATGAGGTGCAAAGATAAAAAATTTATGGTAATGATTAAAGGTGGGGCTGCCAAAACAAAAACACTTTTATACTAAAGCCCGGTACTGGTAAATGCACCGGGCTTTTATCTGATAGCGTTAAACAGGAACTGCGATTAGTACTTCAGAACAAAGAAACCGGTTTTTCGTTTCTGGCTACCGTCGTCGGCTTTATACAATAGCTGGTAAAAATAGGTGCCGGCTGGTTGCGGCTTTCCGTTATTGCCGGCATGCCCGTCGAAAATGTGGCTCACGTTATCATAGCCAGCAATTTCAAATATCAATTTCCCGCTGCTGTTTATCACTTTTAAGGTATTGTCGGGGTAGTTATCAATACCATCTACAAACAAAACATCATTGTGCCCATCGCCATTGGGCGATACGGCCTGTTTAACAAGCGGTTCGTGCACGCCGTACATTTCCGGGCTGAGGGAGCTGTCGCGGACGATGTCTGGTGTGGAACTGCCTGCTGATCGGGTAAGGGCAATTATCCCCGCCGGGGCTGCCCTTGTTATATTTACCGTATATGTGCGGATTTTTAAGCCGTCTTCGGATGTTACCACTGTAGAAATGATGTTGCTGCCCACAAACAAGGGCAACGATGCTGAAGCTGTGCCACTGACTACCGGTGTTCCGTTTACGGTTATAGTTGCGTGCGGATTAGCCGCCGCAGGCGTTATTTTTATAGTCGCCGTTGCATTGCTTACCGGGACCGCGTAGTTTGTTGTGCCGGCCGCAAATGCTGGCGTTAAAACCCCGCTGTTAATAGATAGCGCAGATAAATTACTGTTGTTAGAAAGGCGTTTAACGGTTATAGTATAGGTATAGGTTTTTGAGCCGTCCTGCGAGGTAACTGCCACGGCAATAGCATTGGCGCCCAATATAAGCGGTAAAGCGGCCGAAGCTGTTTTGGTGGCTACTACCGCACCGTTAACTTTTATTGTTGCATTTTTATTTGCGGCAGTTGGCGTTACCATAACCGATGCGGTAGCATTACTTACTGATGCGCTGTAGCTATATGTTCCCTCAGCAAAGGCCGGTGTTAAATCGCCACTGCTAATAGTAAGGCCGGCAAGCTTGGGGTTATTAGATTGGCGGTTTACGGTTACGGTATAAGTTTGTAGTGCTACACCGTCGCTGCCGGTTACATCCACATTGATAATATTTGGCCCGTTAACAAGGGGGATGCTTGCTGAAGGAGTGCCGGAACTCACTGATACACCATTTACTTTTACCGTGGCAGCAATATGGCTGGTGGTTGGCGTTAAACTGATTGATGCTGTAGCGTTAGGTACCGTTACCGAATAGCTGGTTGTGCCGGCTGAAAATAGAGGTGTTAGCGCACCGCTACTCAGTGTTAGGTTAGCCAGATCGGTGTTGACGTATATGCGGTGGACAACGATGGTATAGGTGCGGACTTTCGTGCCATCTTCTGATGTTACAACTGTAGAGATCGTATTATTGCCTACGGCCAAAGGGATGTTTGCGGAATTGGCACCGGTAGCAACGGAAACGCCGTTGACTTTTATGGTGGCAAGAGCGTTTGCCGCTGTTGGCTTAACCGTAACCCAAGAATTGCTCACGGTATCTTTATAAGTCAACAAACCGGGGGAAAATGCAGGCGTTAACGTACCCTTGCTTATGCTTAGAGCGGCCAGGGTTTCGGTATTGGATTGCCTGTGAAATACAATAGTATAAACCTTACGATTTCCGGATTCAGAAGTCACGCCCACCTGGATTGTATTATCACCAACAACCAAATCTCTTGCTTCGGGATGGACACTGTTAAGGGGCGCCCTCTCTAAATAATAAGCAAAGGCATTTGGGTGGACTGTCGTTGCATCTACCGTAACAAACGTTGTTGCGTTGCTAACGGTAGCCTTGTAGGTTGTTCTGAATGGCGAAAAGGCCGGGGTTAAGGTGCCATCGCTTATTGTAAGCGTTTGCAAGTTGGCGTTAACTGAACTACGGTACACTGTAAGCCTGTATGTTTGTTTATTGCCATCCTGTGCTGTCACAACGATATCGAAATTATTTTCTTGGATAGGCAGCCTGAATTTTGATGACGGTGCACCGCTTATGGCAACTCTGCCGTTGATGGTAATTGTAGCAGAGGCACTTGATGTAACGGCGGTGATGTTTACAGTAGTAACATCTGGACTTACAAATTGGAAATAATTAAACGTCTGGGGTGAAAAAACATTGGGGTAATAGTAATCACCGATGAGATAGATTGGCCTGCTATCGCTTGAGCTTATTGCAACAAGGTTAGCATCGTGAGATGGTATTACGGTAAATGCCTGCGTTACCGGTGCGGCGGCATTAAAATTATTATCGCCTGGCTGGGAAGCTGTAATGTTGGTTGTGCCTTGCCCAACAATGCGGATAACGCCATTGGTAACGGTAGCAACAGATGTATTGCTGCTTATAAAAGTCAGCGGTAGCCCGGAGCTTGCGGCTGCCCCGAGCGAAAAATCTCCGGCACCAGTGTCGCGTTGTTCTATCGGCTGGAAGTTAATTTGCTGATTGCCTTTTAAAACCGTTAGTACTTGTGTTACGCTTGTTGCTGCAAAAACGCTGGCATCGCCCGGTTGCGAAGCCGTAATGGTGGTATTCCCCAGTCCTACAATATGTATTTGTCCATTATCAACGGTGGCTACCGTTTCATTGCTGCTGGTGTAAGTTATCGGCAGGCCTGCGCTTGAAACAGCTCCGAGGTAAAAATCGGGGCTTCCAAAGCCGGCTGGGGGAATGGTGGCAAACGCAATGGTTTGATTTATTATGGTGACAGTAAGCAATTGTGTTGTGCTCACAGCTGCATTAAAGTTTGCATTACCAGGCTGCGAAGCAGTGATAGTAGATGTTCCGGCTTTCACGATATGTATTTTTCCGCGGGTAATTTTGGCAACTGACGTATTGCTACTGGTGTAAGTAATAGCTAATCCCGAAGTAGCTGCAGCGCCCGGCGCAAAGTCCGCCGTGCCATATGGCTTGGATGGTATGGTATTGAAAGTAATTGTTTGAGTTGCTTTGGCGGCGGTAAAGCTTTGCGTAACAACGTTTGCGGCATCATACTGAGAATTGCCGGGTTGATTGGCCTGCAGGGTAATTACCCCGGCACCGGTTAAAGTAACCATGTCGCCCGAAATTGTTGCCGGCCCCGATAGTACCGTGAAAGACACCGGCAACCCTGCATTTGTTGTCGCAGAAATAGCAAAGGGCGCATCGCCAAATGTTTTATTATCGGGAACGGGTGCGAAAGTGATGGTTTGATTTAATTTTTCAATCTGTGCCTTTAAAGATGCCGAAGAAGCAACTGTAAAAAATAAAATAAGCAGTAAAAAGTATTTTGCAGGGTTGGATATAAGTTTCCGTCTCGCGTCAGCGAGTTTTAAGCATATACAGTTCATTGTGATAATATCTGGTGGCTAAATGTATCAAATTTTAGCAGCTTATATAATAGATATTATAAATATTATTGCTTTATATGTTTGGTATTAAAAGTATAAGTATGGTATATTTCGAAATAATATATATAGTAATTATAATTACTATATATATTAGCGAAGAAGTAATAAACCTCGCTTTTGCTGTCACGTTAGTTTAGTTTGCGGCAAATACGCATGTTAGCGTATAGCTTGATTAATAGTTTAAGCACCAGCCCTGCAATTTATCATTAACAGAGTAGAATAGTATGGCACCAGCAATGCAATATTCGGCGGGCGTTTACCTTACCTTATACCGTAAAATATCCTGATCCCTTGCAGGTATTTTTTGTTGCCGGCGTAAGAGATACCATAATCTACCCGGAATATGAGCCTTTGCACGCCTACATAAAACTCGCGGTAATTAGGGTTGCCCTTGGTGGTTAAAAAGTTGGCGCCTATTACTTCTTCCAGCTTTAAACGGCGCAGGTACGGTACTTTATTTAGCAGCGACCCGGCAAAATTATGCTGGTAATGAGCCTCAAGAAAACCGCCGTTAGTACTATACGTGTAAAAAGGCAGGAAATGGAAACTACCGATATAGGTAGGATCGAACGTGGTGCCCTGGTTACCTAAGTAATGGTAGTAATCCATAAAATACAGCCGTTTGTTGTTGAAGTAACCGCCTGTAGTTAATTTGAACGACGAGTAACCAGATAAGCCGACGCGGATATTATACTGCGAAATATCTGCCGACGCGAAATCATAGTTAACATCTGAGCCAAGTACGCCCTGGAACCCCTTGCGGTACGTAACGGTAAGCGTTGGGTATTTAGATGGTAAGTTAAACTTGCCTGTTGGGCGGGTGATGTATTGCTGGTCGAACGTAAAGGTTGCAGCCGTGGTGAATGATAGTGCCTGGTGCTCGGGGAATAGAAACGAACGGTCATCGGGCGGAGTCCCTGCCGGGGCGAGCGGGTTATTGGACGTGAACTCTTTGTTTTTCACGTCAACCAAATGCCCCAAGTTGGTATTATACAACTGCGTGCGGCTGGAATAGCTAAGGTTTGCACTCCACAAAACACCGTTTACTACCTCGCGCTGATAGCCAAAACTACCGTAGTGCGAACGGTAATATTTTACGTAGTTATTTTCGCTAAGGATGGTACTTAGTGTGTTAAAGTAAAGCGAACGCGTGCCTACGTTATTAAGGTCGAGCACATCGTTGCCGAAGCTTGCCCAAAATTTGGCGTTGTGGAACGGGTCGTTGCGGTATTCGGTAAGGATATTAGCGCTAAATAATTTATTGGAAAACCCATACCTTAAAGCAGGCGTTATAGCCAGCGAATGGAAATCATCAATAGTGCGGGTATAACGCACCTTTGCATTTATGCCAAAACCTTCAACAGTGTTGTAATAAAGGGTTTGTAAGAATGGGTAGATATAAAGCGAATCTTTTTCGTTGCGGCTGCTTGCATTGTAGCCAAAAATGATGTAGCCGGGATAGTTAATATTGTTTTTGGTATGCTGTAAGGTATCCAGGTATGCCTCCGTTTTATGGTAGGCCGCAACGCTATCCTTTTTTTGATAGTCTCTCATCTCCAGCTTAGTTAAAGGCACAGGCCGGTTGGCATCCCAGTAAGCCGTTGGCTTTATATTTGCGGCGGTATCAATTTTCAATATTTCGCCGGTGAAATATTTATCGGGGTAAGTAGGGTTTAGCTTGTAATTATTATAGATACCTTGATAGTAGCCGCCAAATTTAAAACCCAGCACCGAGCCCTTAAAGTTAAACAGTACCGATACCGGCATCCACACGCTATCTGTAATAGGTATATATTGCTGCCTTACCTGTAAAGTATCCACCAGGTTAAGCGAATTGCTTCTGCCTTTCAGCATCAGGTCTACGCTGTATATGCGCCATTCGCCTTCTACAATATATATATTACCGGTAAAATACTGCCCGTATTCGTGTTTAGGGATAACCTGTATTTTGTATATGGTTTGCCCGTTCTGTATGGTACTGCCCACAAGTTGATAGCGGTAGTAAGTGAACGCGCTTGATGCTACAGGTGATACATACCCACGGGTGCTTAGCCCGGGTATAGTAAAAATATTATTGTAAAAATTAACCTGCAGGTCTGATGCTTTATTGTACCCGAACGCCGTGTTTATACCTGCGCTTTTTGAGGCGATGGTAATTTCGCGCACTTTATTTGGCGATTGGTAATTAAAGGCCGATAACGATTCTGATTGGTAGAGGATGCCCCGCCCGAGCGAATCGAGATCGAGTGCACGGGTAACGGCCTGGCTACGTAAGGATTTTGGAGTGCTTAATAGTTTTTGTACGCCTTTGATGTATATGGCGCAGGAGTAGCCTTTCAACTCGTTTAAATGTGTTTCGCGTTTCTGCAACACCATGCGCATAATGGTATCGCCGGGATCCTGGTTGCGCCTCCATTTATCAGATACCTGGCTAAACTTGAACTCCTCATTTGCCAGCTGTATATTTTGTATTTCGTCGTGATCAGTAATGGTGATATTTACCGACTGTACCGCGTATCCGGCCAAACGGTAAACAACATTATAGGTGCCCGGGCTCAATTTAAAATGATAGTTGCCTTCTTCGTTAGCGGTTGTGCCATAGGTAGCGCTGCGAATGTAAACCGATGCAAAAGGAACAGGTTCGTTCTTTTCCCCGGTAATTTTGCCGGATAATATATACTGCTGTGCCGACGCGCGGATAACGGTTAGTAGTAAAACAATTAGCGGTAAATATTTTTTCATAGGGTTTTACAGATAATAATTTTTAGGCCAAAATGTTTGTTTACTGCTGTAATATATTAAAAATGTACGAGGTAGGCGTTCCTTTGGCGTTAATGTTTAATTTTGCAGCCTAAACAGCTATTTTATGTATACAACATTGCAGCCGGTTTTACAGCAGGAACTTGCCGGAATAGAAGAAGCAGGGCTTTATAAACGCGAGCGTATAATAACATCTGCGCAGGGTGCGGATATCACCGTACAGGGCGGTAAAGAAGTGATAAACTTTTGCGCCAACAATTACCTTGGCTTATCTGGCAACCAACAAGTAATAGACGCAGCCAAAGCTGCAATGGATACACATGGTTATGGTTTATCGTCTGTACGGTTTATTTGCGGTACACAGGATATCCATAAAGAATTGGAGCAAAAGATAGCTGAATTTTTAGGCACCGAAGATACCATCCTTTATGCAGCCGCTTTTGATGCCAATGGCGGCGTGTTTGAGCCGTTGTTTAACGAGCAGGATGCTATTATTTCGGATGAACTGAACCATGCTTCCATTATAGATGGCGTGCGCTTGTGCAAGGCCCAACGCCAGCGCTATAAGCACGATGATATGGCCGATTTAGAAGAAAAACTGAAAGCCACGCAAGGGCTGCGCCACCGTATTATTGTTACTGATGGTGCATTCTCTATGGACGGCACCATTGCTCAGCTCGATAAAATTTGTGCGTTGGCAGAGCAGTATAATGCTTTAGTAATGATAGATGAAAGCCACTGCAGCGGCTTTATGGGCAAAACCGGGCGCGGTACGCACGAGCACCATAATGTGATGGGTAAGATTGATATTATCACAGGTACATTGGGCAAAGCATTAGGCGGTGCATCGGGCGGGTTTACATCTGGCCGTAAGGAAATTATTGATATGCTGCGCCAGCGTTCGCGCCCGTATTTGTTTTCCAATACACTTGCCCCGGCTATAACCGGCGCTTCAATAGCGGTGCTTGATATGCTGAGCGAAACCACCGCTTTGCGCGATAAGCTGGAAAGCAATACGCAATATTTCCGGCAAAAAATGACCGAGGCAGGATTTGATATTAAACCTGGCGTACACCCTATTGTACCGGTAATGCTATATG